>CAMWSY010000080.1 GCA_947176995.1 uncultured Porphyromonadaceae bacterium | reverse complement strand
AGCAGCAGCGATGCTGTCGCTAATGAGACGGCGGTCAGTATCCTTCACTTTGCGGCCGCGGTAAATATCCCAGCCGATAGTCACTTTGGGAGTACGGATAATCCAGCCATCGTTGTAGAGCTTATAGACTTTCATACCCTTGTTGAGGGGCTGCTTCAGATCAGCGAGTACAAGCTCCATGCGGCCGTCAAGGAAGTTGCTCACAAAAGGCGAGTTGTCGAGACGGGTGTCGTGGAAAATCTGGTCAAGAAGATAGAGAGCTGCTTTACGGGCTTGCGACGGAGCTTCTACCGAAGGAGTGTCGTTGTTGATGATGTCATTGACGAGCTCAAATGTAAGCTCTGTCTGGGCGTTGATGATACCGTCCTTGTCCTGCCAGAAATATGTCAGATCCTTCTTGGCAGAAAGCGAGAGGCATGCAAGTGCTGCGAGCGATAATGCTATGCGACGAAACATAATGAGTGGTTTAATGTAAGTAGGTTATAAAGTTAAATGCGGCATCCACCGGAGCACAACGTTATACCCCATGATATACCACGACACAAATATAACGACTTTCATGCAAATTTGCAAACGAAATCGCCCGTTATATTATTTATTTCGTTTTTATAAATTACTTTTCACCAAACCATGTCTTATGCCGGAGGAGGCATTACGAAACGTACTGCCCGACCGCTCAGACCATCACAACGATCTTGCCCGTCTGTCCACGCTGCTCGGCAAGCTCATGCGCCACGGCTATGTCGCCGAACCCATATCGACGGGCTATCACCGGACGTATTCCCTCCTCCTCAATGAGCCTCATCATCCCGTCGATCTGCTTTTGGGTTGGAGTATTGCTGTAGAAACCGGTGAGATACACGCCCGATGGAATCTCCTTTATCGGATCGAAGTTCTTAAGACCGTAGACACCGCCGAGCAGCCCCGTGTGACACACGATACCATGAACCGCCGTCACGCCAAGCGACTCACGCAGTGTTGCCGCACCGATCAGCTCAAGCACTTTGCTTGCCCCGGCAGGATATTTCTCCAGAAACCTCCGGCCGAAGCCCTCCCCCTCCAGAACCACATCGTCGGCACCGCATCGCCTAAGCATCTCCCCTTTCCGCCCGCTGCGTGTAGTTGCAACCACTCTCGCGCCCATAGCCTTTGCAAGCTGTATTGCGGCAAGCCCCACGGTCGATGTGCCGCCGCGTATCAGCAGCGTGTCCCGCCGGTCCAGTTGCAACGACTGCACCAGTGAGCCGTAAGCCGTATAAAATGTTTCAGGTATCGCGGCCAGTTCCCCCCAGTCAAGCGTGCTGTCAACTGCAAAAACATGGCTTGCAGGCACAAGCACATACTCAGCATAACTCCCGTTGAAGCTGCGTCCCATCCCTCCCATCAAAGCCATCACACGCTCCCCCGTGCCGAAGCGGCTGTCGGAGGCGTCAGCGATTTCACCCACACACTCTATCCCCGGTATTATCGGCTTTTTGATGTATGGCTGCGACACCTCAAACCGGCGCAGAAGCACCTCGGAGTGATTTATACCGAACGCTTTTACACGTATGAGCACCCAACCGGGGCGCACCTCCGGAACCGGCACATCGGTCAGCATCATCTCCCCCGCCCCGCAGGGGGTGGTCAGCACAACTGCTTTCATATTTTTTTCCAGCATTGGGGGTCAGGCGCGTAGAAAGAACGGTGATACACGTAGGCAACCGCCGGACATCCGCGACAGAACCGCAGAAGCTCGCACTTGGCGCACTTCTCAAATTTTTCATACTGTCGGTAATACTCCATCTCCTCCCCTCTCCAGAGCTCATGCAGCGGTTTCCTGAACAGATTGCCCACAACACTTTCAAAGCGACGGCAAGCCATCACATTGCCGTCGGGCAATATCGTGAAGTGGCAGTCACCGCAGTGGCATCCGTCGTAGATCGCGTCCCGCTCACTTTCCTCCGGAATCCTGAACAGCCCTTTTTCATACAGATATAGAGTCCACAGATGATCCTTCAGGTTGAAGATCGTGCCGGAATCCTTGTGCTGCTCAAATTTTTTCCATATTCTGTCGAGAAAATCCCTGTACTCCTCGGGAGCGATGTGAGTGGACTTTTCTTCCGACGTAGGGCAGTAACGTCCGAACGCAAACACATCCACCCCTTTGTCAACCACGAGATCGACAATATCGGGAATCTCATCTATATTTGTGCCCGACACTGTGGTCATCACGGCCACACGTATGCCGTTGCGACGGAGCACATCTATCTTTTCCACCGTCGTGTCAAACGACCCCGGTTTGCGTATCGAGTCATGCGTTTCCCTCATGCCGTCGATCGACAGCTGATACTTCTGGCATCCCATCGATTTGAGCCAACGGCACACATCGTCGGTCAGGTGAAACGGATTGCCCAGTATCGTGAACGGGATGCCGCGCTCCTTGAGCATCGAGAGGATCTCGCCGAAATGACTGTGGAGGAGCGGATCACCCCCGGTGATGTAGAAATAAGGAAGGCGGTTCATGCGCCGGCACATCTCCTCGCACTGCTCCACAACCTCCCTCGCACGCCCCGGCGGCATCTCTATCAGATGCGGATGCCCCTCCGAGAATATATAGCAGTGCTCGCAACGTTGGTCGCAACTGTCGGTTATGTGCCACTGAAAAGCGAAATAGTCCATCGGTTGTCTCTCGATCATGCTTTTTTTTACAAACAGGCTCCGGTGAGGCAACGTCGTAGCCACCGCCACCGGAGCCTTCTGTTCGGTTATATCCGGCAATTATTTCTCACCGGCACCACAGGCTGAACCGCAGGCAGCAGGCTTGGGTTCGGGCTTCTCGTCACCTGCGCCGCAGGCTGAGCCACAAGCTCCCGACGGAGTTTCAGTTTCAGCGTTTGCGCAGAGATAAGCCTGTGCGGTGTGCTTTACGGCATCATTGTTCTTGCGTGTCATAGTCTTGCTTTTTTATTTGGTTAAACATAATGGTTCTTTTGCACAAATATAACACACTAAGTTTTACAAGTCAACCACTTACAAAACCGTGTCTAAGTAACCTATTTATCACTTTTGATGATTTCCAGCCAATTGCAGAAGCAAATTAAATTAATTTTTTTATTTGTATCTCCCGCGCTTGCATATCTCACCTCTATCGCGTAGCTTTGTTATGAAAATCATCTGAATATGAGAAAGAAAGAGCAGCTTAATTCCATCATAGAAATCTGCCCCGTGCGCAATGTCGTGGCGAGGTTCGGCAACAAGTGGGCACTCCTTGTGATACTGGTGCTGAGCGAGAACGAGCCGATACGCTACAACGAACTCGGACGCCGCATCCCCGACATATCGTCACGCATACTTGCCAACACCCTACGTACACTCGAGGCCGACGGGCTTGTCAACCGCCGCTACTTTCAGGAAGTACCGCCGAGAGTCGAGTACTCACTCACCGACACCGGCCGATCGCTCGTCCCGATCATACTTCAACTCACCGAGTGGGCGCAGACCAACATGAAATCCATCATCGACCACCGGGCCGCCCACACCCCCGGCAAAGACTCCTGAATTACCCGCGACCGTTACCGCGGCCATCACAACGGCTCCGAAGAAATGAACCGCTTTTAATCCCTCATCACGAGCCCCCGCATCCTCTGAGGGGGCTTCTTTACGCCATCCGGCTTAGCACCTCACCCCTCAGGCTCGCCGGATCATACGACACATGCAGCCACGTCGCGCCGCGGCGGTTACGCTCCATTATAGCCTGCGTCCAGCGCAGTCCCGACTCCCGCAGGCGTTGCATCAGCTGCCGGTGCGACGCCGCGGTGTTGGCCGTAGTCACCAGATCGGCCGCCATTCCCCGCAGGTGATGCGAGTTCACCACACCCCCTACCGCCCTGTTCAACGCAGGACAGCGGTAACCGCTCGTCACCCTCAGCGGACCGCCCCACAGCTCCCTTAGCGGATCGAGCAGTTTATCGGTCAGCAGAGTCAGATTCTCAATGATTTTCACATCAGGCGTGTTCACGATCCCAAGCCGCTCAGCAGTAGCCGAGCGCGTCAGTTCTTCAATAGTAAAATACTTCATATCGTTTTTAGTTTTAACCGACACAAAGTAAATACTGCTACCGCCCCAAAAACTGCGAAATTGGCCACTACCCTTCCCGACTCTCCCGATAATAGAAATGCCCTGCACGCACATGCGCACAGGGCAAAATCTGTACCTTAAACTTCAACGACATCAATCGTCACTGTCCTTTATAGTAATAACTTTCGCCTTATTGTTCTTTGTCGAGACAGGTCTTTCATTGTAGATGAGGGAAACCTTGTTATCCTTACCCTTAGTGACCATGATACTGTAGCGGCGGTCATTGGTCTCCGCCTTCACTTCGGTCATCGTCTTGGTGCGCGTCACATCGGTTATTCCGTCACCGTCGTTGATAAACTTCTGCAAAGCCTCGGTAAGTTCCTTCACATCCTTCTCATCGGTTATCGACGCGATTATCTCCTTTTTGAGCACCTCCTTTGTCTGCGGATTGCGCTTCTCGGTATAGAGCACCTCTGGAGAATTTTTATACTTTTCAATCAGTTTGTTAAGAGCCTTGCTCTGAGCCGACGCGGTGAACGATACCATCGTGACAACCGCAATCATCAGCACGCGTAATACTTTCATATCTCTCACTTTATACTATTGTTATTAAAAATCCTCGTAATTTTCGATGGCCATGCAGTTGATCATCGAGTCGCACGTCTCCTGAAGCTGCTCATACATCTCATTCTGGATAGAAGTGAACTCCGACCGCGCTTCAATGCGCATCTTGGTCGCGATACGCTCCGTTTCGAGTATCGTGGGAAGCACCTTCTTAAGGTCGGTCACCTTCTTGCCGTTGCGCATCATGTAAGAGCCGGCATACATCTCCATGAGTTCGCTGTCATACTCCTCCTCACCCACACCGAAGCGGTTGATTCCCGTAGCCACAAGCACTGCAACAGCAGCAGCGGCAGCGATGCCAGTAAGCCAGCGGCGGCGCATCAGGCGGCGGCGTCCCGATAGCTTCTTAGCTGTGTCCTCACGCTTACCGCTTCCGTCAAGATCGGCAAACCAATCCATCATCCCGCCGTAGGGCGCGAGATCGTCAGCCACATTCCCGTTCAGGAAATACTCGTGCAGACACCGCTCCTCGGCATTGCTTGTAGCTCCATCAAGAAATTTCTCCAGAAGCCTGCGGGCCTCTTCGTGACTTATCTTATTCATGAAATCTGCAATTTTATAAACATTTCTTTGACACGCTGGCGCGCACGGCTCAGTATTACTCTCACGTTGCCTTCGCTCATATCCATGATACTCGCGATTTCACTCACCTCAAGACCCTCGACATGGCGCATCTTCATTATCGACTGATGCGCGTCGGGCAGACCGGCGAGTATACGCTCCACATGACCGAGGCTGTCGCTCTGCTCAAGCTGCTCCTCTGGCGAAGGATCGTCAGCCGACTGCGGCAGAACCTCGTCGATCGAAGCGCGGTTTTTCACGCCACTGCTCCTGAGCTGATCGAGACACAGATTCCTGACGATTATCGTCGCGTAAGCCTCCACCGTCCTAATGTTGGGGATATCGTCACGCATCGTCCAGAGTTTCAGCAGAGCACTCTGAGCCACATCCTCGGCATCGTGCTCCGACCCGAGAAGACGGCTTGCCATCTTCACAAGGCGCGGTCGCTCGTTGCGTACCATCGATGTAAACTCTTCACGTGTCATCTAAATCACATCTTTTATTTCAATGACGATTCATCTCACAGTTTGTTACATCATTTTTCAAAAAAATTTCAAAAATCGTAGTTCTCCGAGCACACTGAGTTCTCGGAGCACTCCGAGTACTCCCATAACAACACTAAAGCCGCGCCCCATTGAGAGGGACGCGGCAACTATATTCAACAGAAACTTAGAACTTCACACCGAGCGTCACAACGATGTTGTTGTCGCGTTGCGAGAGCTTCGCCGTCGGTATGTCGGGACTGTTGCCCCATGCCGTGAAGGGATGGAACTCCGACTGGCGGTAGCGGTGCACGTATGCGAGATCGGCATAAAACGCCTTGTAGCGGTAACCGAAACCAAATGTGCCGTACTGTGTGGTGCTGTCAAACGTGTAGGACGGATCTGTACCCGATGTCTCCACTGCTATAGCCTGATTCTCGGCATCGGCCCTCACATTGCTGTCCTGATAGCTGTAGCCGGCGCGCACGCTGAACTGAGGTGTCACGCGCAGCTCGGCACCGAAGCGGTAGGTGTTGGCCGCCTTGAAATAGTTTTTGATATTATCGTTCACATAATCCAAGGTGTAGCCGTTATTGCCGTCCGAGAGCGACATATTGCCGTAAGCGTCGCGCTGATAGTCGAAGCTCAGGATTCCGCGGCCACCGATCACACCTGCCACACTCGCGATCATCTTCCACGGTGAGCGCATCTTGTAGTCAAAGTATGCCACATCCGTGTCAGTGGAGTTCTCATATCCCGACTCGTATGAGTAATCAGCGATAGCGTCATAGCTCTGGGTGAGCGAGTAGTAGGTGGGAGTATGGAATGCGAGACCGAAACGCAACTCATCCACAGGCTTCACGATCACACCCGCCTTGAAGTTCATGCCGTTGCCGGTGATGCGCTTGAAGTTGTCGAGACCGAAGTAGCCGTTGCCCGTATGAGTGCCGTTGGCAGCCGCATTCGGGATGCGTGCGCCCTGTATCTCCTCGTCGTAATACACCTGACGCGAGTATCTTATGTCGGTTATGCCGATGCCGATACCCCAGTACACCGTGTTGACGAAGTTACCGCCGAAGTTCACGTTGTACTCGTCGATCGAGCCGCGCTCTCTCACCGTAAACTCCGAGTTAGCGGTCGATCCATTCTGAAACAGGCCGTTGTACTGCGTGCTTGTCGGCGTCTGCGGGTTGATCATGTATGCGTTGTACGACAGGATGCTCAACCAGTCGGGATAAACCCCGTTTATTCCCTGATAGGGATTCTGGGTATCGCTCACGAGCAGGTCACCCGGGGCTACACCGTCGGTGAAACTTGCCACGTAGTTTGAGAGCGACGTGGGCAGCGAGGCAAAACCGCCATGGTAGTCGCGGTTGAACGAAGCCGTGCGAGAGTAGGTCGCACCCCATGTGAACACCGGCATCAGTTCGCTCCCCGTGAAAGCCGAACCCACATAACCGAAGTTATTGCAGTGCACATGCGTGTTGTTGTCCTTGAAGTTACCTTGGGTCGTCACCGACTGGATATCGAAATCCACCGTCACACCGATCTCCGACGAGCGGTAGACGCCGATACCCGCAGGATTCTGATTGAGAGTCGACAGATCACCGCCAAGAGCGCCGAAAGCACCCGCCATCGACATGAAGCGTGCCGTACCTCTCAGGTCACCCTGTGAAAGACTGTAGGCATCTATAGCGCTCTGCGCCGATACCGTCATCATCCCTCCCACACAGGCTGCGATTGCAAGCAAGGTTGTTCTTTTCATAGTGTGTGTTGAGTCGTGTTCTTAATAGGTTAATCCTTATGTCAGCGACGTCCGCCACGGCTGCCGCCGCCACCGGCACCTCCGCCGAAACTGCCACCGCGTGAGCCTCCGCCGAAGCTACCGCCACTGCCGAAACTGCTGCCGCCACGTGTGCCCAGACCGCTGTTGCGGTTACTGTTGTTTGTATTGTTCGGGCGGTAATTATTGTTTGTGCCGCTGTTGCGCGATGGTGTGCGGTTATTGTTGATCACGTTTGCGCCGGGACGCTGACCCGGGCGGGCATTGTTGTTGTGAATCGTGCCGTTGCTCTGAGGAGCGCGGCTTGCAGGAGTGTTGTTGCTCAGGCGGGTGCCGAGACCGCGGCGTGTGCCCACGTTACCAGTGTGGCCGTTGCGGACACCGTTAGCGCCATGCACTGCCGTTGCACCGGGTGAAGCCGGACGCACCGGACGGCCTATGCCGCCACCCCAGCC
>CAMWSY010000079.1 GCA_947176995.1 uncultured Porphyromonadaceae bacterium | reverse complement strand
CCGACCCTCTGCTTGTAAGGCAGACGCTCTGAACCAGCTGAGCTAAGCGCCCTTTTTCCGTTTCGGCGATGCAAAGATACGGCCTTTTTTCTATTCACCAAACTTTTTTGAAAGAAATTTTTTAAAAAATTTTCCGATAGATTTTGGGTTGAGATTTAACTATCGGTTTATTAATATTTTATGCCGTGAATGCCGGAAAGGGCGTTGACAGATAGTGTTGCAAACTTGATAGCGGATGTTGCCTATACAAAAAAAAATATTACTTTTGTGAAGTTTTAAAGACGATTTAGAGTTTTCACATTTCAACTATGCAACTCTCATCACTTACCGCAGTTTCTCCGCTCGACGGACGCTACAGATCGAAGTGCGCACCGCTTGCGATGTATTTCTCGGAGTTTGCCCTTATACGTTACAGGGTCAAGGTCGAGGTGGAATATTTTATCGCATTGTGCGGTCTCGGGCTTCCCCAGCTCACTGGCGTTCCGGCTGACGCGCTCGACAAGATGCGGTCGCTATATACGGATTTCTCAGAGGATGATGCGCGCCGCATCAAGGAGATCGAAAGTGTGACCAACCATGATGTGAAGGCAGTGGAGTATTTCATAAAGGAACATCTGCCCGCACTCGGTCTTGACGCATGGAAGGAGTTTATTCACTTCGGTCTGACCTCACAGGATATAAACAATACGGCAGTACCGATGTCGATAGCCGATGCGCTCAACGATGTGTATCTGCCCGCACTGATGCCTTTGGTCGATTGGCTCGAAGGAAAGGCTGAGGAGTGGCGTGATGTGGCTATGCTTGCCCGCACACATGGCCAGCCGGCTTCGCCTACGCGTCTTGGCAAGGAGATCAAGGTGTTTGCCTATCGCCTGAATGAGCAGATCGAGGCTCTCAAGAAGGTAAAGATCAGTGGAAAATTTGGTGGCGCGACGGGAAACTTCAATGCACACCGTGTGGCTTATCCCGAAATCGACTGGAAGGCGTTTGCCAATAAGTTCCTGCGCGAGAGCCTGAAGATCGAGCGCGAGGAATGGACGACGCAGATTTCCAATTATGATAATCTTGCCCAATTGTTTGACGCTATGCGCCGCATCGACACGATCATAATGGATCTTGACCGCGACATGTGGATGTATATCTCGATGGATTACTTCAAGCAGCGCATCAAGGCCGGCGAGGTCGGATCATCGGCAATGCCTCACAAGGTGAACCCGATCGACTTTGAGAACTCGGAGGGTAACTGCGGAATATCATCGGCTCTCTACGCTCATCTTGCCACAAAGCTGCCTGTTTCGCGTCTGCAACGTGATCTGACAGATTCGACTGTACTCCGCAATGTCGGCGTGCCTATGGGACACTCTCTGATTGCTTTCAGCTCGACTCTGAAGGGCTTGAATAAGCTCCTGCTTAATCAGGCTGCGATAGATGCCGATCTTGATAACATGTGGAGTGTGGTTGCTGAGGGCATCCAGACCATACTGCGCAGAGAGGGATACCCAAATCCCTATGAAACGCTCAAGCAGCTCACCCGTGTGAACTCGGCTATCACGGCTGAAAGTATCGCCGGTTTCATCGAGACGCTTGAGGTCGGTGAAGGTGTTAAGGAGGAACTGAGACGGCTCTCCCCGCACAGTTACACCGGTTTCTGAACCATCAGAACAAAAGGCCGGAATACTTGTTGATAATATCAGGAGGATTGTGCGCTACTATGGCGTCGGGTCATCCGGCTAAATGAAATGAACCAAAAAGTGCAACTGAAAGATCAAAGATAGAATGACACACGCTGCCGCGGTGTCGGAAAGAAACAACAGACACCGCGGGCAGCATCAACCAATCCCGGTGCAGACCGATTGTGGTCAGATAAGTGATTATGTAGACACTCTCGGACTAAAACGGGATCATAAAGAAGAAATTACCATTTTTACAAACGACACACAACGATATTCATCTCCACGGATATAAAGAAATATGGATAACACAGAAAAAAAAGCTAAGCGTCCACGCATTGGTGCGAAACCTGTAGCGCAATCAGCCTCGGAGGGAGGGCGATATGAGAAGATAGATTATAAGCCCGGACAGTATGCGGGCAACAGATATAATAATGATTACGGTAACGCGGGGGGCGAGCAGTCGCCGCGCCGCAGTTTCCGCACATCGTCCTATGGCGGTGCGCGCGAGGATGGCGGTTTCCAGCGTTATCAGAGCCAGAACGGAGGCTCGGGCTACCGCCAGCGTCAGCCGTCGGACAACGGCGAATATCAGCCGCGCCGACAGGGAAGCTATCAGCCACGTTCAAACAGCTATACTCCGCGTGAGAACGGCGAGGGTGGTTATCAGCCCCGTCAGCCGCAGGGTGAAGGGGGCTATCAGCGTCGAGAATATCAGGGTGGCTACCGCTCGCGTGAAAACTACACTCCGAGGGAGAATTATAACTCCCGTGAGAATTACACGCCTCGCGACAATTATGCTCCGCGTGAAAACTATACTCCGCGTGAGAATTATTCTTCGCGTGATAACTATACTCCCCGCGACAATTATCAGCCGCGTGAGAACTATGGTGGCGGATATGAGCGTCAGCAGCGTTATGACAACGGCGGAAACCGCTATCAGCAGCGCAGCGACGACAATGGCGGTTATCAGCAGCGTCGTCCCGGCGGCTTCCAGAAACGTCCCGGTGGATTCGCACCGCGTCAAGGCGGCTATCAGCAGCGTCCGGGTGGCTTCCAGAAACGTCCCGGCGGCTTCGGTCAGCGCCAGAACAACGGCTATGTGCAGCGTCCGAAGCGCATCGAATATGAGATGCCTATTCCCGACATAAACGAGCAGATCCGTCTCAACAAGTTTATGGCGAATGCAGGTATCTGCTCGCGTCGCGAAGCCGATGAGTTTATCCAGCAGGGTCTTGTGAAGGTCAACGGTAAGGTGGTGACAGAACTCGGCACGAAGATCACCCACTCAGACACAGTGGAGTATGATGACAAGGTTGTAGCGCTCGAAAACAAGTGCTATATCCTGCTTAACAAGCCGAAGGACTGCGTGACGACAAGCGATGATCCCAACGGACGCCTGACGGTGCTTGACCTTGTGAAAGGTGCCTGCGACGAGCGCATCTATCCGGTGGGACGTCTTGACCGCAACACGACCGGTGTCCTGCTTCTGACAAACGACGGTGATCTCGCATCGAAGCTCACTCACCCGAAATATGTGAAGAAAAAGATTTACCATGTGTGGTGTGACCACGACATCACCGAGGAGGATCTGCAGCATATCGCCGATGGTGTCGAGCTTGAGGACGGTATGATTCATGCTGACGCTATAAGCTATGCCAATGAGAAAGACCGCAATCAGGCCGGTATCGAGATTCACTCGGGTCAGAACCGCATCGTGCGCCGCATATTTGAGAAACTGGGGTATCATGTGACGAAACTTGACCGCGTGTACTTCGCCGGTCTGACAAAGAAGAATCTACCCCGCGGCCGCTGGCGTTATCTGACTCAGGAGGAGGTGAACAAACTCAAGCGAGGTGCTTTTGAGTAAGAGTCGCCGAAAACAAAGAGAAATCACAGCTTTTGACAAAATGGAAAGAACTATCATAAAAGACATTTTCACTCATCCTGAGCTTCTTGGTCAGGAGATTGAGGTGAAGGGATGGACGAGAACCCGACGCGGCAACAAGTATGTGCAATTTGTGGCTCTCAATGACGGATCGACCATCCGCAACATTCAGATCGTGCTTGACATGGCACGGTTTACCGACGAGCAGCTGAAGCCTGTCACAACAGGCTCGTCGCTGCGCGTACGTGGAAAGCTTGTCGAGTCGATGGGTAAAGGGCAGACCTGTGAAATTCAGGCTGATGAAATCGAAATCTACGGTACGGCTGACCCTGAGACATATCCTTTGCAGAAGAAGGGTCACACGCTTGAATATCTGCGTGAGAAGGCGCATCTGCGTCCGCGCACAAATACATTCGGTGCAGTGCTGCGCGTGAGGTCGACTCTTGCATTTGCAATCCATAAGTTCTTCAACGAGCGTGGTTTCGTTTATCTCAACACCCCGCTCATCACGGCAAGCGACTGCGAAGGTGCCGGCGCAATGTTCCAAGTGACGACACTCGACCTCAACAATCTTCCCAAGGACGAGAACGACCGCGTGGATTACAGCACGGATTTCTTCGGTAAGCCCACGGCTCTCACTGTATCGGGTCAGCTCGAAGGTGAACTTGGTGCTACGGCGCTCGGTGCGATCTATACTTTCGGCCCGACATTCCGTGCCGAGAATTCCAACACCCCGCGTCATCTGTCGGAGTTCTGGATGATCGAGCCAGAGGTGTCGTTCCTCGACATTGACGGTAACATGGATCTTGCCGAGGATTTTGTGAAATATTGCATCGGTTATGCTCTCGAGAACTCACGTGAGGATATCGAGTGGTTGGCCGAGATGTATGACAAGGATCTTATCTCGCGCCTTGAGTTTGTGCTTCACAATGACTTCGTGCGCCTGACTTATACCGAAGGTGTGAAGATCCTCGAGGAGTCAGGTCACAAATTTGATTTCCCGATTTACTGGGGTGCCGATCTTCAGAGCGAGCATGAGCGTTATCTTGTAGAAAAGCATTTCAAGAAGCCTGTGATCCTCACTGGCTATCCCAAGGAGATCAAGGCATTCTACATGAAGCAGAATGAAGATGGCAAGACCGTGCGTGCCATGGATGTGCTTTTCCCGAAAATCGGTGAGATCATCGGTGGCTCGGAGCGCGAGGAGAACCTTGACAAACTTCAGCAGCGCATCGATGAGCTCGGCATACCGATGAAGGACATGTGGTGGTATCTTGACACGCGCCGGTTTGGCACGGTACCTCACAGCGGCTTTGGTCTTGGCTTCGAGCGCCTTGTGCTGTTTGTGACGGGCATGACCAACATCCGTGACGTCATCCCCTTCCCGCGCACGCCGGGCAATGCAGAGTTTTAAGTTTTTATTGTTTAATATCTTATTAAAAATTAGTTTACTATGGAAAAAATCGAACCGGGAAAATACGTCGAGATGACCTATGACCTCTATGAGGTACAGCCAGATGGCAAGGATAAACTGGTGCATCAGGTTGATCCCTCAGATCCGGAAAAGATCGTTTTCGGAGTGACCCGCGGTGTGATCGCACCGCTTGAGCGTGCGCTCGACGGTCTGGAGCAGGGAGGTGAATTTGATGTTAAGGTAAAGGCAGAGGAGGCTTTCGGCCCTTACGATCCTGAACAAGTTGTGGAACTTGACCGTGCGGTGTTTGAAATCGACGGTAAGTTTGACGAAGAACATATCAAGAAGGGTGCTGTCGTGCCCATGATGACCGCCGACGGTTTCCGTGTGAGCGGAGTTGTCGAGGAGGTAGGCCCTGAAAAGGTGAAGATGGATTTCAATCATCCTCTTGCCGGCAAGGAAGTGCGTTTCAAGGGTAATGTAACCCTTGTGCGTGACGCTACTCCCGAGGAGCTTCATCCGGCTCACAGCTGCGGTTGTGGCTGTCATGACGGCGGATGCTCTGATGAAGGCTGCGGAGGCGGTTGCCATGATGGCGGATGCTGTCACTAATTTCTGTCCTGATTTTTGAAAAACTCAGATGTTCCTAAAATATATTCCGAGTTATAAAAAAAAACAGGTATAAACAGCCGTAATAAGCTGAACTATATATGGTTGTCTCCGTGCTCCGATGTGTAATCACAGGGCGCGGAGACAATTATTTTTGACATAGTGCACTGATAATCTTTTGTTTTTTTGATTTAATTTGGTTTAAATTAAAAAAAATGATTACCTTTGCAGAAAGAAAAGGGCGTTGAAATCAACGCATCACAAGGCTAAACAGCCATTTCTGTCCCGAGAACAGGCGTTTTTCGCGTTTTGCACAGTAACGCCGGGTGTAATAACGGTTTTTTTATCGAGCACCGGTCGGGAAAATCACGTAAAGAATTTATTTCCTATTTATTAGTGCGTAAAAAAAGTCATAAAACGCATGGTCACAATTGAAGAGTTACAAAATAAGGAGCTGGATAGTTTGATTCCGCTCGCAAAGGAATTGGGTGTAAAGAAACCCGCATCGGATAAGGAAGATATTATATATCAGATACTTGATGCTCAAGCTGAGAATTATGCATCGAATGCTCCCCAGCGTGAGCCGCGCGAGCGTCGGCGCAAACAGGCGCAACAAGTGTCGGAAGCTGATGATCAGCAGCCTAAGAAGCGCGGTCGTAAGCCCAAAGCACAGCAGCCGGAGGCTATTGAGGCACAGCAGTCTGTAGCTGTTTCACCTGCCGAAGATAACAACCAGCCGAAAAAACGGGGGAGAAAGCCCAAAAAAGATATTACCGACGGCGGTGTGGAAGAGCCTCAGCAGCAGGCAGCACCATCGGCAGATGGGGAGGAGAACAGCAGTGCAGCGCAGATGGTGGAGAAGCGACGCCGTGGTCGTCCGCGCCGCAGCGAGCAGCCTGAAGGAAACACAACAGGCGAGGGGAGTGATGCAGCTGCACCGGTAAAGAAAATTGTGCTTGCACGCACAATCAGTTCGGGACTCACTCTTGCTTCACGCCGCAAGGCAGCCCCGGCGGTAAGGCCTACAGCAGAAGCCGAGAAACCGGTTGAGAACAATCCTGTTGAGGTTGCCGTAGAAACTTCTAAAGCAGAGGTGCAACCCGCTCCCGCAGAGGAAACTCCCGCGGAAATACCTGTAGCAGCGGTGACCGAGGATGCTCCTGTGGCTGAGACCGTGAACAATGACACTGAGGCCGTTGAGAAGACTTCGGATTTTGTCGAGTTCTTCCCGAAGAAAGAAAACAGTAACCGCTTCGGTGCACGCAAGGTTGCCGAGCCGGAACAGAAAACAGCCCCGGTGCGCATGGATGTGCCGGTATCGATACAGGAGCCTACGGCTTCGACACAGCAGCCCGGAATGCGTAAGGGTAAACATGCGCAGACACAGGCGTTTGATTTCAACGGCCTTATCGAGTGTTCCGGCGTACTTGAGGTTATGCCCGAAGGGCATGGATTCCTACGTTCGGCTGATTTCAACTACATGCCTTCGCCTGACGATGTGTATCTGACCCGCGAACAGATACGCTCGGCTCACATCAAGACCGGTGATGTGGTGGAATGCACTCTGCGTGCTCCGCGTGAAAATGACAAATATTTTCCGATGGCTCGTCTGCTGCGCGTGAACGGCCGTTCGCCCGAGTATATACGTGACCGTGTGCCGTTTGAGCATCTGACTCCTTTGTTCCCTGACGAGAAATTTGATATCACAAGCGGACGCACCTGCAATATCTCGACCCGCGTGGTGGATATGTTCTCACCGATCGGCAAAGGTCAGCGCGGTCTTATCGTCGCTCCCCCGAAAACTGGTAAGACCATCCTTCTGAAAGATATCGCCAACGCGATTGCAGAGAATCATCCTGAGACCTACATCATGATTCTTCTGATCGACGAGCGCCCCGAGGAGGTGACCGACATGATACGCAGTGTAAACGCCGAGGTGATTTCTTCGACTTTCGACGAGCCCGCCGACCGTCATGTGCGCATCGCCAATATCGTGCTTGAGAAGGCAAAACGCATGGTGGAGTGCGGTCATGACGTTGTAATTCTGCTTGACTCGATCACCCGCCTTGCACGTGCCTACAACACCGTTACGCCCACTTCGAGCAAAATCCTATCGGGCGGTGTGGATGCCAACGCGCTTCAGAAGCCCAAACGTTTCTTCGGCGCTGCCCGTAACATCGAGAATGGCGGTTCACTCACCATTATCGCCACGGCTCTGACTGAGACAAGCTCAAAGATGGATGAGGTGATCTTCGAGGAGTTCAAGGGCACTGGTAACATGGAGCTTCAGCTTGACCGCAAGCTGTCGAACAAACGCATCTTCCCGGCCGTCGACATCATGGCTTCGAGCACGCGCCGCGATGACCTGCTCCTGCGTCCCGAGACACAGAACCGCATGTGGATTCTGCGCCGCTTCCTGAGCGACCGCAACTCTATCG
>CAMWSY010000078.1 GCA_947176995.1 uncultured Porphyromonadaceae bacterium | reverse complement strand
CTTCTCGGCAGCGGCGCACTGAAGATAGGCGAAGCAGGAGAGTTTGACTACTCAGGCTCACAGGCTCTCAAGGCAATGAAGGAGGAGGGAATCGAGACGGTTCTTATCAACCCCAATATCGCTACCGTGCAGACTTCGCAAGGGTTTGCCGACAAAATTTATTTCCTCCCTGTAACCCCCTATTTTGTAGAGAAGGTTATCGCAAGGGAGAAGCCTCAGGGTATCCTGCTTGCTTTCGGTGGCCAGACGGCACTAAACTGCGGCGTGCAGCTTTATGAAAGAGGTATTCTCGAGAAGTACAACGTAAGAGTTCTCGGTACTCCCGTGAGAGCCATCATGGACACTGAGGATCGCGAGCTCTTCGTGAAGAAACTCGATGAAATCGATGTACGCACTATCAAAAGTGAAGCTGTCAATACCGTCGACGATGCCCTGAATGCGGCAGAAGCACTCGGTTATCCCGTGATTGTGCGTGCCGCCTACGCTCTCGGCGGCCTCGGCAGCGGGTTCTGTGATACGCCCGAAGAACTTGTCACGCTTGTTGAGAAGGCACTCTCATTCTCGCCGCAGGTGCTTGTCGAAAAATCGCTGAAAGGCTGGAAGGAAGTCGAGTATGAGGTGGTGAGAGATGCATACGACAACTGCATCACCGTCTGCAACATGGAGAATTTCGATCCGCTCGGCATCCACACCGGTGAGAGTATCGTTGTCGCTCCGTCGCAGACACTTACCAATGAAGACTATCACTATCTGCGCAAACTCGCGATAAAAATCATACGCCACATCGGTATCGTCGGCGAGTGCAACGTGCAATATGCATTCGACCCGAAATCGATGGACTACCGCGTTATTGAGGTGAATGCACGCCTGAGCCGCTCATCGGCACTCGCATCAAAAGCCACCGGATACCCTCTTGCTTTTGTAGCTGCGAAACTCGGACTGGGTTACGGACTCTTTGATCTGCGCAACAGTGTGACAAAAGAGACATCGGCATTCTTTGAACCGGCACTTGACTATGTGGTGGTGAAGATTCCACGTTGGGATCTCGGCAAGTTCCACGGCGTACGTCGCGAAATCGGTTCATCAATGAAATCGGTGGGTGAAGTCATGGCAATTGGACGCACTTTTGAGGAAGCCATACAGAAGGGTCTGCGCATGATAGGTCAGGGAATGCACGGTTTCGTTGGTAACCATGAGCTGAATGTACCCGACGTCAAAAAAGCTCTGCGCGAGCCGACCGACAAGCGCGTGTTCATTCTCTCTCAAGCCATGCGCGACGGTTATTCTGTCGAGGAAATCCATGACCTTACAAAGATCGACAAATGGTTTCTCTACAAGCTCGAGAATATCATATCAACAGAGCGGGAACTTGAAAAGACTGACACAATAGAAGCACTCTCTCCTGCACTTCTGCGCAAAGCAAAGGAGCAAGGTTTCAGCGACTTCCAGATAGCGAAACTTATACTCGGCAGTAAAACGGCCTCAGCACATCCCAATGAGGCTAACCTTGCCGTGCGCCACTACCGTCTCAGCAAGGGAATAACCCCTGTTGTCAAGCAGATCGACACTCTTGCCGGAGAATTTCCGGCACAGACCAACTATCTGTACCTCACCTACAACGGCACAGAAAATGATGTGAATTACCTTCACGATCATCGCTCTATTGTCGTGCTCGGCTCTGGTGCCTACCGCATAGGCAGCTCTGTCGAATTCGACTGGTGTTCCGTGAATGCCCTGATGACGGTGAAAAAAGAGGGATGGCGCTCGGTGATGATCAACTACAATCCCGAGACCGTGTCGACTGACTACGACATGTGCGACCGCCTCTACTTCGACGAGCTCACATTTGAGCGTGTAATGGATATTCTGGAACTTGAAAATCCTCACGGTGTGATTCTATCGGTGGGCGGACAGATTCCCAATAACCTCGCCACACGTCTCGACGAACAAGGGGTGAACATACTCGGCACATCAGCCGCCAGCATTGACAATGCCGAAGACCGCCATAAATTCTCGGCAATGCTCGACCGTCTGGGCATAGACCAACCCCGTTGGCGCGAGCTCACATCGCTCGACGACATAAACCACTTTATCGACGAGGTTGGTTTCCCTGTACTCGTGCGTCCGAGCTATGTGCTTTCAGGTGCGGCAATGAACGTTTGCTCCAACCATGAGGAGCTTGAGCGTTTCCTGCGTCTTGCGGCCATCGTGTTGCCGCTGAATCCTTGCGTTGTCACGGAGTTCATTCAGCACGCCAAGGAGATAGAGATGGACGCCGTGGCGCAGAATGGCGAGATCAAGGCTTATGCAATATCGGAACACATTGAGTTTGCGGGTGTTCATTCAGGCGACGCAACCATCCAGTTCCCGCCGCAGAAGCTCTATGTCGAGACTATGCGACGCATCAAGAAAGTATCCTCACAGATCGCTAAGGCGTTGAACATCACGGGGCCATTCAACATCCAGTATCTGGCGAAGAACAACGATATCAAGGTGATCGAGTGTAACTTACGTGCTTCTCGCAGCTTCCCGTTCGTTTCCAAAGTCCTGAAGCTCAACTTCATCGACATTGCCACAAAAGCGATGATGGGATTGCCCGTAGAGAAGCCCGAGAAAAACATCTTTGATCTTGACTATGTGGGTATCAAGGCCTCACAGTTCAGTTTCTCACGTCTGCAGGGTGCCGACCCTGTGCTTGGTGTCGACATGGCATCGACCGGTGAAGTGGGTTGTATAGGCGTAGACACCAACGAGGCCATATTGAAGTCAATGCTCTCGGTGGGCTACTCCATCCCGCAAAAAGCAGTGCTTCTCTCTACCGGTTCGCCCAAACAAAAGATCGACATGCTTGATGCCGCCCACATGCTTCACAACAAGGGCTACCGCATCTATGCTACCGGCGGCACACACCAGTTCCTGAACGACAATGGCATCCCGGCAATAAAAGTCTACTGGCCGAGTCAGAGCGACCAGCAGCCGCAGGCTCTCGATCTGCTTCACGGCAAGGAGATCGACCTCGTTGTCAACATCCCCAAGAACCTGACCTCAACCGAGCTTAGCAACGGTTACAAGATACGCCGCGCCGCAATCGACCTCAATGTGCCTCTGCTCACCAATGCCCGACTTGCATCGGCATTCATACAGGCATTCACCACGCTGCCGATAGACAACATAGAAATAAAACCGTGGGATGAATACTGAACGCCCTGTAATCCTCGTCACCAATGACGACGGAGTGCGTGCTACCGGCATCAGCCGTCTGGTCGAAGCGTTGCCAGAAAACGCAGATATCTACGTGGTGGCACCTGACGGGCCACGTTCTGCCCAGTCATCGGCACTGACCATGACCAACCTGCTGCGCATCTTCCATCATCCTGAAATGGAGAAAGAAGGAAGCAATGTGCATTGGATGTCGGTCAACGGAACGCCGGTCGACTGCGTTAAGCTCGCATTACACGCCGTAGTTCCCCGCACTCCCGATATATGTGTCGCCGGTATTAACCACGGTTCCAATGCAGGGAACTCCGTGATCTACTCGGGAACAATGGGAGCTGTGATGGAAGCGTGTACGCTTGGTATCCCTGCAATTGGATACTCTCTGCTCGATCACTCCATGAATGCCGATTTCAGCAAGACGCTGCCACTGGTCAGAGAAATTACAGAGAAAGTCATTGAGAAAGGATTACCACGTAAGATCTGCCTCAACATCAACTTCCCTGCCGGACAGAAAATTGAAGGCATAAAGGTTGTTGCAACCGCCGAGAGCCATTGGACCGACGAGTACCGCGAGTACACCGATCCCAGCGGACACAAGTTTTATCTTGTCACCGGCGACCTGATCAACGACAATCCCGATGACGCCGGCACCGACCTCTACTGGCTTCCCCGTGGCTATGCGACGATAGTGCCGGTCACTCCCGATCAGACAAGAGCCGACATGATTCCCCGCGTTCGGGACATTCTCAACGTATAATTTTTGCATGTTTCACCGTTTTGCAATATATTTGCAGCGCTGAAACAGCTACGCCCTGGTAGTTCAACGGATAGAATAGAAGTTTCCTAAACTTTAGATAGCAGTTCGATTCTGCTCCGGGGTACCATCCACACGGAGAGCTCAAATGAGTTCTCCGTTTTTTCTTTTTACAGAGTGGTCATTTTCGCAAGGTTTTTAGTTTTTCTTTTTGTATTTTTGGGGAAAGTTTCTTTAATGTAAAGGCTTATGTGGATGATATGGATGATTTGCGCTGTTGTGTGCGGCGTGGTTGAACTGCTGACGCAGTGGGTGTGGACTCTCTGCCTGTCGGTGGGGTGTATTCTCGCTTTAGTTGGGTGCGTGTTCGGCGCTACACTGCCGGTGCAGCTTATTCTTCTCGCAGCGGGAGCTCTTGTTATGTTCTTCCTCGCTCACAAGTATATGGCGCGTCTACGTGACAGACGCAACGGGCTGCAGCCTCAGGAAATGTCGAGCAATATGGACGCTATAATCGGTCGTATCGGTCGCGTGACCAGTGAAATCCGCCCGGGACAACTCGGCCGCGTGCAGATAGACGGCGACAACTGGCAGGCACGCGCAAGGCATGAGGAGGATGTGTTCAAGCACGGCGATCAGGTGAAGGTGCTTTCTTATGATTCGATAATTATCACTGTAACAAAAATATAATATGGATACTTCAATCGTTATCGCAATACTGATTGTGGCAGTCGCAATATTTGTGATCTGCGCCGGTGTGAAGGTTGTGCCTCAGTCGGAAACCCGCGTGGTGGAGCGTCTCGGACGTTTCCATAGTGTGCTGTCGCCGGGTCTGAACATCATCGTGCCGTTTATCGACAAGCCGAAGGTGGTCTACACTCGCCGTATTGAAACGGGTGTGAACGGTCGGCAGATCGTGAGAATGACGTCGACAAGCGCGATCGATCTGCGCGAACAGGTTTATGATTTCCCTTCGCAGCAGGTGATCACACGCGACAATGTGACAACCGAGATCAATGCTCTGCTCTATTTCCAGATCGTTGATCCGAAGAAGGCTGTATATGAAATCGATAATTTGCCGAACGCTATCGAGAAGCTGACACAGACGTCGCTCCGAAATGTGATCGGCGAACTGGAACTGGATGAAACTCTGACTTCCCGCGACACAATCAACTCGAAACTTCAGGGCATTCTCGATGATGCGACCAACAAGTGGGGTGTGAAGGTGAACCGCGTGGAACTTCAGGACATCACCCCGCCGCAGAGTGTGCGCATAGCGATGGAGAAGCAGATGCAGGCTGAACGTAACCGCCGCGCTGAGATACTTAACGCCGAAGGTGAAAAGCAGTCGCTTATCCTGCGAAGCGAGGGTGAGAAGATGTCGCGCATCAATCAGGCAGAGGCTCAGAAACAGTCGCAGGTCCTGAAGGCCGAGGGTGAATCACGAGCTAAGATACAGCTTGCCGAAGCGGAGGCGGAGGCTATACGCCGCGTTGCTGAGGCTGTACAATCGACCCACACCGATCCTGCCACCTATCTGCTGGCAATGAAGTACATCGAGACACTGCGTGAAATGACTTCGGGTCAGGACAACAAGACGGTCTATATCCCCTACGAGGCTTCATCGGTGCTCTCGTCGATAGGCAGCATCAAGAACCTGTTTAACACAAAGTAGACGGTAGTAATTTGTTTTTTCAGATTCTATTTGCTCATATAAACCAAGTTGGATATCTTTGCGTTGTAGAATCAAAAACAATAACGAATAGTCAATGGGAAGTCTGCTAAACGCACCAAATAAAGTTACCGCGTCAGTTTCGCGTTACTATTCAATGCGCAAACAACGCTGTTGGCACTATGTGGGTGACGGCCAGTCAAATCCTATTCCAAACAAAATAGGACATGGCGAGAAAGTAACCCCGGGTAAATATAGCCACATTGAAGCCGCTGGTCTTGTTATACCCTGATGAAAAAGGAATGTAATTTCAGATATGTTCAGAAAGAGCCATCGACTGATGGCTCTTTTGATATATGTCATATCTATGTATTTTTCATCCGTTTTATTGATTCACGCACACAAAAAAGATGCCGTCTGAAATACGTGGCGAGAGCAGAGAAAATAGATGATGTATTTGCAATTAAATTTTATGCGAGCCGCGACCGTAAAAGTCAATATAACAAATACAGCCTTGCACATGGTCAGCTTGATGCATCATCAGTATATAAGATATTCAATATATGCCTAAACATAATGAAAATAATAATGGATCAATACCCGCAAATATCATTTATTTTCAAGGCTTCAGAGGCATACGACCCACACACCCGACGGGAAGAGGATGAATATGAGAACCAAAGATTCCGTATATACCGCAGTTTTCTAAGTAAGAAAATCGGTACACATACATTCACACACTATCATTTTCCCGACAATAGCATATATCTTCTTGTAAGACGCAGTGAAACTGAGAATGATGATATAAAAAAAGACCGACTGATGCACACGGTCATGAAAAGATTTGGATTGGCATAAGAACAAATTTTTCTTGTTAAGTGATGATGACTCTCTGAGAACTCAGAGTCCCGGAGAGGACAAAGACTTGGAGAGGTCGGAGATTTCCGATCTCTCTGTTATTATCGAGGGAAGTGCAAAAAAAATCGCAGGATAGTGGCGATTTCCAATTTTTTATTATATATTTGCAGCAAACATTAAGTTTTACACTTAATAAAATAAAGGTTTGCAGGTTTTTCCAATAGTAATATAACAATCGTCAGATGAAAGTTTCTGAAGTATTAGCCGACCTGAAGCGTCGTTTTCCTAACGAGCCTGAATATCATCAGGCCGTTGAGGAGGTACTCACCTCTATCGAGGACGTCTACAACTCCTATCCGCAGTTCGAGCGTTACAATCTCATCGAGCGTCTGTGTGTACCCGACCGCATTCTGTCGTTCCGAGTAAGCTGGGTGGATGATGCCGGTAACGTGCGCACCAACATGGGTTACCGCGTGCAGCACAACAATGCAATCGGTCCGTACAAAGGCGGCATACGTTTCCACGCATCGGTGAATCAGTCGATCCTGAAATTCCTTGCTTTCGAGCAGACATTCAAGAACTCGCTGACGACTCTCGCAATGGGTGGCGCAAAGGGTGGATCGGATTTCTCACCCAAGGGAAAAAGTGACATGGAGGTAATGCGCTTCTGTCAGGCTTTCGTGCGCGAACTGTGGCAGCAGATCGGTGCCGAGCGCGATGTGCCGGCAGGCGACATAGGCGTGGGAGGCCGCGAGGTGGCCTACATGTACGGCATGTATAAGAACCTTGCCCGCGAGAACACCGGCACATTCACCGGCAAGGGCATTGATTTCGGCGGCTCGCTTATCCGTCCCGAGGCTACAGGCTACGGCAATGTGTATTTCCTGCTGAATATGCTCGCCACACGCGGCATTGACATCAAGGGAAAGCGCGTGGCTATCTCAGGATCGGGCAACGTGGCTCTCTACACAGCTCAGAAACTGATGTCGCTCGGTGCAAAGGTGGTTTCGATGAGCGACAGCGACGGCTCAATCGTTGTGCCGGAAGGACTCACCGAGGAGCAGTTTGAATATATCTTCTCGCTGAAAAACGACTACCGCGGCCGCATACGCGAGTTTATCGACGAATATCCGGGTGTGGCCACCTACTATCAGCGTGAACGCCCGTGGAAGCACGTGAAGTGTGATATCGCCATGCCTTCGGCAACTCAGAACGAACTCGATGGCGACGACGCACGCGCCCTGCTCGCACAGGGTTGCATCGCAGTGAGCGAGGGTGCAAACATGCCTTCGACTCCCGAGGCCGTCAAGGAGTTCATCAACGCCAAGATTCTCTATGCTCCGGGTAAGGCTGCCAATGCCGGCGGCGTGAGCGTGAGCGGTCTTGAGATGGCTCAGAATGCTCAGATGCTCAGCTGGACCGCCGAAGAGGTCGACACCAAGCTGCGCCAGATCATGGCCGACATACATGAGCAGTGCGTGAAGTTCGGTAAGGAGCCGAGCGGCTATGTCAACTATGTGAAGGGTGCCAACATCTCAGGCTTCATGAAGGTTGCACGCGCAATGATGGCACAGGGTATCC
>CAMWSY010000077.1 GCA_947176995.1 uncultured Porphyromonadaceae bacterium | reverse complement strand
CCTGTAGGGGGCGCGCAAAAGCACGCCTCCCCCTCTTACTGCAATCAAATACCCCCGCCACCCTCTCCGCGATCTCCGAGTGCTCCGAGCACTCCATCACCCCTTCCCACCTTGTCAATCTTCTCTTTTTTCCACAAAGATACACCCCTCCCTACAGGGAAAAATGTGTTAATTGACCATTCCTTTCAATTCCTCCATCTCCGCGTAAGCCTCCCAGTCAGGATCATTCTCAGCCGATATTTCAAGCGGAAGAAGCGGAAGCGCAGCAAGAGCCTCATTGATCTTCTTCTGGAAAATATGAGTCGACAGAGTATAGAAAACCCATGTGCGCTCGCCACCACCGGTAAACACACCCGTCAGTACAGCCACAGGATCCTTGTGAAATACAGTGCGCAGTCCCGTGTCAGCCTGCTCGATAAGGTCTGCCGTACCGTCAGTTTCCGATGGCATCCCCTCACCGCCATACTTCCACGCGATTTCAACCCTTATACTGAATCTCACATTGTTGCGGAACTTTTCTATATCCTCACGTCCTGTCACCATGAGCAGATTTCCTGCCTCATCCTCGGCGGGAGTAGTCCACCACTCCCCGCCGAAATCTATCTCATCTTTTTTCATTTACAGTTTCTTTATCGTGTCAAGCAACTTTTGTCCGAGGCCGATCGTGTAGCCCGATGAATGGAACACAATTCTGTTGAACGTGTCGGCGATGACAAATACCGGAGCTGCCGAAGTTTCCATCTCCTTATTCACAGCCGTTACTATCGACGAGTCAATATCACGACCGAGTATGACGTTGCCCGGCAGCTTGGGCAAATTGGCAAGATACCGCGCAGCCGACTCATCATCAGCCCCCTCGATAAGTATAACCATCGGCACACCCGTAGCCTCCAGTTCCGAAGCCACCGAAGCGATGTCCCGTATCGCATGATTCGAAGGCTCGTCACCCACTGTCAGCATACCGAGTATGAAGTATCCGCGCCCGGTAGCTGCCAGTATCGAGCTTTCAGCCTTCGTAGCGTTATTGAAGAAAATGCTCTCCGAGTTTAGTGACCCGATCACCTGCACGGCTGTAGTATCGCGGCGTATGCGCAGATCAACGTCACTCCTCTCACCCGGTTTGATCTCAAACAGTTCACAATTTGCAAGCACGCCACCATTGGCAAGACGCTGTCCCGTTGTCAGCAGATACTGACCGCAATCCAGTGTCACAGGTTTTGCGAACTCACTCCCCCAACTTGCGTCATCATCATAGTTAAGCAGCTGCGGCACACCGTTATCCACACGCGACAGCGTGAAATGAGTATAGTATTTTGCATCACTTATATGCTCCATCGGCTCAAAGTTCAGACTTAACTCACCCTGAGGCTGAGCCGTAGGCTGCACGTCCGACGTAAACGACGCATCATGCCACACCATTTCCTCACCTTTACGTTCTCCCCACTGAGGTTTGCCCGTAACGCCATCGACACGTGCCGGGATTCCCAATGTTCTCGCAAGAGCCACGAAATAGATATTTCTCGACACGGCATCGGCCTGACGCGTGTTGTGCACCTCGACCGCCGACATCCTCACCGTATTAGGCTGCCACGGAGCCACTATCTCGATGTTTCTGTCAACCTCCGCAACGAGTTCTGCCGGATCATTCCTGAATTTCTTGGTATCAGCATCGCCGTAAGCATTCGCAAGATCGCTCCTGAACTTTGTCAGCGACTCATTGGCTATGCGTGGGTTCAGCACCCACTCGTCGTGTGATGCGCCCACATGATCCATCAGAATATCCATTGTGACGTCCGAACGATCCTTCATCGACATGAGTTCAAGCAACTTCAAGGCATTCCAGCGTTTCTCGGCAGGCACTTCTTGCAGAAAAGCCGCAAGCACCTCGCCGTTAGCGCGGGCGTCCGTCATCACATCCATAACCCCTTGGACATTGAGACCCAGATTAGTCGCGATAAGCACAGCCTTCTCGGGAGTCACAAACAATTCATCCTCACGATCCTTTCTCATTTGATCCTCGGCAGCTTTCCTTCGGTCATTCTCTTGGCGTTGCTGCTCTGTCACAGCAGGAAGTGACGCTCCGGCTTTCGGCGGAATAATATCAAACTCCCATTTTCCGGTTGTCATCCCATCCTTGTCCAGCGCTACTGTAATCCGTCGATCTTTCCCGACTGTAGCCTTCTTGAATCCGAAATTACCATCCTTGTCACTGGCCCATACGAGCAGGTCGCCAAGGCCGGCTACAACCAAGCTGCGTCCTTCATGATCGGCAGTCTTCGTTACAAGCGGATAAAACTCAGCATAGTTATAAAGCGTATAACTTGTCCGCGCTCCGGCCACAGCGTTGCCCGACTTATCTGTTACAATCACCTGCAGTGTATCCACCGGAGCATAATTCTCCGTCACATTTATGTCAGTATATCCCGGAGCTTTCAGCAATATTTCCTCATCACCGTTGTAGTCACCTATCACACGCGTGCTCATCATCATGCCGCGAGAGGCTGGATCATTGAACCATCCTAAATTCAGTACCGGTTCAGGCTCGCAAGCACCGAGGAAATACCACTTCCCGTCAGCCCAAGCTTCAACCCAAGCATGATTGTCATCCGTGTGCGCCCATCGCGGGGTATAGATCTGCCGGGCCGGAATACCCACTGCCCTGAGTGCCGCCACTGTGAATGTCGACTCCTCACCGCAGCGCCCGATGCCCGTGTAAACCGTCATCATCGGAGCGTGGGTGCGGCTGTCCGACGGCTGATAGGTCGCCTTCTCATGACACCAGTGATTCACCTCAAGAATTGCATCGGCCATTGATAGCCCTTTCACCCTGTCGCGCAGTTCTTCATAAAACACCGTCCTGCTCTCGTCGAGAGGCTCGTTATTCACACGCAGAGGTAGCACGAAATGATAGAACTCCCGGTCAGGTATTTTAGTACCCCACGGCATCTCCTTTCTCGTTTTGAGGGTCTGATCCACGTTTCGCAGAAAGAAATCCCCGCTGTAATCCGTCACATCCGGCAGCGGCATGTAGGCATACAGAAACTCCAGCGCGCTTCTTTGATCATCTGTCAGATTTCTGTCAAAAACCTCACTGTGCATGGCCACACTCCTCATCGAGTCCCTGCGTGCCTTATAGTCATCTTTCACGCCGGCATTTACGGCTGTCACGCAGCCGAGCATCATCGCCACGGCCACTATCGTTTTGGTTATGTTCATATTTTTCATGACTTACTTATCGCTCTTACTATTTCCCTTACAAGATTTTCCGATGTTGTCAGCGTAGCATATTCATCGCTTCCTGAAGCGCCCATCGACACATCCCCGCGCCTGAACTTCATTTTCGAATCGATCCTTGCCCGTGCCGATGCGTGTATCTCATGTGCGCCGCTTCGGTCAAGTATCTCGGCGGCATTACCCGCATTCACTCCTCCACCCGGCATCACCGACAGCCTTTCACCTGCCGCATCCACAAGCCTTGAGAGCAATTCCATTCCCTGCAATGCTGTCGGAGCTTGTCCCGACGTTAGCAACCTGTTCACCCCGAGAGCCATCAGTACATTCAGCGCCTCCATAGGTTCACGACAGAGATCAAACGCCCTGTGAAATGTCACGCTCATTTTTCCCGCAGCCTTGATCATCCGCTCCACAAGCCCAAAATCTATATCCCCCTCAGGAGTCAGAGCACCGATCACCACACCGTCGGCACCAGCCTCGTTAGCAGCAGCGATATCATCAAGCATCACCCGGGCTTCCCTCTCGCCATAAACGAAGTCCCCGGGTCGTGGTCTTATCAGAACATTCACTGCGATCCCCGACACTTCCCGTGCGCCACGCACAAGCCCTATCGAAGGAGTCATTCCACCCTCGGCAAGCCCCGAGCACAACTCTACCCTGACAGCACCGCCATCACGGGCAGCATACACACTGCGCAGGTCACCGGCACACACTTCGAGTGTCCTATCTTTATTTATTAATTGGTTATCAGACATATATTACTTACAGGTAAATCTTTGTGAAGTGTATTGGGTAATATCCCGGTTCTTTCACTCTCAAAGATAGCAATCAAAATATGTTTTACAACAATGTTTTATAACACCTCAAATAATTTTGTCATATAAATTTTAACTCCCATTTTTGCAACGCAAACCAGAACAATCTTTTTTACCTTAGAAATTGTACCTATTGGAAACCATTAAAAGGAACTTCGTGAGAAGCTCCTTTTTTGATTTTTATACCGTAGTCGTAAAAAACTGGGCTTTTTGCCCGCGCCAAGTCCCCCTGCCAGACCATCTATGTAGCAGGAAGACTTGACATCGAGATAAAGAGTCAAAGGTTCGCGTGTGTTTCTCAGAGTATCTCACCTTCCGCAGCGGGGTCACTTCCAACCTCCTTTATCCTTCGGGGAGCGACTTCGTGTCGCTGGGACTGCATCAGTGGCTCGAGTGTGGAGCCTTCATTTATCACTTATTTATCTATTCAACAACCCTGAGCCACCTTTTGTTCCCTTTTTTTGCTTATATTTGCATATATAAAAATAAAACTAATTCACATCACTTCATGAAACGGTATTTAATTCCTGCTGCCGCAATGCTGTGCTCTCTTGCAGCTTGGGCTGTGACACCTGCCGACAATATGCCTGACTCCCTGCAAGCAGGCAGCCAGTATTTCGCATATCCGGTTCCTGAGCGTGGCATCCCACAGTTGTCCCCCGCTCCCAAAGGATACACACCCTTCCACATCGAGCACTACGGACGTCATGGCAGCCGCTGGCTCACCAACCTCAATTACTACGAGGCACCGGTAAAGCAACTTGAGATAGCCGAGAAGCAGGGCAAGCTCACCCCACGCGGTCAGGAAGTCCTCAACCAGATGCGCGACATACTTGAGCAGTCACGCACCCGCATCGGCGAGCTCAGCCCGCTCGGACACCGCCAGCACCGCGGCATTGCCAACCGCATGTACCACAATTTCCCGTCGGTATTTGCACCCGGCACCCATGTCGACGCTAAATCCACCAAAGTAATCCGTTGCATCCTTTCGATGGCCAACGAGGTAGCCGAGCTTCAGGCACTCAATCCCGAGCTTGTAATCACAATGGATGCCTCCACGACCACTCAGCCAATCCTGAACAACTCCGATCTCGATCAGGGCTCATTCAAGGCAGCCCGTAAAGCAGCCCATCTCAGTGATGCTGTCGACACACTCCCGTTCGACAAAAGCTACTTCTTTGATCGCCTCTTCACCGATCGCGATTTTGTTGCCGACAACATTGACTCCAACTCACTCTTCAACAACCTTTTCTACGTGACCGTCAATGCACAGAGCCACGACGATCACCCCTCTTTCTACGATCTCTTCACCCCCGAGATGATCACACGCAAGTGGCTTGCCGATAATGCTTCATGGTTTATTAGCGTAGGTAATTCCGCTGCATCCGACGGCCGTGTACCCTTCAATCAGCGCTTCCTTCTCAACGAGATACTCCAGAGTGCCGACACTGCCATGACCTCGCCGAAACTCAGTGCCAACCTCCGCTTCGGCCACGAGACCGTGCTCATTCCACTCACCATTTTCCTCGAGTTAGGACACTACGGCGACGAAATCAATGACCTCAACAACTTGCAGGATCGTTGGCGCAACTACGAGATTTTCCCCATGGGGTCAAACATACAGTTCATTTTCTACCGTCCGCAGATCAACAAAGCGTGCGACCCCGACAAGATTCTTGTCAAGGCACTCCTCAACGAGCGTGAGATATCCCTCCCCGTCACCCCCGTCACGGGCAACTACTACCGCTGGACTGATCTACGCGACTACTATCAGAAAAAGCTCGATTCATTCGACACCCGCTATAGCGAATAAAACTCCTACTGAAACATAATATGCAGGAAAAAGTTATCATTCTTGACTTTGGTTCACAGACGACACAGCTTATCGCACGTCGTCTACGCGAACTCAACGTCTACTGCGAGATTCTGCCTTACAACAAATTCCCCAAGGACGACCCCACCGTTATCGGAGTCATCCTTTCAGGCAGCCCCTTCTCAGTCTACGACGAAAAAGCATTCCGACTCAACCTTGCCGACATACCCGCCGCGCTCCCCATTCTCGGCATCTGCTATGGAGCGCAGTTCATGGCCTATGAAAACGGCGGAAGCGTCGAGCCCGCAGGCTCGCGCGAATATGGCCGTGCCAAGCTTTCATTCGTCAACAGCAACGATCCCCTCCTTGCCGATGTCAGCGTAGGCGATCAGGTGTGGATGAGCCATGGCGACACCATCACATCCCTGCCCACCGGTTGGGAAGTCATAGCATCCACCCACGATGTCAAAGTCGGAGCCTATGCCGTACCCGGCGAAAAACGTTGGGGCGTGCAGTTCCACCCCGAGGTGTTCCACTCCGAGTGCGGCACCACCATCCTGCGCAACTTCGTTGAGAAGATATGCGGTTCAAAGCGCGACTGGAGCGCGGCATCATTCATCGAGACAACAGTAGCGGCACTACGCGAGCAGCTTGGCAACGACAAAGTCGTTCTCGGTCTCAGCGGAGGTGTCGACTCCTCGGTAGCCGCAGTGCTTCTCAACAAAGCCATTGGCGACCGCCTCACCTGCATCTTCGTCGATCACGGCCTTCTCCGCAAAGACGAGTTCACCTCCGTCCTCCGCGACTACGAAGGACTTGGCCTGAACGTTATCGGAGTCGACGCATCCCAAAAATTCTTCAGCGAGCTCGCAGGCGTCGAAGAGCCCGAGCGCAAGCGCAAGATCATCGGCAAAGGCTTCATCGACGTCTTCGATGCCGAGGCACACAAAATCGTCGATGTGAAGTGGCTTGCACAGGGCACCATCTATCCCGACTGCATCGAGTCACTCTCCATCACAGGCACAACCATCAAGAGCCACCACAACGTCGGTGGACTCCCCGAGAAAATGAACCTCAAGCTCTGCGAGCCACTCCGCCTACTCTTCAAGGACGAAGTGCGTGCCGTAGGTCGTGAGCTTGGGATGCCCGAGCGACTCATCTCGCGTCATCCTTTCCCCGGCCCCGGACTCGCAGTACGCATCCTTGGCGACATAACCCCAGAGAAAGTACGCATCCTTCAGGAAGCCGACGACATCTTCATTCAGGGACTCCGTGACTGGGGCCTCTATGATCAGGTCTGGCAGGCAGGCGCCATCCTCCTCCCCGTACGCAGCGTAGGCGTCATGGGCGACGAGCGCACCTACGAGCAGGCAGTCGCACTACGTGCCGTCACCTCCACCGACGCCATGACAGCCGACTGGGCACGCCTTCCCTACGACTTCCTCGCCAAAGTCTCCAACGACATCATCAACAAAGTCAAAGGAGTCAACCGCGTCGCCTACGACATCTCCTCAAAGCCACCAGCCACCATCGAGTGGGAGTGATACAATATCCTGATACACAATCATTTAGCCCCATTCACAACCGAATGGGGCTTTTCTTTTACCCACCCCCTAACCTCCAGAACTGTAGCAAACGATCTCCTATTAACGCCATGATCGTGCTTATCTGATAACATATCAGAACATTTGTCATTTAATACTTGTTAAACTTTCATACAACTTCACATACATCTATAGAATGAAGAAAATCCTTTCATTTGCAGTGATAGGCCTGATAGTGGCCTCCTGCTCTATCGACAACGGCAGCGTGACCATACAACTTCCCAGCGATTTCACAGAGAGCACTCTGATAGTCAGCCATGTGACAATCGAGAATATGTTTACTGCCCAACGGCAGGAAGACCTTATCGTTATTTACGACACCCTTGAAGTAAAGAACGGTACAGCAAGCATGAAGCTCGATCCCACTGGGGCTGCAAGATATGACATTATGCCACCTGCAGCAAGCATGGCCGATCCTGAATTCTACGCCACGCCCGGCGACAACCTTCAAGTCAACATCACCAGTTTCAATCCTCTCGACTATCAGGTGAAAGGCACCCCGTTGATGGAAGACATCACAACACTCTCATCAATCACCGCACCCATTCAGCAGGAATACGTTTCGCTGGTCAGCAACAATGATAACGTCACCGAAGCTCAGGTCACCGACATAATGAACCGCTACGATGAAGCGATAAAAAAATTCGTGTCTGACCATCCCGACAGCCACGCAATCCCCTTTGCCATCACCAACCTCAGCGGCGACGACTTCAAGCAGATCTACGACAACATGACGCC
>CAMWSY010000076.1 GCA_947176995.1 uncultured Porphyromonadaceae bacterium | reverse complement strand
CGACCTCAATTCTATCGGTTAATCACCTTATAGACGCTTCTTTATATCTGCCGTCTGCTGCTCGTAACCGGGCTTCTCGAGGAGGGCGAACATATTGCGCTTGTAATCCTCGACACCGGGCTGATTGAACGGATTGACACCGAGAATATAGCCGCTGATGCCACATGCACGCTCGAAGAAGTAGATGAGTTCACCTAAGTGACGCTCGGTGATCGACGGGATAGTGATGCGCATGTTGGGTACGCCGCCGTCGATGTGGGCGAGGCGTGTGCCGAGTTCCGCCATTTTGTTCACCTCGTCGACACGCTTGCCGGCGATGTAGTTGAGGCCGTCGAGATTGTCGGCGTCGGTGGGGATCACAACGGTGTGGTCGGGATTCTCTACCGAGAGAACGGTCTCGAAGATCGTGCGCTCGCCATCCTGAATCCACTGACCCATCGAGTGCAGGTCGGTCGAGAAGTCGACGGCAGCCGGGAAGATACCCTTGCCATCCTTACCCTCGCTCTCGCCGTAGAGCTGTTTCCACCACTCGGCCATGTAGTGAAGGCGCGGATTGTAGTTGACAAGAATTTCGATCTTTTTCCCTGCGTTGTAGAGAGCATTGCGCGTCATGGCGTAGGTCTGCGCGAGATTCTCGGCACCCGGCTTCATGGTTGCGATCTGCATGGCGCGTGCGCCCTCCACCAGAGCCTTGATGTCAAATCCTGCAACAGAGATAGGAAGCAGACCAACAGGGGTGAGCACCGAGAAACGGCCGCCCACGTTGTCGGGGATGATATATGTTTTCCACCCTTCGGTATCGGCCATCTTGCGCAGGGCGCCCTTCGATGCGTCGGTCACTGCCACGATGCGCTTTGAGGCCTCGGCTTTGCCGAGTTTGGCCTCAAGTTTCTCGCGCAGGAGGCGGAATGCGATAGCCGGCTCGGTCGTAGTGCCGCTCTTGGAGATCACGATGATGCCGTAGGTCTTGTTCTTAAGGAAGTTGAGAAGCTGATGGAGGTAATCCTCGCCGATATTCTGTCCGGCAAACACCACCTTCTGCGTGGGGGCGAAAGTGTCGGAAAGAGCGTCGATCACAGCTTTTGCGCCGAGGAAGCTTCCGCCGATACCAACAGCCACAACAACCTCGCAGTTGTCGGCGAGATTCTTGGCGGTGGTGTTGATGTCGTCGATCTGAGCGTCGGTGATCTCACCCGGGAGACTCACCCAGCCGAGGAAATCCGATCCCTCGCCGGTAGCGTTGTCAAGCTGATAGATAGCTTCGGTAGCGGCCTTATCGTAGGCTGCGATCTGCTCGGGAGTGACTACTCCTGCCAGATTCTTGTTGTCAAGATTTATGCTGTTCATTATCTGATAGGTATGTTCTTGAGAGCTTATTAATTTATGAAACTGATTATGCCGAAATCGTCGTCATCATCATTGGTGGCTTGTGCCGCAGGCTTCTTCACGCCGATGCGTCCCGATGCTTTGGGGGCAAACGAGAGACCGCCTGAGCCGGAATTGGTTGAAATGATTGGCTTACCTGTGCGTATGGCCTCGGCATGAACCTGGTCGCGGTTAAATGCCGGAGTGTTCTCGAGCAGCTCTATGACAATGTCGTCCTCCATCTGTTCGGGTGTGAGTATGACGAAATTTTGTGCGTTGCGGTTCTGACGCAGTTCGGCAATCTTGTCTGCGCCATAGGCTGCGCTTAGTAGCCGCATATCTTCATCCGAGATTTGAGGAATCCTATTGTCAGTCTCGTCCGATTCCAATACTTCTATATCATCTCCAAGTGTGCTGGCGGTCGGTCTGCTCACAGCATTGATAAGCTTTGTATCGAATCCTGCGGCAAGAATCGATACCTTTACTTTCTCGCCCAGTGATTCATCAAACGACACACCATATATAACATCGAGTCCGGGAATGCCTTTGGTGAATGATTGGAAATCTGCGATTTCGCTCATCATTACCGGATTGCTCGAGTTGGGGTTGTAGAAAAGGTTGAATAGTATTTTTTTTGAGGTAAAAATATCTTTCTCGCGCAACAGCGGGGAGCGGAGGGCGTCTTCAATTGCAGCACGTACACGCCCTTCACCTTCAGCATAGCCTGTAGATATTATAGCTGCACGTCCATTGGTGAGAGTGGTCGACACGTCATTGAAGTCGAGATTTATGTACCCCTCCGACGTGATCAGCTCGGCTATTGAGCTTGCGGCATTGTCCAGAGTGTCATCTGCCTTCTGAAAAGCATTCAGAAGCGTGAGATCTCCGAATTGTTCGGCCAAAATCTCGTTGTTGATAATAAGAAGAGAATCAACATATTTGCCAATCTCGCGTGCGCCATTGATAGCTTTTATCATTTTCGCGTCACCCTCAAACAAGAACGGGAGAGTGACAATACCTACCGTGAGAAGTCCGCGCTCACGCGCCACACGCGCCACAACTGGCGATGCCCCTGTGCCTGTGCCGCCTCCCATACCGGCAGTTATGAACACCATGCGGGTATCATCGTCAAACAGTTGGTTTATTTCAGCTACACTTTCCTCGGCTGCCTCACGCGCTACATCAGGTACATTACCGGCTCCAAGTCCTTTGGTCGTTTTAGGGCCGAGAAGAACTCTTGATGGCACTGGCGAGTGATTAAGCTGTTGCTTGTCAGTATTCGCGAGAGCGTAGGTCACATGAGCCACGCCCTTCTTGTACATGTGTGTCACAGCGTTGCAACCGCCGCCACCTACGCCGATCACTTTTATTATTATCTCCTTGGCCGGCTGTTCTGCCGGGTCTGAGAAATTATGTTCTTTTTCGAGCTCTTCTATTGTCATTGTGGGTGAAAGAGAGGGATGGGTAGGGAGGTTTCTTATGTAGTTTCTCTGCTTGCGCTTAAGCTGCTTTTACTCGTCGGAATCATCATCGTCGTCCTCGCTTTCCGAGATGTAGCCTACCATCTTTTCTTTTAAGATGTCAAAGATGGTTTTCTTTTTGGTTTCATCGCGAAGTGGATGCGAGGTATTATTGTAGTCGGAGGCATTATTAGAGCCACTGTCGGTAGTAGTATTATCTCGAGTCCAGTTTGGCATCTTCACTTGCTCGGTATCGGTTATCTCGTTGTGAACCTGCTGCTGCGGACTTTCTGGGTGAGCGTAAGGACGCTGTTCGGTCTGCTGGTAGCCGCTCCCCTGCTGAGGTTGTTGTTGAAGTGGTTGTTGCCCTTGATATCCCGATTGATGCGGATACTGTGGCTGTTGAGGTTGTTGAAGTGGTTGTTGCCCTTGATATCCCGATTGATGCGGATACTGTGGCTGTTGAGGTTGTTGAAGTGGTTGTTGCCTCTGATATCCTGTTTGACGCGGATACTGTGTTGAGTAGTAGCCTGTCTGGGGTTTGTTGTCGGTCAGGCACTCCGCTGCCGCTCCCATGCGCTGGGCGGTGGAGATGATAGATATTACATCCACCATCTGGCCGGCAAAAACCGAAGGGTCGCTGAACTTAACGCGTTCCGTGGGTACGGCATTACGCACTTTCATGCCGCTGTCGCGGTGCAGCAGATCTTTGAGGCCGCGCAGTATCGAGGTACCACCGGTGATGATGAATCCGGCAGGAAGATCCTCTGGGCGAAGGCGGGCGTATGTAAGCTGCTGCATTATGTTGGCCACGATCTCGTTTGCGCGAGCTCTCACATAGTTGTTGATCGTGGTTGTGTCAAGCCCGTCGATGTTCCGCGTCCCAAGATCGTCATTCTCAGAAACTAATGCCGATCCTTGGAAAATCTTGATATCCTCCGCGCGGTCTTCGGGCAGACTGAGCGCGGTGGCGAGGTCACGCGTGATAGCGCGTCCACCGAGCGGTATTGTCCTAAGATAACGTAGTGATCGGTCTTTGTAAATTGAAACAGTGGTTGTCTCTGCACCGAGATCAACGAGCACACATCCAAGCGAACGTTCATCACGGGTAAGCACCGCGTCAGCCTGGGCGAGCGGACGTACTACGTTGCTGAGTATCTTGAGACCTGCGTGGTCAAAGGCGCGACGTAGGTTCTTCTTTGCGTCTTTGCTTGCTGTTATGACGGAGAAACGCCCTTTGATTTCATTGGCGTACATTCCTACAACTTTGCGTTGCCAGCGTCCGTCCACACAATATGCACATGGAACGACCGAAAGGATTTCCTTGTCAGTCTTGCAGCATGTCTTGGCCTGCTCGATAAGCTGCTTCTCAATGTCGTGCGTGATTTCGGTCTCATCACCCAGCGCGCGGCTTGTCTCGATAGGGTATGACGCTAAAGAGCGACCGCCAAGCGACACAAACGCGCCTGAAATCTTCAGCGGCGTCACCGTGGAGTGATTCTCGAGCTTGCGCTTGATCTCAAGGATGCGGTTGCCCGTCTCCTCTACGTTGAGCACGCGGCCGTGACGGACACACCCGAAGAGCGGAGCCTCCTCGACGGCGACTATGTTGATGTTGCCCGTATCCTCAACGGTGCCCACGGCACCCTTGATATGGGAACTTCCGATTTCAAATGCTACAATATGGAGAGGCATGCTGTAATGTGTGGTGTGTTGGTTGAACGGTTGATGGAGTAGAGAGTCTTATGGTTTCTTGTTGGCTACCGCGGGAGTGTTGTCACCCGAGGCGGCATCGGTCGTGAGCATGTTGTCGAGAGTGTCCTCCTCTGGATCGACAAGCTCCTTGGCCGCTATCTGTTGAGCCGATCGCTTCTTGGCCTTCGTCGCCACGACCTGACCGGCAAATTTCACTGAGATCGTATCGTAGTAGAGCCATCCTTTCACAGGAAGCACCTTGCGGTACATGGTGAGAAGGCGGGCAAATTTATCGGCGGTGTTGCCGTCGCGCGGATCGCCGAGATTGACCACATGGCCGCGTATGGCGGGAATCAGAAGCACATCGCCGGCAGGGGTGACCTTGAGCGAGGTCGTCAGGCTGTTGAGCAGCGAATCCGATGCTATATGCTTCATCAGCGGCAGAAGGTCTACCGCAGCCACGTTGCCGTTACGCCCGAGATCGCCGGTCACCACCGGGACGTCCACGTGGTAGCGTGCATCGGCTGTAAGGCGCTTTCCGGCGCGGTTGATGTAGTAGGAAGTGCCGTCGGTCGAGAAGATGCGTGCAACTGGTATCATCGGCACCACATCGATGTGGATGCGCCCCGTCTGCGAGCGGGTGACGCGGGCAGTCTCTATATTGACCACATCGTCGAGCTTGCGCTCGATGCCGCGCAGGTTCACGTCGCGCAGAAGAGTCGTGTCGGTGGGAAGCTGACCCAGTTCCGAACTGATGCCGTCCACGGTCACGAAATTACGCCCCGCATGATGCGACGTCTCCGCTACTTTGATCTCGACACCGGTCACACGATCGAGCGCGGCCATGTCCTGAGCGATGCCCACGGCAACAACCAGATAGCCCGCGAGGACTACCGAGAGTGCGCATCGTATGATGGATTTTCGTGTCAAAGTAGCTGTTTCGTAATCTGTTATGCTTCGAGTTGGTCAATGAGTTCCGGTATGTAGTCGGGGAGATCCCCGGCACCTGCCGTCAATAAGATTTCAAAGTTACGTTTTTTTATTGTTTTTGCGAAATCTTCTTTGTCAATGAGCAACTTTTCCGGACCGTCGATAAGATCGAGAATCGTTTTCGATGAAATGCCCGGGATCGGCTGCTCACGGGCGGGATAGAGCGAGATCATGACAACCTCGTCGGCAAGCGACAGGGCTTCGGCAAATTCAGGGGCGAAATCACGTGTGCGTGTGTAGAGATGGGGCTGGAATGCCACTGTCAGGCGTCGGCCGGGGTAGAGCTTGCGCATCGACTGTATCGAGGCGCGCAGTTCCTCGGGGTGATGGGCGTAATCATCCACAATCACCCGTCCGCCGGGACGATCCTCGCGCCACCTGAGTTCAAAGCGGCGCTTCGGTCCCATGTACGAAGCCATTGCCTCGCGAGCTGCCTCCTCATCCATTTCTCCTGTGAGCCAGCAGGCTGCTACCGCCGCCACTGTGTTGTCGATATTGACTTCTACAGGCACTCCCGGTGCGAAATCGCGGAGTATTGTTCCGTCAGGCAATTGTATGTCAAACACAACTTTCCCCTCGGTGTGACGTATGTTGACGGCACGGAATTGCGCATCGGCATCGGTGCCGTAGGTGTAGACCGTCACTCCCTCAGGTACACGTGGTTGCATCTTCAGCCCGGTGTGAATCACAAGAAAACCGCCGGGACGTATGAGCGACGTGAAGTGGGCGAAACTCTCGAGGTATGCTTCCTCAGTGCCGTATATGTCGAGATGGTCGGGGTCGGTGGCGGTTACTACGGCGATCCACGGCGACAGCGTGTGAAACGAGCGGTCAAATTCGTCCGCTTCTATCACCGTCCACTGCGATTCGGGAGATAACAGGAAATTGCTGTCATAGTTGCGCAGAACTCCACCGAGAAAGGCATTGCAACCCACGCCCGGCGTCGAGTGCAGGATGTGTGCTGCCATCGACGAGGTGGTGGTTTTTCCATGTGTGCCGGCAAAACAGATGCCGTGGCTTGTGCGTGTTATGTCACCGAGCAGGCGCGAGCGTTTCACGACCTCAAACCCGTTGTCCCTGAACCATCTTAGTCCGGGGTGACTCTCCGGGACAGCCGGAGTGTAGACTACAAGCGTTTCTTCAGGGTTACGGAAACGAGCGGGGATTGCCTCAGCCGAGTCGTCGAAAGTGAGCTCGACGCCTTCAGCTTCGAGTTGCGACGTCAGCTCGGTCGGAGTACGGTCATATCCACCGGTTTCCATGCCGCGCGACAGGCAGTAGCGTTCAAGTGCCGCCATGCCTATTCCTCCGGCTCCCACGAAATATGCCTTCTTCTTCATCATTTCCCCTTTTTACTTTGTTTTTCTGCGATTTCCACTGCGAGTGCGGCAATGCGGTCATCGGAGTCGGCTATACCCATTTTAGCAGCCTCGGCTCCCATGGATTTCAGCTTTTCCGTGTCGTTCATAAGCGCGATTACAAGTTCGCCCAATCTCCCTTCGATAGTAGCATCAGGCTCCATTGCGGCTGCCCCGCGCGATGCGAGTGCATTTGCGTTGTGGGTCTGATGATCCTCTGCCACATTAGGCGAGGGCACAAGCAGTGCGGTTGTGCCTGTGGCCTGAATCTCCGAGATAGTGCTTGCTCCGGCGCGTGCCACAATCAGGTCGGCACCGGCATACACCAGCTCCATCTCGTTGAGAAACGGCACGATCTGCACCCTGTCAGCAGGATATTTCTTGCCCAGCGGCTTGTATTCGTCGATATAGTATTTGCCTGTCTGCCAAAGCACATTGATACCCGCTGAGATAATTTTGTCAAGATCGGCGGCAATGCTGCGGTTCAGCGTGCGTGCCCCGAGACTTCCCCCCGTTATCACGAGCAGCTTCCGGTCAGTGCTGAAACCGAGACGTGATTTTGCATCTACCTTCGCGATGGACTTTGCGCCCTCCACCACCGCTTTGCGAAGCGGATTTCCGGTGACGGTGATTCTCTCGGCAGGGAAAAAACGCTCCATGCCGTCGTATGCCACGCAGATACGTTCAGCCTTCTTTGCGAGCAACTTGTTGGTGACACCAGCGTATGAATTCTGTTCCTGTATCAGTGTGGGAATACCCCTTCGCTGCGCCTCTTTCAGCACTGGTCCCGAGGCATAGCCCCCTACACCGATTGCCACGTCAGGCCTGAATGATCCCACCACTTTGCGGGCTTTGAGCATACTTTTCAGCAGCTTCACGACCACCCCGAAGTTTGCGAGCATATTCGACCGGGAGAAGCCTGCGACCGGAAGCCCGACGATAGGATACCCGGCGGCAGGTACGCGCTCCATCTCCATGCGCCCCGTAGCCCCTACAAACAGAAATTCCGCTGCGGGATCATTGCGGTGTATGGCATCTGCTATCGCTATGGCGGGGAAGATGTGTCCGCCGGTTCCTCCTCCGCTTATCATGTATTTCATAGGCGTGTGGCGTTTTCTGCCCTCATTTCTTCGGGGAGTGAGTTCATTTCGTCCTTGATATCCTGCCGCTTGTCGTTTTGAACGGCAAAACGGCTGACGCTTAGCATTATGCCGAAAGCGATTGACGTAATCAATATTGATGAGCCGCCTTTTGAGATAAGCGGCAACGGCTGTCCCGACACCGGGAACACGCCCGTGACGATGGCCATGTGGAAAAGTGCTTGGAATGTGACCATAAGCGCCAAGCCTATCACAAGCATTGCCGGGAAATCC
>CAMWSY010000075.1 GCA_947176995.1 uncultured Porphyromonadaceae bacterium | reverse complement strand
CCTCGGCACCCTCGTAGTAGGGGTCGGGGATGTGGTCGTAGCGGGTGGCCAAGGTCACAAACTCAGCCATTCCCACAATCTTGCGCTCGGCCTCGACGGTCGGGGCAAGTTCGCGCAGGTCGGATAGATTTGACGCATCCATCCCGATGATGATGTCAAAATCATCGAAATCAGATGGACGCACCTGACGGCAGCGCTGGGAGGTCAGGTCGATGCCGCGGCGACGGGCATGAACGCACATGCGGTGGTCGGGTTGCTGCCCTACATGCCATCCACCGATCCCGGCCGAGTCAATGACCCAGCGGTCGGTGTCGCCCGCCTCAGTGACAATGTCGCGCATGATCCCCTCGGCAGCCGGTGATCGGCATATATTGCCGAGACAAACGAAAAGCACGCGCTTCTTGTCTTTGCTTTTCAGTGAATTGACTAAGTCCTGAGTCTTGCGGTTTGCCATGTAGTGTGCGTTATATTTGCTTTCGCGTTTATATATTACAAATTTAGTCAAATAATTCGGTGGAACAACCCTACAGGTGCAAAAGCTCATGAATGCAAGTCACGGAGTTTGTCAAACTTACTCATCCCAATAAAAATGTAGTTGCAGAAGCAAAGTTCGTCCATAAAAATGTTGTCTGACTACAATTATTCGCCCATAAAAATGTGGTGGAAGTGCGGAAGTTCCCCAATAAAATTGTAATATTGCGGAATAATCAAGCATTTCGTTAACATGGTACGCAGTATTTATTCGCAGCTATTGGATTGGAAGGCCTCGGAATCACGTAAGCCTCTTATGTTATATGGCGCACGTCAGGTAGGGAAGACATATATTCTAAAAGAATTCGGAAAAAAAGAGTTCGATAATATGGTCTATATAAACTGTTTTATGAATCCGGCCATAAAGGAACTTTTTTCAGAAGATAAAAATATCAGCAGGATATTGATCGGATTGTCGGCATTGAGCGGGGAAGAGATAAGACCCGGTAAAACTCTTGTTTTTCTCGATGAAGTGCAAGATGTCCCGGAGGTTGTTGCTTCACTCAAGTATTTCCAAGAGGATGCACCCGAGGTTTGTGTTGCGGTGGCAGGATCATTACTTGGAGTGCAGAACATGGAGGGATTCTCTTTTCCGACAGGTAAGGTCGATATTCTGCACCTATACCCTATGACGTTTACAGAATTCTTGTATGCTCTCGGTGAAGACAAGAAGGCGGAACTGTTAAGGGAGCAGGAGAATTATTCGGTAGTAAACAGTCTGTTGGTTGATTATGTAGGACTATTGCGACAGTATTATTTTGTTGGTGGAATGCCTGAATCGGTTCTGACCTTCATAAAGACCCGCAATCCTGAGGCTGTTAGAAAAGTGCAGACCGATATATTATCGGCTTATGAGGCAGATATCGCCAAACATGCCGGGAGTGATACTCAGCGCGCGCGGCTTGTGTTTCAGTCAATCCCGTCGCAACTTGCCAAGGAGAACAAGAAGTTTGTGTTCGGAGCTTTGCGTAAGGGAGCGCGCTCAGCCGATTATGAAAAGGCGATACAATGGCTTGTAGATGCCGGACTTGTTTACAAAGTTTGTCGTGTCAGAAAAGTTGCCATACCTCTGAATTTCTATATAGAGAAAGACGCTTTCAAACTTTTTCTGCTTGATGTAGGACTTCTTGGAGCCATGGCTCAAGCACCTGCGGCACTCATGCTTATCGGTAACAATATTTTCTCAGAATTCAAGGGAGCTTTTACTGAAAACTATGTGCTGACTCAGGCGGTCACTGTAAATAATTGTGTGGTTGCATACTATGCTAAGGAAAATTCCTCAATGGAAATTGATTTTATTGTTCAGGCCGGTTCGCAGCTTTTACCTGTTGAGGTCAAGGCCGAAGAGAATACGCGTGCAAAATCATTGCGACAATTTATCACGGTAGATAATGCCTCGACAGGTATGCATGGTTATCGTTTCACAATGAAAGGGTTTGAAAAACAGGATTGGGTTACCAATGTCCCTCTCTTTGCAACCGCAAAATTCATAGAGATGATGGCTTTGCAAAATGACCTGCATGAAATATAGTATTAACGGCTATATATTACATTGCGGCTCGCCGGGGAGGGGCGAGCCGCAAATGTAAGGTCAGGGTTTCCCGAGGGATCAGAGGCTTTCGAGCATACGCTTCAGCACGACTTCGGCCGAAATCTCGCGGTTGGCGGCCTCGGGGATAACAAGCGAGCGATCGCTCTCAATGACGTCGTCGCTGACGATCATGTTGCGGCGCACGGGGAGGCAGTGCATGAAGTAGGCGTTGTCGGTCAGCGCCATCTTCTCGGTTGTGATTGTCCACGCGCGATCTTTCGAGAGAATCTGACCGTAGTTGGGGTCGGCATAGGCTGACCAGTTTTTGGCGTAGACAAAATCGGCACCACGCAGTGCTTCGTCCTGATCGTAGGTCACCTTGGCGTTGCCCACAAATTCAGGCGCAAGCTCGTAGCCTTTGGGATGTGTAATGACGAAATCATATCCGGCGGCATTCATCCACTGTGCAAACGAGTTGGGCACGGCCTGCGGCAGTGCGCGGGGATGGGGAGCCCACGTGAGCACCACCTTAGGACGGGCTTTGGTCTTGTACTCCTCTATTGTGATGAGGTCGGCAAAAGCCTGAAGTGGATGACCTGTAGCAGCCTCCATCGAGAATACCGGGCGACCGGAGTATTTGATGAACTGGTTGATGATCTTCTCATTGTAGTCATCCTCCTTGTTCTCAAACCGGGCGAAGCTGCGCACTCCAATAATGTCGCAGTAGCAACCCATGACAGGCACGGCCTCAAGCAGGTGCTCGGGGCAGTCGCCGTCCATGATCACCCCGCGCTCGGTCTCGAGTTTCCATGCACCGTTGTTCACGTCGAGAACGATCACATTCATGCCCAGATTCATGGCGGCTTTCTGCGTGCTCAGGCGTGTGCGCAGCGATGAGTTGAAGAAAATCATGAGCAGAGTGCGGTTGCGTCCGAGATGACTGTAGGCAAACCGGTTCTGCTTCACCTCAAGTGCTTCTTTCACAGCTTTGTCGAGCGGGCCTATATCATTGACCGAAGTAAAATATCTCATATCAGTAACTTTATTTCAGAATTAACTTTCCGCAAAGATAGCTATTTTTTGCGTCTCCTTAATGACTGTGGTATTACCAGCGGCCGGAAGCGCCACCGCCGCCGGTCATGCCGCCACCGAAACTTCCACCACTGAAGCCACCACCTCCGAAACCGCCCCCGCGTCCGCCCAGACCGCCTACAATTACAACCGGCCGCTGTTTGCGCGGTATGCGGTAGCGTTTATGCGTCTGATTGCCGCAATTCTCGCAGTAGAATGTCTGTGCGCCTTCTCCCTCCATGCTGTAGGAGGCAGGGCGCAACACCCGGTTATCTATCTGTCGGGCTGCTTTGGCTCCGCAGTGATCACATTTCTGATAGGGGGAGGAGGGATTGGGGTAGGAGCGCACCATGCCATAGTCGCACGACGGGCAGATCCAAACATCGTGCTCAACTGATCTGATGCGCCGTTCGGTCTGTTGGGCGGGGGTGAGCCAGCGCGATTCCTCCTCAGGGGTAGCCCGGCGCATTCGCGTGGAGCAACGCGGGCATTTAGGCGCTTCATGGCGCAGCCGCTTCATTTGCCACAACAGCAGCAAGAGTGCCGGGGCAGGCATAAAGAGGCAGAACGGAGTAGCTACGGCCGTGAGCAGCCGCATCTTTTGCAGCCGTGTGTATTTCTCCTGCGGTTCGGCGCCCGACACAAGCACGAGCAGCACATAGCCGACAAGTAGCGAGCTTATGACAAGACAGAACAGAAGATATGCTTTCCACATCTCTTCACCGTCGTTGCTTCCGGCACCGGCATCGTTGCCGTAGACCGACATGAGTTCCTCGCGTGCTTCAGGATCGGTGATGATTGTGTTGAGGGTCGACAGCGCGGCTATCACGCCGCCGTCGTAGTCGCCTTCCCTGAACCTTGGGAACAAGTCGTGGCGCAGGATCTTGCCTCCTGTGATATCGGGCACTACTCCTTCGATGCCGTAGCCGGTGCGTAGGACTGCCGCCCGCTGGTTCACTGCCACGAGCAGCAGCAAGCCGTTGTCCTTATCCTTCTTGCCGATTCCCCATTGCTCGAACAACTCGGTGGCAAAAGTGTCGGGGTCAGTGTCATCGCCTATATCCTCCACCACCACAGTCACGACCTCGGCCGACGACTTGCTCCATATATCGCTCATGATTGAGTCGGCAAGCTGCTGCGCGCGTGCCGAAATCACTCCGTCGGGGTTCGACAGAAAGCGTGTGCGGTCGGCCACGTGCACATTCGGTATATCCTTTACGCCGTAAACTTTTCCGGCAGATGCCGCAGCAACCGCCGAAAGCAGGATAGCAATGAGGAAAAGGAGTCTATGTTTCATCGTCATTTCATCAACAGGCACGCGTCGCCGTAGCTGAGGAAGCGGTAATCCTCGTCGGCCAGCGCATGGTCGTAGAGTCGGCGCCACTCGCGCCCGTCGCCGGCAGCTTGGGCAATAAATGCCGACACGAGCAGCAGCAGTGTCGATTTGGGCTGATGGAAATTGGTCACCATGCCGTCGACTATGCGGTAGCGGTAGCCGGGGGCTATTATCAGCCGGGTATCGGCAACGAGCGTATCACCTTCCATGTTGGCGAGTATTGTTTCAAGTGCATCGTGAGCCGATAGATCCGGATGTGCGGGATCGTAGGGCCACCACTGAGGCACCTCGCCCTCCCATCGTCCCGCTGCCATGAGTGTGCCTATCTGATATAGGCTCTCAAGAGTGCGCACCGACGTCGTGCCTACGGCAATTATTGGTCGGCCGTCGGCAGTCCATTGCGCCAGCTCCTCAATGAGGTTGCGGTCCACGGCTATGAACTCGGCGTGCATCGGATGATGCCCTATATCCTCACTTTTCACCGGCTGGAATGTTCCTGCTCCCACGTGAAGCGTCACTTCGCGTCGCTGCACTCCCCGGCGATCCACCGCTTCGAGCAGCGCGGGGGTGAAATGCAGTCCGGCAGTGGGGGCCGCCACCGAGCCCTCGATGCGCGAGAACACTGTCTGGTAGTCGTGGCTGTCCGATTCCTCGCTTTTGCGGTTCAGATATGGCGGAATGGGTATCTCACCTGCTGCGCCTATGATGTCGGAGAACGTGAACGCGTCATCGCTCCACTCAAATGTCACCGTCACGGGTGAGGCGGCAGTGGCGCGCCGGGCTGAAAGTGTGACGTCCTTACCATCGATAGAGAGCGTGCGCTTCAGCGTCAGCTCCGGCTTCCACTTCTTTGAGTTTCCGACCAGACAGGTCCATGAGCAGCTCTGTGTCGATGCGAAATTCTGTGCATAATCGGCCGGTGCGACCGGTTCGAGACAGAACACCTCTATAAGCGCCCCCTCATCGCTCTCTCCTTTGCGGAAACGCAGACGCGCGTTGATGACACGCGTGTTGTTATACACCAGCACGCTGTCGGCAGGGAGCAGTTCGGGCAGATCGCTGAACACATGGTCTTCGATTCCTTTTCCGGCCTTCCATACCAGCAGCTTGCAGCGGTCACGTTCGGCGAGCGGATGCAGCGCGATGCGGCCGTCGGGCAGCGAGTAGTCGAAATCCTCTATTTTTATGTCTCTGACGTTTTCGGTCATATCGGGTTCTTAATGAAATCAATTTCATCAGCAAGCTGGCGCGCGATGCCGCGCGTCATTGTCACTCCGCTTTTCTCCTCATCGAGCGTCATACGTTCCCACTCGTCAAGCGGAGCATCAGGTTCGCGTACCAGATTTAGCGCAAGACGGAGTGCCGTGTAGCGCGAAACAGTATCATCATTCCCGGCAAGCACCCCCACAAGCTCTACGGCGTGAGGCAACCGCCTTAGCAGCTTCAGGCACAGCACATCGGTCACTTCGGTCGAGGGAGCTTCTGCAATCCACTGCATCACTTCCCCGCGGGTGATCTCCTCCGCCGGCATTATCATAGGAGCAAGCAGCATGGAGCAGCGTGTGGTCTTGTTGTCCCATAGCCGGCGCGACAGTTCGGCATTCATGCCTGTTGCCTTGGCCACGTCGGTCAGTTGGGGCAGTGTGAGTCCGAAAATTATGCGGAAGGGGCTTCCCGCTTTCCGCAGCACGTCGGCTATCACCCCATTGCGCATCGCAAAGAAGTGACGCTTTATCTGCTGCATCTCATTAAATCGCTCCATAGTCTCAGCAAAGTCAATTAATGGCGTTGTGAATCAAACTCTTTATAAAATTTTCTGCACCTGCTTTCCAAGATTGTGCTATTAGTTTTTTGTAATCTTCGATTTCATCTCCGCTGAATACAAGCATGATGCGTCGCTCCTGCTTTCCCGCTACATGAGAATAATTCTCCGGATATGCCCAGAAACATCCTGAACAGAAATCGGGATCTTTCTTGCTCCAGTTCTCGCAATGTTCACACGCCCATGATTTGGCTCTGTTTGCCGATGGACTTACAAGCATGTAGGTGTCAACGTTTTCTGATGCCTCACCGACGATTTCATAAGGAATCCGGTGATCTATTTGTAGCAATGATTCATCAACATCTTCCTGATAAATAAAACATTTTGCTCCGAATTTTTCTATAAGGGCATTCTTAATCGCTTTGCTGAGCAACGTACGGCCATGTGACTTGGAAATAGTGTTTTCTATCTCCGACGGATCACCGAAACGGTATGCTGCAATAACCTTCCCTTGGTTGTCTTTCACCCGGTAGGTTATAATAGGTATTCCCTGCTCCCTGACATCCCTGATAGCCCGAGGGGGGTGGTCATAACCGTATATATCCTTAATTTCCTTAGAGGTGATACATCCATGTGCCAAGATATGGTTAATAATAGTTGCAGGACGTTTTTTGGATACTGCTTTAAGCTTGTTAATGAAGTGCTCTGGATATTGTGGCATGATCAGAATAATTGCAGTTGAGTATTTGGTGCTTCTCCATTTGAAATTAATCCCGGACTTAAGTACAGAGCCTCTTTTGTAGAGCTATTGCGCCCGTTAAACAATTCCTGTGTCGACAGTCCTGCATTAAGGTACAGCTTTTTAAGACCTAATGTGGCTGGTAGATCTTTTCCATAAGTTTTGTCTCCGCATGATCCGTCATAGCTTATGATATAGTCGACTTTTTTTTCATTAAGGATATGCAGACTTTCCACAAACTCATCATGATTTATCCCAGAGAAATATCTTGAGTCACGTCTTGTGCATACACCCTGATAAGGAGGGTCCATGTATACTACATCCCCTTTATGAGCGTTCTCGATAATCGTTCTGTAATCACATGATTCAAATACACAACGGTCTTTAAGCAAGAGTGATATGCGAGTCAGATTATATGCTAAATTCTCGGGTGATGTCCCGTTTCTTCTTTTGTCGGGTGACTGGTTGAAGTTTCCGGCAGAACCATATCTGATTGCTCCCTTGACGCATCTTGCAAGCAGATATAACATTGTGGCTGCATCCTTTTGACCATTATTAAAGCGATCTCTTATGTAGTAATAATGTGCTTCAGTACCTTCGGTATAAACAAATTGCTCTTTCCATATAGAGGAATATTGCTCTACTAGTCTTGATGGATTTTGGATACCTTCCTCCAAAATTGACAGTAAAGGAGTATTAATATCATTTATAACAAATTTATTGCATCTTCCTTCTGCAGCAACTGCAATTGACATTGCTGCCATACCAGCAAAAGGCTCTATCATTCTATCGAATTTTTTTGGGAAAAAGGGAAGAATCTGAGGAGCTAGCTTCCTTTTAGAACCTTGGTACTGTACGATATGGGGATTAGTATTCTTCATATTGCAAATTTAACACTCACGACGCACAAATCAAATAAAAAGAAAATATCATAAATCAAATATGTTCACAGCAGATATATGAGATCATCCATTGAGTATGTCTTGACATCCCGGCTATGTCTCGTTGGACTTATGCCATGGAGTGAGTCATCAGGCTGATAAAAGAGTTGTTCGGTTATATTGTAACGTGCGGTGTGAACATTGCGTACATTCTCAAGCGTCTTTGTAAGGATCTCTTCGGCAGTCGGTGCAGGAGTCGGACCACATGCAGCGCACATCATCATCACTGCACTGATTAGGAAGATTTGTTTCATGGTGGATAATACATTAGATAATGAGATTGTAAAGATAGTTCACAGCAGATATATGAGATCATCCATTGAGTATGTCTTGACATCCCGGCTAT
>CAMWSY010000074.1 GCA_947176995.1 uncultured Porphyromonadaceae bacterium | reverse complement strand
AGCCTGTAGTGTGCAAGCTCGTGGCAACAAAGATCACGGTTAAGCTATCGGAAGGACTTGAGGCTCTTGCGGATAAAGACTGCACTGTGGGTGTGGCCGTAGAGGGGGACGATGAAGCTGCGCTCACTTTTGACCTCGAAAAGATCAAGAACAACACTCCCGGCTACCTCGATGCACTGCCCGGAAGCAAAATCGGGGCTATAATTTCATGCACGATCAACGGAGAAGATATCACGATTTATAAGGAATGGGAAAGCAAACAAGACACACAACATCATATTTTTGAATTCAAAGTAAAGACATCGGAAGGAGAGAAATAAACCTATAGAGACTGACCAATCATTATGAGATACTATCATATCGCACTATTAGTAGGCACTTTGGCGTCGGTTGCCACAGGCTGCAAGGATGAGACGTGGAACTACGAGGACAAGGGGACTAAACATGGCACGCTTTCCTCGCGCTCGATTGAGTATGAGGTGAATGCCGCCGCAGTTGTAAGCCGTGCCGCAAGCACCGATGACTTCATCGTTGAGATCACCGACGGCGGTTCGGAAGTCCTTGACCGCTACGCCTATAAGGATCTGCCCAACGAGATAGATATGGAGGTGGGCGATTATGCAGTGTGCGTGCGCACGCCTGAGATCTACAAGGCTGCATGGGACGCTCCCTACTATGAAGGTACACAGACGTTCACAATCAAGGAGGATGCCACCACCGAGGTGGAGAAGGTGATATGTCGTCTTGCCAACGTGAAGGTTTCGGTGAGGATGTCGGATGAGTTCCGCCGCCTTGTCTCGGATGATTGCAAACTCACAGTAATCGCTAACGACAACGGTGAGCTCGTTTACAGCCTCGATGACATTGACAACGGTCACGCCGGTTTCTTTGAATACGTCCCGACAAGCCAGACGCTCATTGCGACTCTTGACTGCACGATTGAGGGAGAGCCGGTATCTTTCCAAACGATATATACAGATATCCAGCCAGGGCAACACCGCATAATCTATTATGATCTCGGAGGAGGTGATGAGCCAGTAGACCCTACACCTGAAAACCCGGTAGATCCCAAGCCCGAACAGCCGGAGAACCCGGTTGACCCGACTCCTGAAAATCCAGTCGATCCGACCCCGGAACAGCCGACCGACACCATACCGAATGTCCCGGTAGATCCTACACCTGAGCAGCCTACCGACACTGTGCCAAACACTCCGGTTGATCCCACACCCGAGCAACCGGCTGATACCATACCTGAAAACCCGGTAGATACAAAGCCCAGCGGCAGCATTGAGCTTGGCAACGGCATTGTGATTGACTCATCGGTAAAAGTCGAAGACCTTACCGTGGACTACAAGACAGATGCCGATGAGACTCAGAATCCTCCTGCCGACCTCAGAGACCCCAACTATCAGGCACCCGATATGCCTGTCATCCCGGGGCAGAACGGCACGACAACAGAGCCGGAACAACCCCAGCCGGAAGATCCCGTAACACCCGTAACGCCGGTTGATCCCACGCCTGAGCAGCCGGAGAACCCCACTCCTCCGGTTGACCCGACACCTGTTGTGCCTGATGATCCAGAGCCGGAGCCTGAAATTACTTTCTCGGCAAGCCAACTGAAGTTTGATACTCCCAACCACTTCTCTGCCAACCTCGACGGCAAAGTATATATCCATGCCGATGCCGGAATAAAAAGTCTCGTCCTGAATATCACCTCGACAGATGATGATTTTGCAATGATTGGCGCTGGACTTTCAGGACTTGATTTTGCCAAGCCTGACGACGCAAAAGAACTTGGCGAAAGTTTCAATATCGCCTATGGTGCGCAGGTGAAAGATCAGTCAGATGTAACATTTGACATCACGCAACCTATGGGACTTCTTGAAAGCTTCCATGGCACTCATGACTTTGAAATTACTGTGACAGACAATAGCGGTAATACAAAAACCGTCATTCTATCCATTGTCACCGATTAAGTTTAGGACAGTGAAATGAAATATAATATTTTATATATAGCTGTAATAGGACTGGCAACCATGTTTGCCGGTTGCAGCAGCGATGAGTTTGGCAGCATGGCCGAAGGGCAGGGAAAGCTTGTCCTCACTCCCAAGATAAGCACCGAGGTGAGCGAAGTGGTCGTGAGTCGCGCCACCGACAACAAAGCTCTGCTCGATAAACTTAATCTCGCGCTTAAAAACTCACGCGGCGAGACTCTGCATTACTGGAATGACGTGACAGGCATTCCTTGGGATAAGACCGGCACATCGATAGTTCAGACTCTGAATGCTGGCACATATACCATTGAAGGATGGACAGGTAACGATACGCCTACCGCATCATTTGAGCCGGATGATCGCTATTTCAAAGGTGAGCAGAAATTTGAAATCATCGCCGGTGGAGAAACCGATGTCACACTCACCTGCAAGATTGCCAACACTGCCGTAGCGGTCGAATATGACCGGGTAGATGAGGTTTTGAAAGATTACAAGATAGTAGTGTCTTCGTCGTCCACATTCCTCACATTCGGCCAGAGCGAAACACGCACCGGCTACTTCCTGCTCCCCGCCGACAACAAAAATCTTGAGTACACCATCACCGGAACGAAAAACGACGGAGGGCAGTACAGCCGCACAGAGACAATCACGAACGCCAAACCTGCAACAAAATATACAATCAAGGTATCATATAGCGATCCCGAACCGACAGGCGGCTCGTCAATCACCGTGTCTATCGACGAAACACCACTCGTTGAAGAGCCTCACACCGTCACATTCCGCACCCGCCCGGAGATAACAGGCCGGGCAATAGACGCTGACACCCAAGAGCCTGTAGATTTCAGTGCTAATGATCCGTTCCCTGTTATAAAAAACGAGGTTGGGGATATAGTGCTTACAGCCCGTTCATCAGGCCAGATCACATCGGTCGAACTGATACATGAGGGGCTGAGCAATCTGCCTGAGGGAACAATCAATCTCTATGGAGATGACAATGCTTCGGAACTGCGCAATCAGCTTGCCGAAGCGGGCATAAGCGGTAAACTGGAAATTGATGAGGATAATAAAACAACATCATTTCCAATCACCTTTGCATCATCACTCACCGATGCACTTGAAAAAGGCACTTACAAGTTTGCATTACGAGTAAAAGATGAAGCTTATGACCTCGCGGAAGATGAGACCGACCGTGACATTAAATCCTATGAAGCAGTTTTCACACTCATCGTAACAGAGAGTGGTCCCGGAGTCATGAAAGTAGAAACGACAGACGAGCAGAAAAACACTCTGTTTGAAGATGAAATAATGATGGTAGGTAAGACTACTGGCGACGTTGATGAAGTTGGCTTCTTCGTGCGCAAGGTAGGTGAGGAAACACCTTGGGAAGAGTCACAGTATGTCCCGGGACAGGTTGATGAACAGTCGCGCTCTATAAAAAAGAACACTAAATTTTCGGCAACCGTTTCAGGTCTTGAAATAGGCAACGTCGAATATGAGTACATTCCTGCTTTCACTTTCGACGGTACTCGTACTCCTGCTTCTGATGATAATATTCTGACTGCGCAGACCGGAACAGCTCCGCAGCTTCCCAATGCCGGGTTTGAAGAATGGTGTACCAACGATGGTATCACTTTCCCAAGTGCAGATATAAAAAGTCTATTTTGGGATACCGGTAACACTGGAGCCAAGAAAGCAAGCGCAATTCTTACTACCAAGAACACTGACGAAAGCAAAATCCATTCAGGTAAATCTTCGGCTCGACTTGAGAGCAAGTATGCGAATGTTATTGGTATCGGAAAATTTGCTGCTGGAAATGTTTTTATTGGGAAATATCTTGGTACTGAAGGAATGGATGGTGTACTTGGTTGGGGACGTGGCTTGCATGATCGTCCTTTTACTTCACGCCCGCGAGCACTCAAGGGATATGTTCATTATACACCTCAAACAATTACTGATGAGTCTGATGATTGTCCCGATAAAACACTTGTGAAGGGTAATATGGATAAGGGAATAATTTACATCGCGTTATTGACGGATAAATCTGCATCCGGAAAGCCTGACAGCTACAATAATAGTCAAAAATTCCCTGTGATTGTAAAGACCAAATCATCTGATCGCAATCTCTTCAGCGAGGATGACGACAATGTGATCGCCTATGGCGAAATAATTTTCACAGAAGCAACTGAAGGTGATAATCTTGTAGAATTCAATATTCCTTTGAATTACAAAAAAAGTATTCGACCTTCCAATATAATGATAGTTTGCGCAGCATCTAAAGGTGGAGACTACTATGTTGGAGGACGAGGTTCGGTGATGTACCTCGACGATCTGGAGCTCGTCTACTGACCCAAGCCACACGCGATGCGTGCTCCCGGCTATCGCATACTGTATGACCGCGCCCTCACAGGCGCGGTTACTGCATAAAGCGCGTGCGCCGCACGCTGATAATCAGGAGGACGCGTCCCTACTGTGAGTTATGAGGACTCGGAGATATCGGAGTACTCAGAGGAGGTGCGGAGTGTGCGTCTCTGCAATCTTAGAATTTGAGGCGGGCGGCGATGCGGATGCCGTGGAGACAGGGGGCGTCGCGCCGGTAGGTGAGCCGCCACACATAGTCGACCCGGAATATGTTGAGGATGTTTTCAAGTCCGGCGCTTGCTTCCATGTAGGGGCGCGGCATACGGGTCTGTGTGGCCGCTTCGGGAAAACGGAAAAGGTCATCGTGCAGGTCGGGACGGTTTTGCTGCGAAAGATGCCCCCACCATCCTTTCACGCCGATGACTTCACGCAGACGCAGACGGTTGAGGAGCGGTATACGGTTCAACAACGCCCCGTTAGCACGATAATAGAAGTCGATCTGCCCGTAGGTGTCGGCAACAAATTCCATCGGATCGACCAGTGCAAATGTTTCAGGCTGTATGACATAAGAGAGATTGGCCGACGGCATGGCAATCTCGGGATATGGCACGGTGTTCCAGATGTGGCCTCCTTTTGCCAAGAGGTCAACGTAGCCGAAGGCTGATAACCAGAGGCGTTTTCTCACTCCTAATTCTGTAGTGTTCAATGGCCGTGTCTGCCGCCATGTGCGCGTGAACCCGCTACGGTGGGTGAGGAAGAGCTCGAGGTTATCGAGGTTGATGGGTAGACGATGGCGGCGTGACTCGTAGAATTTCTCGCCGGGCGCCCATCGAACTGTCGCCTCGACCGCACCGAGCCAATAGTGGGTGGCCGTACGCCCCTCGGCGTCCTGAAACCTGACATAAGGGGATTGCTCTTTGCGGCTCACAAAAGTCTTAACTTCAAACGACAGGTGATCGCGCCGCTCATACATGAATCTCGCCGATGCCTTGCGCTCATAGAGAATCATGCGCTGCGGACTGCGGCTTAACGACATGAACATATTATCGTCCTCGGTATAAAGCAATGTGCGGCTTATGTAGCTCACATCGTCGAAATACTCGACCCTGAACGACCTTACCGGGAACTCGCTTGCATATTTCGTTTTACCAATAAGGGAGTACTCTACCCAACCATTGTACTTCATGCGGCGGTCTTTTGTGCCATAGGCAACGTAACCTCCGGCAAACAAGCGGTCGCTCAACGGGGGCATTGTCATACCGCCAACTTTCAGGCGCAAGCCTTCAAGGTCGTTGCCAGAGATAAATGTGTAGATAGGGCCTATATCGAATTTCGATGCTCTGGGACGGCGGGATGTGGCGACGTAGCCCGACGACAGTATTCTGAGCGCTTTCTCGCCGTATTTATAGACTGGTACACCGCGCAGACGCGCCATGAGCTGCGGCACGCGGCTCTCGGCGCTCTCCATCTCAGGCTCACGCAACGACAGCCAATGCTCCTCGACCCCGGCCGCCTCCGCATCGGGGAGGGTGACAATCTCCCCCTCGGTCTGCGCCAAAATATCTTTGCTATCCTGCGAAGGTTCTTCAAAACTGTGATCGGTGTACCGGGCAAGCCGGCGGGCATAGATGCCGGGGAGCGACGGCAACAGTTTCAGCTCGGCTCGGAAATCGTCGAGTGTCTTCAGGCGCGATCCATCAGGCGCCCTTTCAAATTCAATGTCAACCTCAAATCTGTCGACATAATTCAGATTGATGTTGGCCGGAACGCCCATTTTCACCTTGCGCACAAACATCGTGGTATCACCTTCGGCAACATACAACCGTCCAGTAAAACCAAAGGTGGTGTTGACCATCGGCATGAAACTGAGCTCAATCCAACGCCCGTTGCCATCGGGCGACGCTATAGTGTCGGTGAGATAAAAGCGGTAAAAATCGGGAGCTATGCGCCCGACCGGACTTACAAACCGGTTCTGAAACAGGTTGATATCGTTCTGAAAAATGTCGATATCGCGCATCACATCCTCGAGATACATCTCCGTACCAGCCTGATCCACAAACTCATCCATGCCGTTGCGTTTCACGGCATCAATGATCTCACGGCGTTTCCTATCTTCATAAATCACTGTGGAAGAGCGCTCTTTGACTGATATAGGAAGCATCACCGTGTCGGACAGCGGCGAAGCTATCACGTGTTCCCTGAGGAAGTTCCACCGACTTCCCTCCTTTGCCATCTTTGTCGTGTCAAATGGGCATATAGCCAGCGTGACTCGGCCATAACGCCTGAAATTATAATGCTCGTTGCGCAGGGGGTCATTGTCGGGTGCATGACCGCGCAGACGGTTCACAAAATCGACTGCCGGGTTATTCTTCTTGCTGTATTTTTCTTTCTTGGACTTGACAACGACTTCCCTAAGTTCCACTCCCCTCTCAAGCGTGTCAGCCACCACCTGAGCCTCAACGCCAGTCACTGCCGCAACAGCGGCAATAATAAATAAGAGAAATCCCCGCCGGGCTTGAAAAAGCCCGACAGGGATCGAAAAATTATTGGAAAACCTTAATTTCACTCAGCCTTGTCAGCGTAGGCGTGACGGAAACCCTTTACCTTGTTGGAAGCGCCACGAGTGAAGTCGGGTACCTCAACGGGAGCAGAGCCATTCTCAATCGAGATAGCACCGAGGGGAGCGAGCGAGCACCACTCTGCCATGTCGTAAACGTCGATATCGAGGGGCAGACCGTTGTTGAGACAGTAGATCAGACGATAGTCCATCACGAAGTCCATACCGCCGTGACCGCCGACCTCTTTTGCCTTCTCACCAATCTCTTTGAGGATGGGGTGCTTATATTTCTCCATCAACTCCTCGTACTGCTCCTGCGGGAGGAAGCCGTGGCTTGAGAGATTCTCATGATCGGGCATCTCTGAGGCAAGACCGTCTTTGTCGAGTACAATACCGTTCTTCATGTACTTATTGGCAAAGCCCTTGGAACCTGTAATCTGATACATGCGCGAGTAGGGACGCGGATTCACTACATCGTGCTGGATTTGTATTGTCTTGCCGTTTTCGGTCTTGAGCATGGTCATGGTGTGGTCACCGTTTTTCCAAGGCTCGGGACGTGTGCCTGTAGTTTTCTCTACGAAATCGGGACCACTTACCGACTTGGTGTCCATAGCTACGAGAGTAGCGAGGTTGTCACCACGGTGAAGGTCGAGCAGCTGTGCTGCCGGACCCATGCCATGAGTGGCGTAGATGTCACCGGCGTGTGTCTCATTGAACTCCCGGCGCCAGTTGTTGTAGTACTCATTCCAGAAATCGCTGAGATTATGGATATAAGCACCTTCAGTGTGAAGCACCTCACCGAACACACCCTGCTGTGCCATGTTGAGCGCGGTGAGCTCGAAGTCGTCGTAGCAGCAGTTTTCAAGCATCATCATGTGCTTGCGAGTGCGCTCCGAGGTGTTGATGAGAGCCCAGATGTCCTCAAGGCTGTGAGCAGCGGGCACCTCACATGCCACATGCTTGCCGTTTTCCATAGCGGCGAGCGAGATGGGCACATGATGCTGCCAGTCGGTGCACACGTAGATCAGGTCGATATCGGGATCCTTAACCATTGCCATATAAGCGGTGTCAGAGCCACTGTATTCCTTGGCGGGGGCAGCACCGTTTTTCTCAAGAATGGCCTGAGACTTGGCCACACGAGAGGGCTCGATGTCACAAAGAGCCACGACCTTTGCGGTGGGGATGTGCGACATGCGATCCACAGCGCCGGGACCGCGCATACCCAGACCAACGATGCCGACTCTAACTGTGTCGATCGGCTCAGCCGCAAAAGCGACCATGTCCTCCTGACCGGCCGGACGCTCGGGCACATCTGTCTTAATCACTCTCGACTGCTCCTGCTGAGCGCCGGCGCAGCTTGCAAGAAGGGCCAGTGCCAATGCAGGCAGAAATGAAGGTTTGAACATATTAGCTGAAAATTAACTATTTATGATTTTATGGTTTATTCCGGTTGAATGTGATCCAATATTTTTTCAAATATACTGCAT
>CAMWSY010000073.1 GCA_947176995.1 uncultured Porphyromonadaceae bacterium | reverse complement strand
CGGGGACACAAGGATTTTCAGTCCTTTGCTCTACCAACTGAGCTATGGCACCGTTGTTTTGTTTTTGCACTGCAAAGGTAGGGGTATTTTTTTTATCTACCAAATTTTTGGGGATGTTTTTGTGAAGTTTTTTGTTTTCTGTTAGCATACAATTATTTATCAACGCATTGCATGGTTATGATTTATAGGAGCGCATAAGCGTTAACATTGTTTAGCACTGAGGGGCAAAGTTTGTGAGGGGTGTTTTAGTATTTTTACGGTAGAATCAATAATTGTCTTATTTCTTATAATCTTGGGAATCTAATGAGAATGAAGTGCTTTGCTGCGGCCATGATGTGTGCCGCCACGCTCACGGTCACGGCACGCGACATCGAGCGCCCCACGATGGGATGGAGCTCGTGGAACACGTACTACATCGATATCAATGACTCGCTGATCATGTCGCAGGCTGATGCCATGGTGCGCCTCGGCCTGAAGGATGTGGGGTTCAAGTATGTGAACATAGATGATGGATATTTCGGTGGCCGCGACGAGGCTACGGGGCGTCTGCTGATACATCCGACCCGTTTCCCGAAGGGGCTCAAGCCTGTGGTGGCCTACATACACAGCTTAGGGCTGAAGTCGGGTATCTACAGTGATGCGGGCGCCAACACGTGCGGCAATTACTGGAACGATGATACCATAGCGCAGAATGTGGGTCTGCTCGGGCATGAGCAGCAGGACATGGATATGTTCTTCAAGGAACTTGGATGCGATTTCATCAAGGTGGACTTCTGCGGTGCCGACGGCTATTCAAACCATCCGCACTACTCATTTGAGCCTCAGGACCGCTATGCGGTTATCCACAATGCTATCGTGAACACGGGCCGCGACGATGTGAGGCTGAACATCTGCCGATGGAATTATCCGGGCACATGGGTGAGTGACGTGGCTACTTCGTGGCGCATCTCGGAGGATATAAGGGACAACTGGAACAGCGTGAAGAATATCATCGCGCAAAGCCTGTATCTCTCGGCCTATGCTGGTGACGGCCACTACAATGACATGGATATGCTTGAGGTGGGGCGCAGCATGACTCCGACCGAGGATGAGACGCACTTCGGTATGTGGTGCATAATGGCCTCTCCCCTACTCATCGGCTGCGACATGACCACTCTGAAGCCTGAGACGCACAAGCTGCTCACAAATACTGAAATCATCGCGCTGAATCAGGATCCGCTCGGTCTTCAGGCGTATGTGGCTTCGACTGACGGCAAGACATACGTGCTTGTGAAAGATATCGAGGAGGCTTACGGCAAGACGCGTGCTATCGCTCTCTACAATCCTACCGATGAGCCGCAGGAGATCACGGTGGATATGGAGGATCTCGATCTTGGAGGAAAGGTGAAGATGCGTGACCTGATGAACCGTAAGGATGCCGGAACTGTGGAAGGGAAATGGAGCGAGACAGTGAAGCCTCACGGCGTGAGACTCTACAGACTGGAAGCCGACAAGCGCATGGAGCGTAAGGTCTATGAGGGTGAGACGGCATATCTCTCGGCTTATCAGGAGATATACAACCCCATGGCTCTCGGCACAGGCACATACGTGCCCGACCCGATATGTTCGGGAGGCGTGAAGGCTACAAATCTCGGCATACGCCCCGGAAACGATCTCCGCTGGAAGAATGTCTACAGCGAGAAGGGCGGACGCTACACCATGACCGTGGACTGCCTCACGACTGACAAAGGACGCATGATTGTTTCGGTCAACGGCGCACCGGGCCAGGTATTGGAGTTCGACGGCAATAAGGACGGGATCACTTCAGTGCCCGTCACCATCGACCTCAAGCCGGGTGAGAATGAGATCAGACTTTACAACGACCGTTACCGTATGCCTGACATCGACCGCATGACGCTGTCGCCGGCAGTTTAATCAGTCACTTCATCCCCGACGGCATCCGATGTGCCGGAATCTTCGACTTCATCGGAGTCGTCGGGCTCGTCGATCTTACGCGATGTGAGCGCTTCGCGGTAAGCAATAGGAGGCATCCCATATTTCTTCATGAATGTCTTGTAGAAGCTGCCGCGGTTGCGATAACCACATCGCGTAATGATTTCTTTCATGGAGAGTGTTGTGGTGAGCATGAGCTTGAGTGCCTGCGCTATGCGTATCTCCCTGATAAGATCGGACGGTGAGGGCTGCTCAAGCTGCTGGAAACGCCGGTAGAGTTTGCGCAGACCTATGCCAAGCCCGTCGGCTATAGTGGCGGCGGTGAGCTTTTCATCCTGCAGATGCTGCTCGATGTATTTCACCACGTCGTCGACAAGTTTCATATCGTCGTAGTGCTGCAGCTTGCTACGGTCATAGTCGAAATGTGCGGGCGAAGCCGCAGCGACGTGCCCCCGCGGAGTGAGAAGCCGCTCAATGACGGCCAGAAGGTAGCTGAAAGTGAAAGGTTTTGGCACATAAGCATCGGCACCGGCACGCAACCCTGCCACACGATCATCGTTGCTGCGCTTTGCCGAGAGAACGATCACGGGTATCGACGAGGTGATGACGTTGTTCTTTATCTCGCTTATGAGCGAAATGCCGTCGCTATCGGGCATCATCACATCGGTTATGACAAGGTCGGGAAGCCGGTCGCGCATCTGGGTCATAGCATCCTCGGCCGACGAAGCTGTCACCACGGTGTACTCATCAAGTCCCTCGCGAAGAAGCATACGCATCTCACGGTCATCGTCGACCACGAGAATACGTCCGCGTGATTTAGAAGATGAGTCCTGTGCGGGTCCTATCGCGTCGGGCTTTCTTTCTCCGATGCTCTGCACCGACTCGCTGTCGGGTATGACAATGTCGGGTGAGGCGGGGTTGGGTGCCGTCACCTGCAAGGGCGGAAGGGTAACGATAAATTCTGCATATTCGCCCGGCTCACTCTTTATGTCGATAGAGCCATTGAGGAAATGCACCATCGAGTGGCATATCGCAAGTCCGAGGCCATTGCGTGCCGAGAGTCCCTTGGTGGCGTTTATCTCAAGATTGTCGAGCACTTCATAGCGGTTGAAAATGCGCTTCTGATCCTCGGGCGTTATGCCCTTGCCGGTGTTGTAGACCGACAGCACAAGCGACTCCCCTTGTATGCCCACCGACACGCGCACCGATCCACCCTCGGGTGTGTACTTAAACGCATTTGAAACAAGGTTGTAGAATATCTTGGTGAAGGCGCTTGCGTCGGTATCAAACATGATCCCCTGCCCTATCTCCCCCTCGAGCGTGAGCGAATTCTGCTCGGCAAGATGCTCAAAGGAAGCGAGAATCTGCGAGGAGAGAGCCGTGACGTCGATCGTGGCAACGTTGCGCTCGCGGTGACCGGTCTCCAGACGCCGGAAATCGATCACTTCCTGAATGAGACTGTTGAGGCGCTCGGCATTCTGCTTGATCAGATTGACGTAGCGGCAGATGTAGTTGTCGGAATGCTCATAGGTGAGCAATCGCTCACAGGGGCCGTAGATGAGTGTCAGCGGCGAGCAAAACTCATGGGTGATATTGGTAAAGAATTTCAGTTTCTGCTCATACAGCTGATTGTGGTGCTCGCGCTCGATCTTCTCGATCTGAAGAAGACGCTTCATGCGCTCCCTGCGTTTTAGCAGCCTGAAAGCATAGGCGCCGAGCAGAATGATGATGGCAAGATAGACGAGCTTCATGAGCCATGACAGATACCACGGCGGGGTGACACGCAATTTCATGACCGACACCGGGCTCTCGTAGCCGGTGACAGTGTCGTGATAGCGGGCCTGAAGCTCATAGGAACCGGGGGAAAGACGGTTGAATGTGGCATAGTAGTTGTCGGCCTTGATCCAGTCATGGTCGCCGTTCATGCGGTAGAACAACTCGAGATTAGCCGAATTGATGTACTCGGGCACTGTCATGCCTATACCTATATTATTATCGTCGTGACTCAGGGTGAGACGCGGCACCTGATCGCTAGTTCTTTTGATGTGACGTTGAAAAGCACGCCGCTCGCCATTGATGAGCAGACGGGTGAAAATCAACGGCGGATGATATCGTTGCGCCTCGGGCTGCACCTCGGGATTTCTTGACGCAAGCACAAAACCGTTGTTTCCACCGAAAAACAGGCTGCCGTCGCTCTCGGAGAATGCCCCGTCGCTGAACTCGACCATTTCCATGCCGCTCTGACGTCCGTAGACCTGAAATGTCTCGTTGGAGGGAACAAACCTTATCAGACCGGCATTGGTGGAGAGCCACAGATTCTCACCGTCGAAATACATCGAGTGAATATAGGAGCTCGGGAAACCGGTCTCAGCATTATAGAGCACCTCGCTGCCGTCGGGGTTGTGCCGGAGCACTCCCTTGGAGGTGCCTATCCATAAAGCCGAGTCGGGGGTCATCTCGAGCGAGAACACCTCATTATTTATAAGGTCGCCTTTCTCTCCGGTCCCCGTGACAAAACGTTCAAGTCCGTTTTCCGTCACAGTGAACACACCCTCTCCACGGTTTCCTGCATATATGCGGCCGTCGACACCCCTCATGATGGTGAAAAAGTAATTGGACGCGCTGCCGGGAAGAGAGAAACAGTCGTGAGACACAACACGTATCCCCTTAGCCTCGCGTTCGATGACGACACGGTAAATACCGAGCCCGGTCGTGGCTGCCCACAGCACGCTATCGCTCTCCTCAATAATGGCATGGATGTAGCAAAGCTGCGAGGGTGCGTCGAGAACTTTATGGATGCGGCGGTCGGATTTCGAAAGATAGTCGAGTCCTCCCTGAGAGCCGATCCAGACGACGCCACCGCGTCCGGGCGTCATGACATAGACCGAATTTCCCGAAAGATCGGTATTGCGCGTAGTTATGTAACTGAGTTGTCCGGGGCTTATGGCATGATAGGGTGCAAACTTGTCAATACGCAGAATGCCGTCGCCTTTAGTGCCGAGATACAGCGTGTTGTCGCTCCGGTCGAGATATATCGACCTCGTGGGAGCGAAGATACTGTGCAGAAGATCGGCATACATGCAGGTGTAGACCGAGAAAGTGTCGTTGATCCACTGTATCACCCCCTGCCCATCGGTACCGATCCAGATTATATCCTGATAACGGTCGTGCATCATGTCGAATACCGCCGAGCGTATGCCGGTATCCTCGATCTTCTTGCCGCCAGAGGAGATTTTCACCACACCCTCTGACTTGAAACCGACAAGGACGTTGCCATGACGGTCGGCGCACACGTCGGTCACCACATTGCGGCGCGCTATCTCTCCCGAGAGATCGGCTACCGTGGTGAAAGCGTGAATGGATGGATTGTAGTTCTGCAGCTCACCTTTGCGGTTCACGATCCAAAGATTTTCACCGTCGGGGAAACAGTCGGCAATATCCGTCTCATACACGGCCTTGTCGCCCGTCAGTTCGTAATGACCATCGTAGCGGCGGACGCCGTAGATCATCACCGAGTCAGTGCAGAACACCACAATACGGTCGGGATTGCTCCAATCGACACACACGGCCTTATTTAGCGGAGCATCAATGTCCTTGAGCACGAGAAAGCGATTGGTGAACCCCTCCTCCAGATAATGGATCGCGCCATCGGGTGCTACCAGATAAAAGCGATTGCCCGACGAAAACACGAGCGAATGCTCCGACCGACCTTTATATTCTGGAAATTCCGGATAATACTCAAACAAATCGCCGACGCTACGGAAGCGGTGAAGCCCCTCGTTGGTCTGAATCCATGTGCTGCCGTCGTCGGTCGTGGCGAGCCCCGAAACCATAGACCCATGCAAGTCATGTCCTATAATATTGTCATCGAAATTATAGAGCCTTTTACCGCCGAACATATTAAGTCCGTCGATAGTACCGAACCACATCATGCCGGCCGGATCCTGCATGATTGTAGTCACCGAGCCAAATGTCAGGCCATCGGTCGTGGTAATGTAACGAAGCGTACTTGCTCCTCCACTCACCGTCGCAAATGCGACCAAGGCGAAACAGAGCATCGCACGAAAAATATTATAGCACATATAAACTCTGACTGGTTTTAACGACACTGCAAGATAGTACATTTTTCCGACATGGCCATAAGCCTGAGTCAAAAATATGTCACAAAATCATCATACATTATATTTTTCGCGCGAAACAGGCTTCTATTACAACAAAGCGACAGGGCGGACACGGCGAGATGTCGCACGTGTCCGCCCCGAAACACCGCCTGTTGCAGCAGCGTAATCACTCTATCACCGCCGCATACCCACCGTTGCGTGCCATGCGCACCTTCACGGTGTCGCCCTTGCGCACCTTGCGGGTATTCTTCACATAGTGCATGGCCTGCCGGGGAGCATTCACACCATCCTCATAGGAAGTGAGCGCGTACTCCCCATCGCCGAGGAAATCAAGAGTAAGCTCAAAATCACGCCATTCCTGCTCGCCATTAGTCATTCCGCCTATATACCAGCGATCACCTTTGCGCTTGGCCACAATAGCATATTCTCCAGCCTTAGCATCAAGAGCGACAGTCTCATCGGTAGTCACCGGCACATCTGCCATAAACCGGGTTATGTCATCGTTAGCATAATAGAGAGTAGGATTGTCAGCAAGCATCTGCAAACCAGTCTCAAACAGCACGAACAAAGCCATCTGGTAAGCTCTCGTGCCTATCGAGCCGGAATTGGGACGGCCACAGCGGTATCTGTCGGGCTGATAAGCGAGAATAGCACCCGGAGTGTAGTCCATCGGCCCGACCGCGTTACGCATGAAAGGCAAATAAACACTGTTGTCGGGCAGACAGCCACCCATCTGCTCCATGCCTCTCACACCCTCATAGGAGAGCACATTAGGATATTTGTATTCAAGTCCTGCCGGCTTGAATGCACCATGAAAATCAACAAACAGCTTGTTATCAGCAGCTTCTTTTGCAACGCGCTCATAGAAATCGACCATCCACTGGTCGCTGCGATCCATGAAGTCGATTTTCACACCGGCCACACCCATGTCGGCATACTTCTTAAAGAGATCGAAATTGTTTTCCACCGTCAGCCATGTCAGCCAAAGGATCACACCAACATTCTTTTCTTTTCCGTAGGCGATAAGTTCCTCGAGATCAAGGTCGCCATTAGGAGCAAAGGGGTCACGCGTGCTATTGCCCCAACCCTCGTCGAGCAGCACATAATCAATGCCATACTTCGACGCAAAATCAATGAAATACTTATAGGTGGGTGTGTTGCAGCCTGCCACAAAGTCAACATCAGTACCATAGGGTGTCGCGCCGTTCCACCACTCCCATGTAGTGGTGCCGGGCTTGATCCATGAAGTGTCGGCGATCTCGCAGTCATCGGCAAGTCTCGCAGTCATGGTGTTCTCGATGATCTCACCATCATTACCGGTGATAACGAAATAACGCCATGGGAAGGCCCGACGTCCCGATGTATGTGCAATATAATCAGCCTCCTCGAGAATCTTAACGCTTCTATCGCCATCGTCGCCGAATTTCAACGGGACTCTCGGGAAAATAGCTTTCAGGCTACCGCCACCCTCACCCGGAGCGAGGAACATCGCAGGATAATCATTTAGAGCCGATTCACTTATTCGGACCTTACGCCCCTGACCGGCATCAACAAGCACAGGAAGAAGTGTGTATTTATCTCCCGACTCATTCCACTCCTGTGCGCCCAGATGGGAATAACGCTCCTCATAGGAAGTCTTGAATCCACCCGACTGCTGCACATGCATGGTGAAATCAGCCGGAAGCGACACACTGAAAACCTCATCAAGAACATTCACATCGCCTTTTAAATCGGTGATAAGACGATAAGCAGCCCCGTCGTCAAAAACGCGCCATTCAAGCGAATAACCCCCCTTAAACTTAATAAGGAGCTGATTGTAATGATCTTTGATCTCCGAGAACTTGAACGGCACAACCGGATGCAGCAGCCGGGAGACCTCATGGCGCGACACAGAGGCGACCGCCGGCTTCACTCCAAGCTCACGCCCGTCAAGAACGAGCGAGATCACGCCATTGTCAAGCACTTTCGCGCCATCCATATCCACTGAATAATTGATTTCACTGCCCACACTGACAGTTACCGAGATTTTGCCGTCGGGCGAAGCCACATCATAGGACTTCGCATGAACTCCCGCAACCGCAAGAAGTGTGACAGCAACTGACATAAAAAGACTTTTCATGTAATATTAATGTGATATTGTTTTCCTCAAAGATAGTCTATTTTTATGGTGTATCCATAGTCCGAGACAAAGAATACGTGTCAACTTTTGCGACAATAGTGTATAAAATTACGCGATGCGCACAAAATTATACACAAAACCACAAAACGCGCATTACTCCATACCATTTTGTCACAAAAATAATACAAACAAAATTTGACACATGCAATTTCTCATATTACATTAGCGGCACGAAAGGAGACG
>CAMWSY010000072.1 GCA_947176995.1 uncultured Porphyromonadaceae bacterium | reverse complement strand
ATCAGTCTTCCATCCCGGCAGAGTCGTGTAGATCGGCTTCACGCACTCCGGGTCATCTATGCTGTAGGGGAAACGGTCGGTCACCTTGCCGTCGATCTCGTATGCTGTGCACGCCTTGATCTCGTCGAAGCTGTCGAGCACATCGCTCTTCATCATGATGAGCTTCGTCACGCCGTTGACCATCACGGCATAGCGCAAAGCCACAAGATCGATCCAACCGCAGCGGCGCTCGCGGCCGGTCACCGCTCCATACTCATGTCCTATGTCGCGGATTTTCTTGCCGGTCTCATCAAAAAGCTCCGTCGGGAACGGGCCGGCACCCACACGCGTGCAGTAAGCCTTGAATATGCCGTAGACATCGCCGATCTTATTGGGAGCGACGCCCAGACCTGTGCAGGCACCCGCAGCGATGGTGTTGGACGACGTTACGAACGGGTAGCTGCCGAAATCCACATCGAGCATCGTGCCCTGCGCGCCTTCACACAGCACCTTCTTCCCTTCATTGATCAGATCGTTCACCAGAAACTCGCTGTCAACGATCTCGTATGTCTGAAGATACTTCACGGCGTCGAGCCATTCAGCCTCCAGAGCGGGGAGCGACGAAGTATCCCATCCCATCATCTTGAGCTGCTCGAGATGGCGGTCACGTGCGGCGGCATACTTCTCCTCAAAATTATCCTGAGTGTCACCCAGCCTGAGTCCGTTGCGGCTCGTCTTGTCAGTGTAGGTCGGGCCGATACCCTTGCCGGTAGTGCCTATTTTGCCTTTGCCCTTGGCGTTTTCGTTAGCAGCGTCGAGCAGGCGGTGGGTGGGCATGATCAGATGAGCCTTGCGCGACAGGCGCAGCACCTTACGCAGGTCCACGCCGCTCTTGGCCAGCTCCTCGGCCTCGTTTCTGAAGAGGATAGGATCAAGAACCACACCGTTGCCGATTATATTTATCTGGCCGTGCTGAAACACACCCGAGGGGATCGAGCGGAGCACATACTTCTTCCCGTCAAACTCAAGCGTATGACCGGCGTTAGGGCCACCCTGAAAGCGGGCCACCGCGTCATAGCGGGGGGTGAGCACGTCAACCACCTTGCCTTTTCCCTCGTCGCCCCATTGCAGGCCGAGCAAAATATCGATTTTCATAAGTTTAATCACTTCAATGTTCGGAACTTTGTTTCCATTTTGCGCCTGCACGACATGCACACCCCGTAGATGTTCACCGAGCACGAAGTCGGATGAAAGCTCTTGTAGCGTTTCGCCACAAGCTGAGCCGTCACAGCCTTGTCGGTCGATGGCTTGACCTTGCCGCACACAGTGCATTCAAGGTAGATCTTCACCTGAAATCCACTGCGGCGCCGGTCGGTCGACACAGGTTGGAGCGTGTAGATGCGATGTCGGTCACGGCTTCCGGCAGGAGCTACGATACCCGCTTCCACAAGCAATCGCACCGTGTTCACCACTGTCCCGCGGGAAATTATAGTCGTTGGAGAAATGCTCGGGGTCTCGGCGTGGATCATGTCCACGGTGAAGAAACCCGCGCATTTCTCTATAGCTTCGAGCACCACATACCGCTCAGGAGTCGAGCGCATTCCGCGTGAGCTTATGTACTCGCGCAGCCGGGCGGCAGGTGACTCGGTCTTCACTTTATCAGATACTGCGACGAGATCGACTCGTTCTCATGCACGCGGCGGATAGTGTCGGCAAACAGGCGGGCAACCGACAGGATCGTCACCTTCGGGCAGTGCTTCGTGTAGGGGATGCTGTTGGTGAAGATCATCTCGCAGAGCGAGCTGTTGGTCACGCGCTCCGTGGCGGGATCGCTCATGATGGCGTGTGAGCAGAGCGCTCTCACCGTCTTGGCGCCGTGGCTCATCATCAGGTCGGCGGCTTTGGTGATAGTGCCGGCGGTATCAGCCATGTCGTCCACGAGGATGACATTCTTGTCCTTCACGTCACCGATCACAGTCATTGTGGCAACCACATTGGCCTTGGCGCGCTGCTTGTGGCACAGCACAAGCGGCAGATTCAGATATTTCGCGTAGTTGTTGGCGCGTTTCGCACCACCCACGTCAGGAGTGGCGATCACCATGTCCTCGAGACCGAGCGACTGGATGTAGGGGATGAACACCGACGAAGCATAGAGGTGATCCACCGGTATATCGAAAAAGCCTTGGATCTGATCGGCATGGAGATCCATTGTGATCACGCGGTCAACGCCGGCGGCGCTGAGCATGTCGGCCACCAGCTTTGCGGCGATCGACACGCGGGGTTTGTCCTTGCGGTCCTGACGGGCCCAGCCGAAGTAAGGGACAACGGCGATGATCGACTTGGCCGAAGCGCGCTTCGCGGCATCGATCATAAGCAGCAACTCCATGAGGTTGTCGCTGTTGGGGAAAGTCGACTGGACGAGATAAACCTCGCAGCCGCGTATCGATTCCTCAAACGAAACCTCAAACTCTCCATCGGCAAAGTGCTGGATGTTCATTTTACCCAGCTCGACGCCGAGGTCTTTACAGATTTCCTCTGCCAGATAGTGGGAGCGTGTGCCCGAAAAAACTTTCAAAGGAGGTAATGACGACATGTGTGATATGTTGTTTAATTGGTTTTTATCTGTTGTTTTTTAGACTTGCGTGAAGTCTTGCATTCTTTCTTCTCATCCTTGTGGGCCGTGAGCTTCCACACAACCGCCCCGTGAGCCGGCACCCGGGTGGCAAAAGGAGTCTCGGCATCTACCGTGCGCGTTTCGGTGGCACTTCCCGCGAGAAGCTCCCTCGCGTCCATGACACCTTCCCGCAGACCCAGCACTTCAAAAGCGTGACGGGGCAAATTTACAGCCACTTCACGGTCATAATCTGCGAAATTGGCCACAATGAGCAGCCCCTCGCCATCAGCGCCGCGCATAAACGCAAACTGCCGGTGTGGATCAAGCATCTGATTGTTGTAGTTCACATACATCAGATCGAAAAATCCACCCTCTCTTATAGCTTTTTCCGTGTTGCAGAGCGTCAGCACACGCTGGTAGATGCCGCGCAGTTCACGCTCCCACGGCTCAAGTTTCTCAGTCGAGCAGCGCCCCTCGTCGAGCCAGCGCCGCAGAGTCGGGATACTCCAGAAGTCAAAAATAGTCGTGCGCCCGTCGCGCCCGCTGAAACCCTCGGCATCCGCACCCTTCTCACCCAGCTCCTGACCGGCGTAAATCATCATAGGCCCGGTCCCCAGCATAGCCGAGACAACAAGCGACGGAGTCACCTTCATGGCATCACCGGCATACTGTTCCGACGCAAACCTCTGTTCATCGTGATTCTCGAGGAAGTTGAGCAGATGCGGCCCCAGACCGTCCACCCGCTGCCAGCACGACGTGAGTTGTGCAGCCGACACATTAGAGCACTCGATAGCCCTCAGCGTGTCATAGAGATTCACCTTGTCATAGAGATAGTCGAAACCTGCCCGCCCTATAAACTCGCGGTAGAGATTCACGTCATATATTTCCGCGATGAAAATCACATCGGGATAAGTATCCTTCACAGCAGGGATAGCCCACTCCCAGAATTCCACCGGCACCATGAAAGCCATGTCGCAGCGGAAACCGTCGACACCCTTCGAAGCCCAGTAGCGCAGTATGTGAAGCATCTTCAGCCACACCTGAGGGATAGGCGAGAAATGGCGCGATCCGTCGCCGTAGTCAACCCCGTAATTCAGCTTCACCGTCTCATACCAGTCGTTCACCGACGGGAAAGCCGTGAAGCAGTCGTTGCCCGACGCCTTAGCCGGAAACTCCACGTATGCATCGCTCCCCTCCCCGAGCGGGATCAACGGCGCAAACTGCTGCCGGGGCAGATAGTAAAAATCATTGGCAGGAGAGAAAAACATCCCCTGATAATCCGAAGCACCGAAATCCACAATCCCGGCAGGCTTCACATCGCTGTGATACCTCCGTGCCACATGATTGGGCACGAAATCCATTATCACCTTCAGCCCGGCGGCATGAGTGCGGTCCACCAGAGCCTCAAACTCCTCCATGCGCCGCGGCACGTCCGTGGCTATGTCAGGATCGATGTCGTAATAGTCCGAGATAGCATACGGACTACCCGCACGCCCCTTCACCACGTGAGGATTGTCCCGTTCTATCCCGTAAGCCGTGTAGTCCGTGTCATGGGCGTGCTCGATCACGCCGGTATACCACACGTGCGTCACACCGAGCTCCTTGATTCCTTCAAGCACCCGCGGGGTGATGTCGTTCATCTTCCCCGACCCGTTCTGCTCGATGGAGCCCCAAGGCACACAACGCGAGTTGTAGTTGGTGAAAAGCCTCGGAAGGAGCTGGTATATGATTGCTTTCTCTCTCATTGTCACTTTTGCGATTGTCGCACTTCGTCAAAAACCTGTCGTGCAGCCGAGTAGCCACTCAGATACACGCTGTGGATATTCGACAGATCAAAAACCCTGTAGTGCGAGAGCATCGACACCGTCACCATCTTGTCGCAGAGCGGTTCATCGATATGGACGTTCGATTTCGACAGAAGGTGATAAGTGCGCATGGCCACATCGGTCATAGTCGGATGGAAATCATCGTCACTGTCCGAGTGCGGGCTCACGTTCACCCCCACGACCTCATCGCAGCAGTCGCGCAGGAGCCATGCCGGGAGATTGCGCGACACACCGCCGTCCACATAGTGCCGGTCACCTATCTTCACAGGCTTGAACACGATGGGAATACTGCATGAAGCCATCACCGCCGGCCCTATTTCACCGTGGTCAAGACACACAGGCAACCCCGAAGCAATATCCGTCACGCCGATTTTCACCGGCACAGGAAGATCCTCGAGGCGTTTATAGGGAGCTACTGTCTTTTCGATAAACTTGCGGAAAGGCGTGAGACTGAAAAGCCCGCCTCCACCTTCGCGTATCGCAAGCGAGGTCATGGTCTTGAATTTGCAGTTTGCAAAAACCTTATGGATATCCTCAGGCTCGATGCCTGCCGCCCAGAGCACGGCCGCAACCGATCCGGCACTCACACCGGCGATGACGTCAGGCTTAAGCCCACACTCGCTCATCGCTTTCAGTACCCCGCCGTGTGCAAAACCACGGGCGCCGCCCCCGCTGAGAGCGACTCCCAGACGGTAACGGGGAGCTTCCTTGTCTTTTGTCGGTTGAATCATAATATTGACATGACCGAAGGCAAAATTACGAAATATTACCGTAAATTCGCGCAATGAAGCAAACATTAATCACGCTCTGCGCAATCTTATTTTTATCCGGCGCGCTCAGAGCCTCACAATCAGCCACATCCGACACCACCCCCGATTCCGGGAGTGTAGCACTGCTCACATGCTACCCCGGCCACGAGGTCTACGAGCTCGAAGGCCATACAGCCCTGCGCATTATCATGCCCGACGGCACCGACATGACCGTCAACTGGGGACTGTTCGACTTCAACTCCCCCAATTTCCTCTACCGCTTTGTCAAAGGCGAGACCGACTACCGCATGGGAGCCGCGCCCACCGCCCAATTCCTCAACCAGTACGCCCGCGAGGGACGCCGCGTCGACCAGACCCCGCTCCACCTCTCCCCGCAGGAGCGCGACCGCCTCGTCTGGCTCATCGACAGCACATTCCGCATCGGTTCACCCGTCTACCGCTACAACTACGTCCTCGACAACTGCGCCACGCGCCCCGTCGACTACCTTTCCGATGCCATCGGCTCGCCCATTCAGCTTACCGACACCACCGCGCTCGCCTCTCGCGCCGGCAACACATTCCGAGCCGACATGACCGCCTTCCACAGCCACTACCCGTGGTATCAGTTTGGCATCGACCTCGCCCTCGGCAGCCTCATCGACCGTCCCCTCTCACCCGGCCAGCACGGCTTCGCCCCCGTTTCCCTCGCCCTCATGCTCGACGGCTCGCTACGCCCCGACCCCTCCGACCCCTCGCGGCTCATCCCCCTTGCCGGCCGGCGCACCGAGTTGCTTCCCGATGGTGGCGGCGGCCCTGCCGGGCCCACCCCTTGGTATCTCACCCCCTTGGCCGTCTGCACCCTCTTCGCCCTCCTCACCATCGCCCTCTCGGCGCGCGACATGCGCCGGCACGCAATTTCACGGTGGTTCGACACTATCTACTTCTCCATCATGGGCATTGCCGGCCTCCTGCTCACCTTTCTCATCTTCATTTCGGTCCACTACGCCACCTCCCCCAACTGGCTTTTTCTATGGCTCAACCCATTTTGTTTCATCGGCGCGATACTTATATGGATAAAAAAGTGCCGTAAAGTGGTTATATTGTACCAAATTATTAACTTTGCAGCAATAGTGGCACTGTGTGCAGCCGTCATCTGCGGCGCGCAGGTGCTTAATCTTGCGTTCATACCCCTACTTGTAGCCGACGCAGCAAGAGCCGTCGTCTACCTACGCTCAGCGAAATGGCATTCAGCAACCATCTGACTTTACATAAGACCACAATAGCACGGACGATAGCCGCAGCATTCGTCCTCTCATTGGCCGCGCCGCTTATGCGGGCCGACGATCAAGAGTCGCGCCCGGTATTGGTCGTGGGGGTCACCGTCGAGGGGCTTTCGACCGACTATCTCGAGCTGTTGCGCGACAAATTCGGCAACGACGGGCTCAACCGCCTGCTCAACAACGCCGTCACGATTACCGACCTTGACTTCGGCACACCGCTCGACCCGGCAGCGGCAGCAACCATAATCCACACCGGTTCTGCTCCGACCGTCAACGGCGTAGCAGCCGCAACAGCCTACAATACCGACCTTCGACGCAGCTTCAGCACATTTCTCACCGACCCCAATTCCGACGTTCCAGCCAACTACTCACCGGCGCGCATCCTCTCCACCACAATATCCGACGAGTTGCGCATCGACGGCGGCGGAATGGGCGAAGTTCACTCCATAGCTCCCGATGTGGCACTTGCCATACCCGGGGCTGGACACGCGGCCAACACTGCTCACTGGATCAGCGACACCGACGGCAACTGGGTCACTTCAAAAGCCTACCCCGACAGCCCCGCGCTCATCCAGAACCAGAACCGCACCCGGTCCGTCGCGTCCGTCCTCGACACACTTGGCTGGACACCCTCGATTTCAGTCACCTCCTACCCCGACCTGCCCGCATTCCGCCGCGCCTACCCATTCAGCATACGCTTCGGCCGAGGCGAGACCAACCGCTACCGCATGTTCAAGTCTGCGCCCGTGGTCAATCAGGTCGTGACCGATCTTGCCATAGAGTATCTGCGCACACTCAGCCTCGGCAAGCACGAGGCACCAGATATGCTCTCGCTCGCCTACACCGTCTCCCCCTACCCCTACGGTCGCGACAACGACTACAAGCTGGAGACGATGGACGGCTACCTCCGCCTTGACCGCGACATAGCCCGTCTGATGAAAGCCATCGACGAGAACGGGCCCGGCATGGATCGCACGCTCCTCTTTGTGGCAGGCACCCCGCCCACACCCCGCACGCGCCGCGACGACGAGAAGTGGGCACTACCCGGCGGCGAGTTCCATGTCAAGCGTGCCATATCCCTGCTCAATCTCTATCTTATCCAGAAATTCGGCAACGGCGAGTGGATCACAGGCTACCACAACGGTTATTTCTATATAAATCCCACACTTGTAGCCAACCTTGAGATTGATCCCGCTGTTGTTAGGAAGGAGACCGCCGCATTCCTCCGTCGCATGAGCGGAGTGGCCTATGCCTACACCATCGACGAGGTCACATCACGCGACATCCACGACAATTCCGAAGCCGTGTGCCGCAACACACGCCTCGATTCCTCCGGCGACGTCCTTGTCACCGTCGCACCCGGCTGGCAGATTGTCGATGAGACCACCGCATCTACCCCACTCCCCCTTGTCGAGCGCATGGCATCATCCACATCACCGGCATTTATCATGGCGCCCGGCATCGTTCCGCAGCGCATCACCACGCCGGTCGACGCCCGCGTTCTCGCCCCCACAGTCACGGGACTGATGCGCATCCGCGCCCCCAGCGGGTCATCCCTTGCACCGCTCAGGCTCTGAGCCGTTCGGTGTCCCGCGATTTTCAGTTAACCCCCGGTAATTCACACACATTTACACGATACTACATTCATGTCACTGACATCATTTCTCAATAAGATATTCGGAAACAAATCCCAGCGCGACCTCAAGGAGATACAGCCCATTGTCGACAAAATCAAAGCCATAGGCCCATCACTCAAAGACCTCGACGCCGACGGCCTCCGCCGCCGCATCGACGAGGTGCGCGCCGACATCGCCGCAGCCACTGCCGACGACCAGAAAGCCATCGACGACATCAAGGCAAAAGTCGAGACACTCCCCTTCGACGAGCGTCAGCCACTATGGGATCAGATCGACCAGCACGAGAAAAACATTCTCGACATTCTTGAGGACAAGCTCAACGAGCACCTCCCCGTCGTGTTCGACGTGATTCGCGAGACCGCCGCACGCTTCGCCGCCTCACCCA
>CAMWSY010000071.1 GCA_947176995.1 uncultured Porphyromonadaceae bacterium | reverse complement strand
ATCTCGGGCTCGCCGTCGGCATCGACAACAGTGCCTTTGACAGTGAAATTCTGCGCGCCGGCAGCAAAAACAGAGAAAGCAGAGATCAGAAGCAGGACTGCTCTTGTGATAAAACGTGACATTCTGGTCTTGGAAAATTTGAAACGTTAGAAAATACAAACTTTAGATGCGCAAATATAATATAAATCCCCTGAAAATATGGAATTTTTCAGGGGGGGGGTAAAAATATGTTAAATGTTAAGTGCGCTTAGTTACTTGCCTTGGGCTCTTAATCTTGGTGGGAATAATACCGTGTGTCAGTATTCTTAGCAAACACTACATGTGATTTTCCAGATAATTTCTCTAAACACTTTGTAAGTTGCTTATTTTGTGCAAATTTACATTTTTTCGATGGATAAAAATGAGAAAAACTACATTTTTTCGATGATTCAATCAGATAAAAACTACAAAAAATCGATGATTCAGGGGCAGCGTACAGTTCATCGCTGAAGGAATATTATGCTTTTTTAGTGCGCTTTTTTGTGGTGGCAGTTGTTATTACAAGTGTTGTTTTATACATTAGCGTAAAATAAGTAATAATAAGAATAAGATATGAAACACTCATTTGTTTTTCTGGCTGACGGCTTTGAGGAAATCGAGGCTGTGACGCCTGTGGATGTGATGCGTCGTGCGGGACTCGATGTGAAAACCGTTTCGATCAACGACTCGCATGTGGTTACCGGTGCGCATGGCGTGAAATACACAGCCGATATTTTAATGAATGACGTTCCGGCTACCGATATTGAATGGCTTGTGCTTCCCGGCGGTATGCCCGGTGCCGAGAACCTCTACAACTGCAAGCCGCTTGCTGAGCTTCTGCGCCGTCATGCCGCCGATGGTGGCAAGATTGCCGCTATATGCGCTTCGCCGGGTGTGGTGCTTGGTCAACTCGGATTGCTTGACGGTAAGGAGGCTACCTGCTATCCCGGTTTCGAGGGGATGCTTGGCGAAAAGTGCTTCCATGTGCCTGTGCCCGTAGTGTCGGCTGAAAATGTCGTTACAGGCAACGGACCGGCTGCCGCCCTGCCGTTTTCACTCGCGATTGTTGCAGCCACCCTTGGCGAAGGAACTGCCAAGGAGATCGCTTCGCAGATGCAGATGCCGAAATAAGAGCAGAGTAAAAATGCGCAACAGGGCTGACTCAATTGTGAAGTCGGCCCTGCATTTTATTTCTTGGCACCTTTTCCAAAAAGTTCGGAGTGTGATCCAAGTCGGATGAGGTCAATGTTGTCGGAATCGGGGTCAAACCATATCAGGAGGAAATCACCCTGAATATGACATTCCATACATCCGGCATAGTCACTTAGAAGGGTGTGCGGCTTGTATTGTTCAGGTATCGGGATACCGTTTTCCAATAGCCTGAGTATCTGGAGCAGCGCTTCAACTTTGCGTGGATTGTTTCTGATGCGCTTAACGTCCTTTTTGTACTGGGTTGAAGGTTTAAGTTTTTTCATAATCCCATAGACCTGAACATTGCTTCGGCCGATGACGTGTCGATGGAGGGTGTGTCTCTGAGTTTACCGCTTCTTGCTTCCTCGATTGCCGCTTTAGTAATCTCATTCGGCTCATTATAAGCAATATCAAGTAGGATGCACTCAACAAAATTGTTGAGGCTGCGATGCTCACGTTTGGCCATCTCTTTCAGACGGTCAATCAGTTCCGGATTGAGCCGGAATAATGTGGCTCTTTTCTGTATGGAGGCTTCCATGATGATATCATTTTGTTTTCAAAGATATATCATAGATATAACAAAAACAAACATTGGATGGATTATTCGCGGAAGTAGACGCGCTTGACACGGCGCGAGACGGAGGTGAGTATCTCGTAAGGGATGGTGCCGAGGGTGTCGGAGAGTTTTTCTACCGGCACTTCGGGACCAAAGATCTCCACGCGGTCACCGGGGATGCATCCGGGGCAGTCGGTCACATCGATCATGCATAGATCCATGCAGATGTTGCCGACAGTCGGGCATAAGACACCGCGCACCATCATCGACGCTGCACCGTTGCCGAAATGGCGGTCAATGCCGTCGGCATAGCCAATGGGGAGGGTTGCTATAACAGAATCGCGTGTCAATACTCCCTTTCTTCCATACCCTACTGTAGCTCCTGCCGGCCATCGCTTCACCGATATAACAGTGGTGTAGAGCGCCGACACGGGAGTGAGACCGTCCTCAATTCCCTGTGGAAGCGTGGGGATACCGTAGAGTCCGATGCCGAGGCGGCACGAGTCCATCTGTGCCTCAGGAAAACGGAGGATGCCGGCAGTGTTGAGGATATGGCGGCGGAAGTGGCGGTCGGGTACACCGGCGGCAAGGGTGTCGCACATACGGCGGAATGTGGCAATCTGGGCGCGGGTATAGTCATCCATGTCGAGGCAGTCGGCTGTGGCGAGGTGGGAGAAGACCGAGCGGACTTCGATGAGCTCGGCGGGAATCTCGCGGAGGCGGCTAATGAGCGAGGGGAGGGAATCTTCGGTGAAACCGAGGCGACGCATTCCGGTCTCGAGTTTTATATGCACTACAGCCTTGCGGCGCGCGTTAGCGGCTGCGGCTGCAATCTCGTCGAGAAAGCGCAGATCGTAGACAACCGGCTCAAGATTCATCCGCAGCATTCCGTCCAGATCGTGTCCGCGGGGATTCAGTACCATTATGCGGCATTTCACGCCGTGTTCGCGCAACTGCTGTCCCTCGTCGGCTACGGCTACCGCAACGGCCTCGACTCCCTGCTGTTCGAGAGTATGCGCTATCTCGGTCGCTCCAGCACCATATCCATCGGCTTTGAGCATACAGATAATTCCTGTGCCGGGGTGGAGGTGTGAGCGGAAATAATTGTAGTTTCTGACTATTGCGTCGAGGTTGACTTCAAGCACTGTTTCGTGCTGTCGTGCTTCAAGCTTTCCGAGCAGAAGGGTCATAGCCTCGGGGGTTAGTCCGGAGGAGTTGATATATATTGTCTCGTCGGAGAACCGCATCCCGCCGATCGCCGCGAGGAGCGATGAGAATGTATCGAAACGCTCTACGGTCATGCCGGTGGTGTCGGGAAGCAGGGTATCGCCGAGACCGGTGACGATAACGCGACGCACGCCGTACTCTTGCAGCAGACCGAATGTGGAAGCGAGATCGCTGTAGCCACCCTCGTCGCAGTTGAGTATGGCGGTCAACGGCTGACCGGTGCGTGCGGTGCGTCGCACGAAATCGAGTGCAGGACGCAACGATGGAGCATCGCGCGTGAAGCGGTCGGCGATTACCTTGCAGTTGTTGACTCCTTCAAGCACCGTCAGGCGGTTCTTGATGTGACGGAGCGAGGCGGCCATAGTGTCCCACGGCATTGAGTGAATGGAGTCGCCTTTCAGCGCGTAGAGAGCAGTGAGTGCCGTGACAAGATTTTTGATGTCGGCATCGGATGACAGTGTCCGGGTGTAGATTGTGCGTCGGTCGGTACCAATCGAGATGTCAAGTGCGGTCAGACTGTCGGTAAGCTCCACTGAATGAAGGATAACATCGGCGTTATTTCCTTTTGACGACCATGTGACTCCGCGAAGCCGGGGATTTTTTATGCGGGTGATATTCTTGGCTATTAAAGAATCGTCGGCGCAATAAACGATAGTCTTAGCTTTGCGGGCGAGTCGCAGTTTCTCGCACGTTTTTTCTTCGCGGTCGATAAATCCGCTGTCGTGTTCATCGGTTATATTGGTGATGATGACGGTGTCGGGACGCAATATCTTTTCGAGACGCGCCATGTCGCCGGTTTCCGACACTCCGGCCTCAAATATTCCGTAGGCGGCATTCCTTTCGGCCTCTATGAGCGCGAGGGGCACGCCTATCTGTGAATTGAAGCTGCGCGGACTCCGGGCAGTGCCGTTGCCGAGCAACGCGGCAAGCCACTCTTTCACGATAGTCTTGCCGCGCGAACCTGTCACTGCGACTAAATGCCCGTCAAACAGGTCGCGGGCTTCAGCTCCAAGCTGTTGCAGATATTCCGTTGTGTCGGAGGTGTGAATAAACCGCGCTCCGGCAGCTTTCATGTCGTCTTCACCGTCGACCGGGCGGCTGACTATAAACTGCCTTACACCTTTGTCAAACAGATCGCGCACGAAGTCATGCCCGTCGCCCGACGGAGTGACAAGGGCAATAAACGTTGTTTGGGCAGGGCGGGTGAGCGCGCGGCTGTCGGTGAGTATGATTGTTGTTCCGGCGAGTATATCGTTCATTACTTCTCTTTTTTCAGTAGTTGGATGGCTTTGGCCATGCGTGGTGAAAGCGTGGCAAGTGCAGCGGCCTGACGGTCGGTTTCTTCTTCAAATTCAACGTTCTGCGCGTTGCGCTCCCCGAGCTGGCGGTGGCTGAGCCTACGGGTAAGTGCCAGACAGCGGCGGCACAGCTCTTGTTCTCCCTCAGTGAGATAGGTTTCGGCAAAGCGGGTGAAAACATAATCGGCACCAACGTCGGATGGGTGTACCATGTCGGCGGCATAGAAGCGGTAATCGCGCAACTCGTCGGTAAATATCTCATAGGCCGGGAAATATTCGACGATTGCGGGATGCAGCGCTTTCAGCCGGTGACACGCAAGGATGAGGGTGGATTTCGACAGGCGGTCGGCTACCAGTCCGTAGGCTTTGTGGCGCACAGGGCTCACGGTGAGGATGATCCTCAGCGACGGGTTGGCGGCTGTGAGGCGTGTGATGAGCGCGTGCCACCCGGCAGTGATTTCTTCAAGCGACAGATCGGTCTGCGCAAATTCCCGCTGTGGTAGCTTGTGGCAGTTTCCGGCTATCCTGCCGGTTGCGAGATAGCGGAAAGCCCGTGCCGAGCCGAAGGTGACGATGAGCAGAGCATCTTTTTCATGAAGCATGGCGGCTGCTGCTGACCGGCGGGAGTTGGCGCGGTTTAACACTGTTTCGGGGTCGGTCGATGAAAACCCGGAGTGATGACTCATCAGATGCCACACATTATTCTGATCCTTCACAAGCTCGTCGGGGCGGTAGGCGTCACGGTCGAGGATGCGGGTGAGCGTGTCGGCTATGCTTGCCGGGTTGAACATCGTCCCGGCCGGGTTTATATCAATGTCAAAGAGCCTGTCGCGCAGCCGGCTGCCAATCTCGGCGGCAAAGCACGACCCCACGGAAACGATCGGGTTGCCGTGGGATAGCTGAAAGGCCGGCCGGTCGATATTTACTTTTGTCACAAACTCCATGAAATCACCTTGGGCTTAATAGAAATCAACTGATGTTATCTCAAACTCTGTGCGGCGGTTGATCTGATCGGCCGCGTTGCGGTCATCGTCGTTATCAAGACTCGCTATAAACTCGGGGGTGAGCACCGTGCCTTCCTGAAACTGCGGGAACTGGCGTGCAAGACGCGGCGTGACGGTCATGGGGCGCGATTTGCCGTAGCCTTTTGATGAGAGACGCCGCGCGTCAATGCCCGCTTCGTTTATAAGATAATCGGTCACGGCACGGGCGCGACGCTCCGAGAGTGGGAGATTGTAGCTGTCGCTTCCGATGCGGTCGGTGTGGGCACTGAGCTCGATAGTTATTGTCGGATTCTCGCGCATCACTGTGGCAAGACTGTCGAGCGCGAGGCGCGACTCAGGGCGCAGGGTGGCCTTGTCGTAGTCGTAGAAGATGTTTTCGACAACCATGGGGCGGTTTACCGGGGCGAGAATGAAGGCAACTCCATAGAGTGCATCCTCCGCAGTGGTGTCGGTAGTGAATTCCTGTCGGGCATTTAGAAAACCCTCGGCCGCGGCGAGCATGGCATAGCGCACGCCGCGGTCGAGCGTGAAATCGAAAGATCCGTCGTCGCGTGCGCGGGTGCGACGGTCGGTACCGTCATCGCCGACGAGCCTGATGACCGCGCCGGGCACGGCGTACTCCTCGGTGTCGGTGACATAGCCGGTAAGGGCTATGTGCAGATCGGGTAACTCAAACTCATAGATGTGGTCGTAGCCGCGGGTGGCGCCGCGTCCCGAACTGAAAAAACCGCGTTCGCCCGAGCCGAAGACAATGCCGAAGTCATCGGCGGGAGAGTTGAGGGGAGCAAGCATGTTGCTGACGGTCCAGTTGCCGGTATCGGTTTTCGAAGCTTTGAATATGTCGAGTCCGCCGAGTCCCGGGTGACCGTCGGAGGAGAAATAGAATGTGCTGTCGTCGCGCACGTAGGGAAATACCTCGTCGGCCGGCGTGTTGACGCGGTCGCCGAGGTTTGACGGCGTGCCTCCGCGGTCAAGGCTGATGCGCCAGAGGTCGTAGCCCCCGTAGCCTCCCGGCATATCGCTTGCAAAGTAGAGCCAGCGTCCGTCGGGCGACACCGCCGGATGCGCGAAGTTGTATAAAGAATCGGTTTTCACGATTTCAAGCGGCTCTGGCTCGCTCCAGCGGGCATCGCTGCGGTGCGACACCCATATCTCGAGGCCGGTGTGCTCAGTGGCTTCCTGCCGGGCGCGTGTGAAATACATCGTCTGTCCGTCGGGGGTGAATGCCGGTGTGCCTTCGTCGTGAGTGCTGTTGATGCTCCCTTCGGCCGGTTCGGGGCGCGTCCATTCGCCACGCTCGTTGCGGTCGGCCATCCATATATCGCCATTTTTCTGCCCGGTGATTCCGCTTGCGTCTGTTCCGGCGGAATATCGGTTGGTCGAGGTGAAATATATTCTGTCGAAATCGCGCCCTGCAAAAGCGGGGGAGTAGTCGCTGCGGTTCATGTTGAGGGTCTTCGCCCGGGTCACTCGGTAGCGGGTCGGGGAGTCTCCGGCGAGTGCAAGCCGGCATCCTGCCATGCCGGCCGAAGCATCCTCATGGTTTCCACCGTTACCGATGTAGTCCTGATAGGCTTTCAGCGCGTCGGCATACTTACCCTCCTGTTGCAAGGCCTGCGCCAGCATAAGCTGGAGCTGCACATCGTCGCTGCGGTGGCGCATGGCGTTGCGGAGCATCTGCGAGGCGCGCGCGGGCTGATTCAGCTTCATGTAGCACTGCGCAAGCCTGACAGCAATGTCACTGCGCTGCTGCCGCTGCCGCGGGTGGGTGAGCTTATTGTAGATCTTGCGGTAGGTGCGCTGGGCTTCGTAGTATTCGCCGCGCTCAAGCTGTGCGTCGGCTGCGGCTGTGCCGGTCGTGCGGCAGGCAGTCACCGCCGCCGCTGATGCTGCTGAAACGATCAGTATGACAAGGTTTCTCCAAGTCATCATCAGTCGAGATATGACGACAGGATGGAGTCGGTCATTTCTGTCAGGGTTTCGTCAAGTTCATTGATTGCGGCACGGGATTTCACAGCCTTTTCAGGCTGCACGGCGGGTGCGCCCTTGTAGTTGCCCACGCGTCCGGCCGAGTGATAGTGACGCTGATAATAGTTCTCGCTCAGCGCGCTCCTGATCACTCCGCTGCTCGTGGAGGCGTGTATCATCTCTCCCTGACCGATGTAGATGCCCACGTGCGACACACGGCCGTTTTTGCTTGAGGAGAAGAACACAAGGTCGCCCGGCATGAGGGCCGCCCGGTTGACGGGCTTGCAGAAAATCTGCTGTTCCCATGCCGTGCGTGGCATTTTTATCGACATGATATCGCCGTAGATGGCCCAGACGAGACCCGAGCAGTCGGTGCCTGCGCGTGAGTTGCCTCCCGAACGGTATTTGGTCCCTATCCATTTATGGGCTTCAGCCACCACAGGCGACATATCGTCGATGTCGCCTATGGTAGCCTGAGCCTTGTCGCCTCTCTTTGTCGTATTCCGCTCTGGGCGCGGCAGAGGCTTATTTCTATCGGATGCATAGTATATATCGTCGTTGCGGTAATTGCCGCGCGACACTGTGTGACGCCCCGACCCGCATGAAGTCATGAGAGCTCCAAGCAGCAGGGCGACAGATATCGCGATGACTGACAAATTTTTGACTGTCGGCATAAATGCTGTGGACAAAAGCGTGGGTTTATTAACAACTCTGATGCAAAAATATAAAATATCTTTAGTTTTCGGAGCGTCGCGACGGGCAAGATTAAAAATATCTTTATACCGGCGATCTTTAATTAAATTAATTTAATGCGCTTGACTTTTAGTAGTTTTCATAGTCTACTTATTGTAACTTTGCACTGGGGCGAAGGAAGAAACTTTGACCAGTCACAGAATCTAAAAATTGCAATCACACATTTAATCAACGTTCCAAGATTTATGAAGAAAAATGGAATGATACTTCTTGCCGCCTGCGGAGTCGCAGTGGCAAGCTCTCTCACAACAGCGATGGTCATGCGTGCCGCTACCGACGGTGACAATGACCACATCTATTCAGTAAGACAGGATTCCGGCAACGGGGGACAACTCTATACCGTGGGCAGCGTGACAACTCCCGCAACTGATTTTACCTCGGCAGCCGAGAGCACTGTCAACGGGGTTGTGTCGATCAAAAGCTACGCAACACCTCACCAGCTTGGGGGGAACAAACTAGTGGTGGGGGGTTTTTGACGCCT
>CAMWSY010000070.1 GCA_947176995.1 uncultured Porphyromonadaceae bacterium | reverse complement strand
GTTGAAGGTGGCGTCGAGGTCGGGGGTGAGGCCGGGGTGAGGGCGCGAGGTGGTGATGCAGGCTGAGCGCACGGCTGTGAGCCACCGGAAACGCTCGTGGGTTTCCAAGGCAGCGGTGTTTGGCTCTTTGCCTTCAGCAATCAGATTGAATGAGTCGAGTTGCTGCCGGATTGCGGATGTGTCGGTCGCAGGGGAAAGGATGCGGGCTTTCTCCGGGTCAAACTCGATGCGCACACGCAGCCAGCGCCGACGCTTGCACATCATGACAAGGCCGACGTTGAGAAATTCCTCACGCTCGACCCGTGGCATGTAGCGCACAACGGCATACTCATATAAGTGCATTCTGTCGGGTGTCTCGGGCATGGTCGAGGAATATTCGGGAGTTGGACAATCGGGTTTTAAGAAACTGGGCGTAGACGCGCCGCTGCTCGTCGGGTGAGATGTCGGCGGATGCCTGAAGCAACCATGTTTCGGGGATGGCTTGGATCACTTCGTCGATTACCGCGGGGGTGATGAGCTGACGCATCTCTGCATCGGCCTGATCGAGTAATGAGGCGTCGCGTAACAGGGCGTGATCTTTGATGTAAGGGAAGGGTGACAGGGCTGCTTTCTCCCATCCTGTCCAGTTGTGGTGGAAGTAGAGGGAGGCGCCGTGGTCGATAAGCCACAACTCACGGTTATGCCACAAAAGCATGTTGGTGTTGCGCCAAGTGCGGTCGACGTTGGTGATGAAGGCGTCGAACCAGACGATGCGCGAGGCTTCGAGGGGATCGGCGTGATTTACGGATACGTCCCATGTGAGGGCACCGGAGAGAAAGTGTAAACCGAGATTGAGTCCACGGCTTGCCTGAAGGAGATCCTGAATCTCCTCGTCGCCTTCAGTGCGCCCGAAGTCTTCATCGAGGTTGACGAATACCTGCTCCGGTACACGAAGCCGTGCAGCGCGTGCAAGCTCACCGCCGATAAATTCGGCAATCAGTGCTTTTGCTCCATGTCCGCCTCCACGGAATTTCAACACGTATTTGAACTGGTCGTCGGCGTCGATCAACGCCGGCAACGAGCCACCCTCACGCAAGGGTAATATATAACGTAGGGCTTCGACAGTGCGAATTTCATTCATGAATGCAAATATACGCTAAAAATGAGATAAGGGTGGGATGTGGCTGCTGTGATTACGGGGGAAATGTTTATTTTTGTAGAAATCAAAGCAGACAACGAAATGAAATACATAGGAGCACATGTGTCAACATCGGGGGGCGTGTCGAACGCACCGGTGAATGCCGCTGAGATCGGGGCAAGGTCGTTTGCGCTTTTCACGCGCAATCCGTCGCGATGGCGGTCGCCTGTGATCAAGGATAAGGAGGCTGAGGCTTTCAAGGAGAATTGCGCGCGACTGAGCTATGATGCGTCGAAAATCCTGCCTCATGACAGCTATCTGATAAATCTCGGTGCTCCAGACGCGGAAAAGTTGAAAATGTCGCGTGAGGCTTTCATGGATGAAATATCGCGCTGCCGTCAGCTGGGACTGACGCTTCTGAATTTTCATCCCGGCTCGCATCTGCGGGAAAGTAGCGTGGAGGATTGCCTGCGTGTGATTTCGGAGTCGATAAATCTCGCCCTCGAAAACAGCGAGGGTGTGAAGGCTGTGATCGAAACAACTGCCGGACAAGGGTCAAATCTGGGCTACACATTCGAGCAAATTGCGGAGATAATTGACCGCGTGGAGGATAAGAGCCGTGTGGGTGTGTGCGTAGATACCTGCCACACGTTTGCCGCAGGCTATGACATGTCGACCAGAGAAGGATATGATAAAACATGGGATGACTTCGGGCGTACGATAGGTTTCAAATATCTCTCGGCTCTTCATCTGAATGACTCTAAAAAGGGCGCAGGGCAGAAGGTAGACCGCCATGCAAGTTTAGGGCGCGGAACTTTGGGGGTGAAATTCTTTGAGATGCTGATGCAGGATGATAGAATGAACAACATCCCGATCATACTGGAGACTCCTGCACCGGAGATATGGAAGGATGAAATCGAGTGGCTGTACAGTCTTGCCGGCGGTGCATCGGCCGACAGCCTGCTGCTGCCGCCTGAAGTGGAAGGAAAGGGATCATTATAGCAACCACGAAACAACGGTTTGAAGAGATGAAAGTAAAGCCCGATTTAGGATTTTGGAAGCTCTGGAATCTGAGCTTCGGTTTCTTTGGAGTTCAGATCGCCTACGCGCTTCAGAGTGCCAATGTGTCGCGTATATTCGCAACACTGGGTGCAGATCCGCATGATCTAAGTTATTTCTGGATTCTCCCGCCGCTGATGGGGTTGCTTGTTCAGCCTATCGTGGGCACGATGAGTGACCGGACCTGGAACCGGTTTGGGCGCCGCCTGCCTTATCTGATCATCGGGGCTGTGGCGGCAGTAGCGGTAATGTGTCTGCTCCCTAATGCCGGAAGCTTCCATCTCGGTGTATCATCGGCCATTATCCTCGGGCTTATCGCCCTGATGCTTCTCGACACGTCGATAAACATGGCCATGCAGCCTTTCAAGATGCTTGTGGGTGACATGGTGAACGAGAAACAGAAGGGTCTGGCATACTCGATACAGAGTTTTCTTTGCAACGCGGGCAGCATAGTGGGCTTCATTTTCCCGTTTGTGCTCACATGGATAGGTATTCAGAACACGGCTGCTGCCGGGGTTGTGCCTCCGACGGTGGTGTACTCGTTCTATGCCGGTGCGATGATCCTCCTGCTATGCGTGATATACTCGCTTGTAAAAATCAAGGAGTGGCCCCCGCATGTTTACGCTGAATATAACGGTAGCAGTAAAGAGGCTGGAGAGGGTGAGAAGCGTGACAATCTCATCAAACTTCTTGTGAAAGCTCCCAAAACGTTCTGGACGGTGGGGCTTGTGCAGTTTTTCTGCTGGATCGCTTTCCTGTTTATGTGGACCTACACAAACGGTACGGTCGCCAAGAATGCTTTTGATTGCCCGACTACGGAATATGTAACGGGCGTGACGTTTACCGATGCCTCGGGTAAGGAGGTAACTGCGAGTGCAAAGTATGTGCTGACCGGTGACAGCACGGAAGTGATAAGTGACGGCAAGCTGCTGATGCCGCTTGAGTCGATCAAATCGCAGAGCGAACTGATCACGGCCGGTATGATGGGCGAAGACCCGCAGACTCACCAACTCTTCCTTGAAGATGTGAAGCATGTAGCTATTCCCGAATCTGTTGCAAAGATAGATGCCGACAAACATGTGGTGCTTAACACTGACTCGGAGGAGTATAATGCTGCCGGAAACTGGGTGGGAATACTGTTTGCAGTACAGGCCATAGGCTCGGTGCTCTGGGCTGTGGTGCTTCCGCGTTTCAGGAGCCGCAAGTTCAGTTATGCTCTCAGCCTTCTACTGGGTGCGGCAGGATTTGTGACCGCAGGACTATTCACGAACCAGTATCTGCTATTTGTGTCGTTCCTGCTGATCGGCTGCCCGTGGGCGGCTATGCTCGCATGGCCTTTTACAATTCTGACCAACTCGCTTAAAGGCGGAAATATAGGTGCTTATCTTGGCCTGTTCAACTGCACGATCTGTCTGCCGCAGATCATAGGCGCTATTGCCGGCGGCTGGATTCTGGGTGCCCTCGGTAGTGAGGACGGACTTGCCCCGCAATGGGGTATGATGATTATTGCCGGCGTGTCGCTCGTGCTTGGAGCGCTGTGCGTGACGTTTATCAGGGAAACGTCGGCAGAAACTAAAGAGTGATGCTATCAATAACAAAAGAACAGATTTCTTTACTGCCCCCGGTGGAATATCCGGGTAAGATACATGTGGTCGACACGGTGTCGGGCGTCAGAGATGTCGTGACATATCTGAGCAAGTGTGACGCAGTGGGTTTTGACACAGAAACGAGGCCGACATTTACCAAAGGAAAGTCGCATAAGGTTGCCCTCCTGCAACTCTCGACCGATGAGGAGTGTTTTCTTGTGAGGCTTAATAAAACCGGTATGCCGAAGGTGATGCAGAAGTTTCTCGAGGCATCGGAGCCGATAAAGGTGGGATTGTCGGTGAAAGATGATTTCCACTCTATCTGCAAGGTGTGTGAAGGCTTTAATCCAGAGGGATTTGTCGAGCTTCAGGATTATGTGAAGCAGTTTGATATATCGGACATGAGTCTGCAAAAGGTGTACGGTATAATCTTCGGACACCGCATATCGAAGTCACAGCGTCTGTCGAACTGGGAGGCTGAGGAGCTGTCGGCTCCCCAGCAGCGTTATGCCTCGATCGATGCATGGGCTTGCCTGAAAATATACAGATATCTCGTGGCAGGGAATTTTAATCCCGAGACGTGGCGTTTTGAGGATTTTGAACTTGTGGCCGAGAAGAGCGGAGAAACAGAATGAACAGATTTGTCCTGACACTTGCAGTGGCCGCACTTGGCATTTTGCCGCAGGGATGTTTCACTGGGGTAGAAAGCACTCCCCGTATCGGCAATGCCGAACTGAGGAAACAGAATGCTTCGGAGCCTACGGCTGAGCGGCTCTATCTTGCCGATGTGGCTACGGAAGGTCTTGAGCGCTGGGAACGTGGCAAGGAGTTCATGGTGGAGGACAAGAAGGCTATGCTCAATTTCTCGACGGGTGGCGGCAGTGTGGAGCTTGAGCCCGGAGATGTGATAGAGTTTGAAGGAGCAGAGGCTGCGGTTGCGCCTACCGGTGAGGCCACAGATCTTGTGTTCAGGAAGAAAGGAAGCGGTGAGCGACTGGTTTACCGCGTCAATGCCCCTCTTGAGGAGCTGAAAAGGCGTGATGTGACTGAGGTGCCTTTCACGGTGGAATTAGGTGTGGCAGAGCGTCTGCGCAGCCGGCTTGTTGGCAACACCTATTATATCATGACGCCGAGATGGCTTGATGGGGAACTTAAAAGTGCAACGCGATTGAAATATATACCGGTCAGGATCGTGAATGTAGTGGCCGGTAACAGTGATTTCCCGGTGAGAGTGGTGTTTGAGCCGCTTGACGACGCGTTGCGGGGTCACGGGAATTACTCAGTGTATATGAGCGTGGGGAACGGCCGGAGGGCTACGCGGAATTTCGAGCATCTTTTCTCGCTGACCGATCCACGTGAGAAGTATGCACAGATAGAAGACAATGTGTGGCGCGCAATTGTGGAGGGACGTTTGGTAAAGGGGATGACGCGCGACTATGTGCGTCTATCGATAGGATCACCCAAGGATGTGATAAGGGGACATGACTACTCGTCGACATACGAGCGGTGGGAATATGACGGGGGCGTCTTCCTGATTTTCAGGGATGGTGTGCTTGAGGAATACAGGAAATGAAAGTAGTTTTTCTCGGAACCGGTACTTCGTGCGGCGTGCCTGTGATAGGGTGCGACTGCGATGTGTGTCAGTCGGCCGACAGCCGCGACAAACGTTTGCGCACGTCGGTAATGGTAGAGACTGAGGGGAAAAATCTGCTCATAGACTGCGGGCCGGATTTCAGGCAGCAATATCTGAACTATATCGGTAACAGGAATATCGATGCCGTGCTGCTGACACACATACACTATGATCATGTGGGTGGACTGGATGACCTGAGGCCGCTTACTTATAAAGGGGGAATGGCTGTGTACTGCCGGAGCGATGTGGCAGAACGCCTGCGGCAGAATATGGCTTACTGTTTCGGCACAAGCCACTATCCGGGGAGTCCGGTAATCGAACTTGTGGAAATAAAGGAATATGAAAAGTGTTGTGTCGCCGGAATTGAGATACTTCCTATAGGGGTGAAGCATGGCGGACTGGATATCTTAGGTTTCAGAGTAGGTGAGCTGGGGTATATTACTGATGCGTCGGAGGTGAGCGAGAGGGGGATAGCAGCACTCAAAGGAATAAAAGTGCTGGTGATAAATGCCCTGAGGGAGAGAGAACACCGGTCACACATGAACCTGAAATCGGCGTTGGATGTTATAAGGTCAATAGAACCGGAACGGGCGTATCTGACACACATGAGTCACGAAATAGGGCTTCATGCCGAACTTGTGGAGAAGTTGCCAAAAGGAGTTTTTCCGGCCTACGATGGGCTCGTGGTTGAAATATAGAGTCGCACGCAAGAGGCTGCACCATTGAAGTTAACCTTTATAATGTAAGTAGGTGAGAGGAATTATTATTCATATCCCTGTCGCCTGCTGCGGTGGACTTCAGAAGAGTTTTTCGGTTACAATGGCACCCCATTGCGCCCTCAAAACTCTCCCGGATTCCACTCACATCAAACAACAAACATATTAACAATAATTCTTCTCACCTACTTAATAAAATACTGATGAAAACACGTGTAACATATCTTGACCACAGTGGATTTGTGGTGGAGCGTGATGATGTAACGGTAGTGTTTGACTACTATCGTGACCCGGCGAACTCACTGAATGAGATTCTGCGCTCGCGGCCTGAGGTGCCGGTGCTGTTTTTTGTTAGCCATCATCATGAGGATCACTTCAACAAGGATATATTCAAAATGGCTCAGGATCACCGACGTGTTTATGTCGTGTCTAATGACATAAAGGGAACGGATTTGGGTGATGATCTGCCAATCGCATGGATTCATGCTGATGGTGTGATTGAAGGATTACCGGGAGGAGTGAGGTGCAAGGCTTTCGGATCGACGGATGTGGGAGTGTGCTATCTACTGACTTTCAAGGATGGCGTGACGTGCTTTCATGCCGGGGATTTTAATTTCTGGCATTGGGCGGATGAGTCGACTGAAATTGAGGTGCGCCGAGCCTACGATGCTTTCGTGCATGAGATGAAGAGAATAATGGACTGCACGAAAGAGATGGATATTGTGTTTTTCCCGGTTGATCCCCGAATGGGAACGGACTATGCTACAGGGGCTCGGCTCTTTATGGAAAACATTAATGTCGCGCATTTCTTCCCGATGCATTTCTGGGGCAACGGAGCTGCAGCGACCTGCTTTGAAGATTATGCGACGGACAACACGGAATGTCACGGGTTGATAACGCCGGGTGAGAGTGTGGAGATATAGCGGAGGACGGGGAGGACTCGGAGATCGCGGAGGAGTGGGGGGCGCGCCTCCCGGCGCTAATTGATGTCAGAGGGGAAGGAGGAAAATAAGTTTGCCAATTTTGGTGCGTCCCCGCCGGGGACGATTAGTGTAAGTCGTGCCCGGCTGTCCACGGGCGTAAACGCCCGTGGTTAACGAAGGTGTCCGGCCTCCGGCCGGATGGGCGTGCTGTCGCAACGCCCCTACAGACAGGTTGTGCGGATCATGTGCGTCTATGTTTTGGCGCTGTGGGGTTATTTGATGACTTCGTCCTGACGGCGGAGGGTGACGTCGTGTTTGTTGATCTCACAGGACATGAGATCTTTTGTGATCTTAATGTCGTCGAGTTTCTTTATATCGAACACCTGATTGCGGACGGCTGTGGTGATCTGCTGCTGAAGCGATGCCGCCAAGGCGGGACGGATCGAGTCGATGGATGATGTGGTGGCGTTGGTGAGGGTGTTGACTGAGACCATGACTGCGGCCGGATCAACTTTTACCTCAAGGGATGAGTCATCGAAATGGACGCTGACTTCATCGTCGTCGATTGCAGCCCATATCCCTGAAATGGTAGCGAGGCCGCTTGCGGTGACTGTGTAGGGCTCAATTATTGCAACGGAGTCGCCGGGCATTGCATTGGTGATTGACACAAGTGCTGTCATGTGGAGATCTCCGCTCTTGCTATCGGTCATCGACGGTGTGAACTGGAACATACGCACGGCTGTGGCGTTCATAGCGTCGGAGTCAATGAGTTTCTCGGGTGTGGTGCCCCATGTGCCGGTGATATTACGTGCTAATTTAGCTTCGGGATCGCATGATGTGAGAGAGGACAAAATGGCTGCGGCACCAAGGCAAACGGCAGCAAATCGGAGTGATTTCATAGAATTCGTTTTGTAGTTTTATTATGATATGTTAACGTTTGCTGCATGAATTAAGTTCATCATTCAAAAGGAAAAGAGATTTTAAGTTTGTAACTTTAAGGCATCACTTCAAATTTAAAACACTCAGATGGGAATCATTAGAAATATTCTTGCAGGAATAGGAATCCTGACGGTAGGAATAAGTGCAAACGGCGTGGAGCGCGTTGTGGAAAGCCGCTCGGCTGGAAATGTCACGCTTAAATGCGATGAGCCGGGTGACTGGGAATTTGACATGTCACTGGACCGATCGGGTGAAAAGGAGATCGTGACAGTGAAAATGTGGGCTGCGAAGCCTGCAGTCCCCCCGAAGTTCACGGTTTCGATGTCGATGCCTCAAGTAGATGTGCATCATCTGTGGAGCGGGCTTAATGAGGACCGCAATCATCTGCGTCCTGACTGGGGTGCTAATTTCAGAACCCATCTTGCATCGGAAATGCCGCTTTATGCTTTTCTGAATGACGATAATGAGAATCGGCTGACGATAGTGAGCAGCGAGCCTCTGCGCGACGTGAACGCTACAATGGGACTGCGCGAGGAGGGATGCCTGATAGTGGCCAATCTGAGTTACTTCAATACTCCGGAAGCTCCGATTGAACGGTACGAAACAAAGATTTTGCTTGACAGCCGCCCTGTGTTCTGGAGCGAGGCGGTGAAAGAGGGTGCGGAATGGATGACTGCGGAGTCGGGTATGACTCCGGTGGAAGC
>CAMWSY010000069.1 GCA_947176995.1 uncultured Porphyromonadaceae bacterium | reverse complement strand
ATCATATAGCCCGTAGTCATTTGCTCCGTATGTCCCTACTTTCGACGTTATCAGGTGGCCGTCTTTCGTGTAGTTTCCGTCGTTTGGTTTGAAATTGGCATAGAAGCAACCCCTGTCATCACTCAGAGTCTCATTGCCGTCCCACGGGTATCGGTTTTCATTGATGCCGGCACGGGCAGCATACTCCCATTCCGCTTCGGTGGGAAGGCGGTAAGGTTCAATGTAAACACCTTGTTTTCCAAGCGACTTCCGTAGCATGTCAGTGCGCCATGCGCAGAAGGCATTAGCCTGCTCCCAGCTTACTCCCACCACCGGATAATCGTTATAGCCGCCGTTGGAGAAATACATTCTCACATACGGCTCATTATAAGCGTTTTCAAAATCGTTCACCCATGTCGTGGTGTCGGGGTAAACGTTTACAATGTAGGTGTTTACAAAATCATATTCTCCGGTAAGTCCACGGGTTATCACCTCTCTTATAATTTCTCCGCTCTCATCTACGTATGCTGTATCTTTCGATATAACAGGGATATCAGTTGGCACAGGAAGATCGGTATTATAGACCCTTCGTCTCGCATCTGCGCGGTTCTTTCTTTTCACCGCATCAGTCATGTTATAGGTCTCATATCTGTAATTTAACTGAGTACCATCAAGCTCCTTTATTCCTGTAAGCGGATTTACTCGATATAGGCTCTCTATTGCACGTGCTTCATCCTCATTGGGATTTCGCCACGGAATAGGTTTGTTCCAGTTGATATGGGGAGTAACCGGGTTTCCGTCACGATCCTCCTCGATGATGTATTCATCAATTCCTGCATAAGCCGGATCGGCAAGACGCGTCCTGATTATTGAATCTCTGACCCAGAAGACAAACTGCTTGTACTTCGCATTGGTTACTTCCGTCTCGTCCATCCAAAAGGCATCCACCGACACACCGCGCGGATTTCCACCGCTGTTCCATATTGAGTCATATTCTGCCGGGCCCATTGCGATTGAGCCGCGGTCGATTAACACCATACCGTGAGGTGCTGGTTCTGACCACGCGGCACTCCCGATGCCCATGACTTCGCCGCTGCTTAACCCGCTGTTGCTCACCGAGCAACTCCACGCGGCAGTCGCGATAAATGCCGATATTATATATTTTGACAGATTGTTCATCTACTGTTTTTTGTCTCCTTTGGGTATGATGGTGACTACATTAGCCTTACGCTTTTGTGCCGTGGCTTATTCTTAGGTGTCAGGTCGAGTGCGATGCTGTATCCCGCCGTAACTTCATGTCCGGCTCTGAGGCTATGACTGTTAGAGGTATGTGGCATCAGGAAGCTGTATCCGGCTCTGAATCCTTTGATTTCTATGCCTGCCATAAAGACAGTATTTTCATGCAGACGATATCCGGCACCGAACCACAAACATCTTTTCCAGATTGCACGCGCAGTGGCTTGACCGTTCAATTTTCCTGAGGATAGCACGGCTATGACCGACGGTTCTATATCCAACAACGATGATTTAACCGGAATATTGCCTGCCGCTATGAAATAATAGGCTGTTACTCCCGCAATATATGATGGGGTATCGGTTTTATTCTTCAGTTTCTGGCTGCCGGAATGCGTGAATGACAATCCTGTTCGGAATGATTTTGAATTATACCACACTCCTCCGCCGATATTAAAGCGGGTTTTATGGTGTTTGTCAGTAGGGGAGTTGCTGATTACACTTTCTTGGGTAATATCTTCGGTGATAGCTTGTTCGGTTTTAAGCGTGCTGTTTGTGACTCCGGGTGCAATTCCAACCGAAATTTCGCTGCTTTCGAGGGTGAATTTCCATGCCAATGGCAATGAAATCTTCAGGTTGCGAAATATCGCGGTATTAGTATAATCAGCCATTATTCCTGCGCCGATACGATGTGTACCCCCTATGGAAAAAGGCATATCTGCGTTCAGAAGTGCATACTTGTCAGAGCCGGCATGAATTTGCCCGGCTGCGGTAATATTAAACGCATCGGTATAACCAGCTGCGCCGGCATTGTAATTCACTGGTGCATAGAAGTATTGTGACATTAAAGCATCACGTTGTGCTGCTATATGCCACAAATTGCTCAACATCAATCCCGACAGTAATACCGTAAGCCTAAGGCTGAATCTCATGTTTCCATAAACGTTATTCTCTTTCGTTTTATTGTGCCTATGTCGATCGTATGATTAAAAAAGATGCCGCACATGATTCAAATATGGATCACGTGCGGCCGATATTCGATAGTAAGAAAATTGTCAGTGTGGCATAGCAGGGAAAAGCACTGTAAGAAGCACATAGAGCCAGTGCGCGAATATAGCACCTGCAAGTCCGCCGACCGTATGTGAGATAATCGCTTTTGAGGTCAGATGCCGGTAACCGAGTGAGTCGAGCATTGCGGTGTGTGTTGAGAGAAATCCACTCCAGCACATCCCGATAGCTGTAAACACGGCTATTGCATTACCGTCCACCCATCCCTCGCTCAGGTAGCGGGGGATAAGACCGAGAGCTGCACCAACAGCACCGAGCGCGGTGATTGGGAAACCTACGAGATGAGGATCCTCAAATCCAAAAAGGTATTGGAATACGATATTGATCTTGCCGGCAAGAAGGGGGAGAAGCTCCACCCCCTGATAGGCTCCGCCGTCATATACGCCGTCGGCCCCTTTACCGAAAGTAAGCATCATCACAAGTGAAGAGATTATCAGCACACCCGGAATAATTGCTACACCCACTTCTACGCCATTCTTTCCTCCGTCAAGTAAGCTGTTGAGGATGCGTGTGAACAGTGATTCGGTTGATTTATCCTTGTCCTTCTCGTTCTCGTCATCAGTATGCTCATGTTCAGTCACATTCTCTTGCATGTAGTGAGGATAAGCTCTTATGATGAATCCCTGCATCATGCGGGTAGAAACAATGCAGCCCACTATAGCTCCTGCAAAACCTATAAGCGGCGACACGATGAATCCTTGTCCGATCATGAAAACGATTACAAGCAGTCCCATTCCGAAAGCCGTACCGAAGTTTGTCAGAGAAATAAACTGGAACTTCTTGAAGTAGGTAGAGAAACGTTTATCACGGCTAAGTGTGATAATGGCAGGATTATCAGAAAGGAAAGTCATGACCGCTCCGAGTGATGCCACACCGGGAAGCCTGAAGATCGGTTTCATGAGTGGGCGCAACAGCTTTTCAAAAAGGCTCACGACGCCAAACTCCATGAACAGGCTGCCTATCGCGCCAGTAACAACGCATACAGCCATGAGGAAGAAACAAGTGTTGAGTAGCAGATCGTGGGCGGTGGCCATAAGAGTTTTCATCATGTGGGATGTCCCCATGACGTAACCCAGATATCCGAACAGTCCGAAGACAATCGCCAGACATATTATTCCAGACGGAATGCGGTTTCGCATTGCAGAGAGTATCCGTTCCAAGGTTTTGAAGATTTTGGTTATCGTTTAAGTGAAAATATATTCATTCGCCATGTAATACCGAGATCTATGAAGGTCTGGTGATTCTGCATCGTGCCGAGCGGATTTCCATTGCGTCCCCATGAACGGAAAGCGGCGGCATGGACGCGTATTTCATGACGGCCGGTAAGTGGGAAAAACTCGGCACCACCTCCTATCATGTATAAATCAGTACCGTCAAGCACACACATGTCGTAGGGTGAACCCGAATTGTTGTAGTCATGGGTGAATTTGCCAAACAATCTGAGACGTGACGATGGCTGCACGGCAGCTTCTGTCATAACTGACCAGTCTTTAATGCTGAATCGCTGACCACCGGCCGCGCGGTTCATGAAATCAAGCTCAAGACTTGCAATCCCAAATGTGAATTTGTTGCCAAGTGCGAGATAATTGATATATTTTCCGGGCATACATTCTATGAGGTTGAATGACCAGATTGATTGGTAGAAGCTGTGAGAGCCGTTCCACATCAGGTTGTAGGCGTACATGTTATTGTTGTTTCCCTCGGCACGTCTGAAGGGTGAGGCAACAACTTGGCCGGTCAATACGTCATTGTTGCTTACACGGAATGCGCCACTTATACCGAATTGGTAGCAGGCTATGTTATTCCAGTATTCAGAGCATGAATACAGATCAATAGGGGCACGGTCATATTCATATCCTCCGATAGCCACAACCTGCTTTCCTGCAGAAAATGTGATGCGCGAGGTAGGGGAGTAGGTAAGATATATCCAATCAGTCGCATCGAAAAATGTGCCTTCAGTGATGGTGCGGTTCAGACGTTGGCGGAAGTTGTAGCCCCATTGGTCATTGATCTGACCTGATATTTTCAGATTAAGAAAACGCCCTTTGAAACCTGAGTTATCGTTGAAGTTCTCGCCGTTCACGCGGTCATGCTGCCAGTCGGCGCGGGCTTCAAGAGAAATGTTCACGACAGGGTCTTCTGCATGTGCCACATAAGGGAGAATGAATAAGGCAAGTGCTGTAGCGGCGATTCGGCGTGTGAGCCGTGGTACTGCATATTGATTAAACATGATACCGGCGATTATGAGTGCGAGTCCGAGGAATGTCAGCGGTGTGACACTCTCATGCAGGACGATTGCAATGATGAACAGTGAGAGAAACGGAGCCAGATAACAAAGTTGATTTATGAGGGATGGATTGTCGGTTTTACGCAAAGCCATGGCAAACAGAAGAAACGGTAGCCCCATTTCCATTACTCCTATGTAAGCGCATGATGGGACAGCCGATACAGGGGGTACTGCCGAAGGCATGAAAAGCAGTCCGATGGCAAGTACTATACTGCCTGTCGCAAAACTGAGAAACAACGCCGCTGTAGAGTCTATGCGATCCTTCATGCGGTTGTTTATCAGCCAGTAAATAGCCCATAATAAGGCGCTCAGTATTGCCACGACATACCCGGTAATCGAAAGTGTCTCACCGCTTTCGCCTCCTCCCATTGATATAATTGCCACACCGCCGAGTGAAATCACCATGCCGAGATATTTCAGCAGCGGTATGCGCTGATGTCCCACCACGGCCAGAAGCAGTGTCAATAGCAACGGCCACAGGTAATTAAGTGGTTGTGCCACATGAGCGGGAAGCATATCGTAGGCAGCAAATAGTACCAGATAGTAAAGAACCGGATTGAAAAGCCCGAGAAGACAGCAATATACAATATCACTCTTCTGTGCGGTTCTGATACTGCCCCATTGTTTTTGAAATGTAACCCCGATGGCAAGAACTATAGCGGCTACAGGCGCCGCAATAGAGAGCATGGCGTAGACCGAAGTCTGCGCCAATGCAATCTTGAATGCTGAAGCTACAGTCGACCAGCAGAGCACTGCTCCGAGAGCGCAGACTATAGCCGATGTCCGACGGTTCATCGTAGTGCCTCGACCTCTTCTGTTGTCAGTGGAATCTTTTTGCCGAGACGGCGTGCACCTGTCTCTGTGATGAGATAGTCTTCTTCGTTGCGGATGCCTGAAAAGTCTTTCCACTTCTCGACTTCATCGTAGTTGATGAAATCGGTAAACTTCTTTTGTCCGCGCCACAGATCAATGAGTTCGGGAATAAAGTATATTCCGGGCTCGATCGTGTGAACGAATCCGGGCTCAAGCGGGCGGGCAAGACGCAGGGATTTACGACCGAACTGTGTTGATTTTGGCTGTCCGTCATAACCGACCCATACTTCACCGAGGTTCTCCATGTCGTGCACGTCAAGTCCCATCATGTGGCCGAGACCGCAGGGATAGAACATGGCATGTGCTCCCGCTTCAACAGCATCGGCAGGATCACCTTTCATTATGCCGAGATTTTTCAATCCCTCACACACAACGCGGCACGAGAGTTCATAGACGTCCTTGAACGGTACGCCCGGCTTCAGTGCTTCGACAGCGGCGAGGTGACTTGCCACCTGTATGTCGTAGATGGATTTCTGTCGGGGAGTGAATGTCTTGTCAACACATATCGTCGATGACATGTCGCCTGCATAACCCATCTCGTTCTCGGCACCTGCATCGACAAGCAGCATCTGACCCGGCTGGCAAATATTGCCGTGATAGTGGTTGTGGAGTGTCTGACCGTTGATTGTGGCGATTGTGGGGAATGAAAGGCGGCATCCGGCAGCTTGTGCAACAGCCTCGAGAGCGGCAGAAATTTCACACTCTCTCATGCCCGGACGCAGGACACGCATAGCAGTCATGTGCATATCGGCCGTCACGTCGCATGCACGCTCTATTTCGGCTATTTCCTCAGCGCTTTTGTGATTTCGCTGGTTTACTACAGCACGAATAAACGGAACAGAAGGTGTCTCGGCACCGGGTTTTATGCCAAGCAGATGCAGAAGTTTCAACTGATGTTCCGCACGGTAGGTGGGAAGGTAGTGAACCGGAACTGATTTGGCTTTGGCTGCTGAAATGAATTTTTCAAGCTCGGCAGCCGGACGTACGTCCTTGATTCCGGCTTTTGCAGCCTTCTCGTGAAGCGTGGGCTGCGATCCCATCCACACTATGTCGTCGATTGTGAGTTCGTCTCCGAAGATTATCTCGCGGTCATTGTCAATGTCGATGATGGCTGAGAGACCGGCATACGGGAGACCGAAGTAGTAGAGGAAGGTAGAGTCCTGACGAAAATCATAAGTGTTGTCGGCGTAATTACAGCCTGATTCGTCATTCCCGAGAAATAGTAAAATACCGCTGCCAACAGCTTTCTTTAGCTCCTGACGACGCTGGATATAAGTTGATTCTGCAAACATGCTTTAAATGATCTTGATCTGACGACACTGTGCAGTGCGCATCAGTTTTGGTTAAGTTTGGACAAATATAACAACTTCCCGCGGATATTATGTATCTTTGGGGTGGAATTATGAAAAGGACTAAACAATATTTATTGGCGGGGGCAGTTATTGTCGTAGCTGTTGCCTCGTTTATCGGTATAAAGATATGGCGTGAGTTCACTTCGGCCTACGATGGCGGCGATGTGTGGGTCTATGTACCTAAGGAATCTACTGTGGCAGCAATCGCTGATTCTCTGCACAATACTCTTGGAGCAACTTATGGTGACCGCGTATTTGAGGTGTGGAAACTTGCCAAGGGCAAACCTTAGACTGCACATGGTGCGTATCTTATAAAAAACGGTGACCGGGTGATTGATATTGCACGAAGGTTGAAACGTGGTGCTCAGACACCTGTAAAGGTGACATTCAACAATATACGCCTATTCAATGAACTGCCGGAGCTGATCGCCTCGCAGATGGAATTTGAGGCGGCTGATTTTGTAAACGCTTGTGCGACAGTTCTACCTGAAGCTGGATTCAAAAAGGAAGGATTTATAGCAGCTTTTCTTCCTGATACTTATGAGTTTTATTGGACGTCGGGCGCTGAAGCCACAGTGAAAAGATTGCTTGAATATCGCAATAAATTCTGGAATGACGAGCGTAGGGCAAAAGCGAAAGCCATAGGGCTGACACCGGTGGAAGTTGCTACTATTGCATCGATTGCCGAAGAAGAAACTGCGGCTGCTGACGAGCGTCCCGTTGTAGCGCGGCTTTATCTCAATCGACTGAAGATAGGTATGAAATTGCAGGCTGATCCTACTGTAAAATATGCCGTCGGAGATTTCGGGCTGCGGCGTATACTGAACCGCCATCTTGAAACAGTATCTCCTTACAACACTTATCATATTGCCGGGCTTCCACCGGGACCGATAAGGATGCCTTATGCCTCCACTATCGACGGAGTGCTGAATGCTCCTCAACATAATTACTTGTATATGTGTGCTAAGGAGGATTTCTCAGGACGTCATAATTTTGCGATAAACCTCTCGGCGCACAATGCAAATGCCGCCCGTTATCGTGAGGCTCTGAACAAACGTGGTATAAAGTAACAAGATTCAATAAAGTGGATTTCAATTACAGACGCCGTCGCACAATCGAAGTGCCGGTCGGAAATACAGCGATAGGAGGTGGCAATGCCATCAGGCTTCAGTCAATGACAAACACTTCCACAATGGATACTGCCGGGTCGGTTGCTCAGGTGAAACGCATTGTGGACGAGGGAGCAGATATTGTCAGGCTTACCGCACAGGGGATAAGGGAGGCAGAAAACATGGGACGCATACGTGCCGATCTGCGATCGGCAGGCTATGATGTGCCTTTGGTCGCTGATATTCACTTCAATCCAAAAGCTGCTTTCGCTGCAGCTAAAGAGGTGGAAAAGGTGCGTATAAACCCGGGTAATTTTGTCGACCCGGGACGCACGTTCAGGAAGATCGAGTTTACTGATGATGAATATGCCGAAGAGCTGAAACGCCTTGAAAATGCTTTGATTCCGTTCTACGAAACCTGTAGAGAGAATGGGACAGCGGTGCGCATAGGTGTGAACCACGGGTCTTTGTCTGATCGCATCATGTCGCGTTACGGTGACACTCCGGCAGGCATGGTTGAAAGTGCCATGGAGTTTCTGCGGGTAGCTGAAAAGATCAATTTCAAAAATATTGTAATTTCCATAAAAGCATCCAATACAACCGTAATGGTCGAGACCGTGCGCCGTCTGGTAAAGGCAATGGATGCGGAAGATATGCACTATCCTTTGCACTTGGGTGTGACTGAAGCCGGTGACGGTGAGGACGGGCGTGTGAAAAGTGCTATCGGTATCGGCACACTTCTTGCAGAGGGTATCGGTGACACAATACGCGTCTCACTTAGTGAAGCTCCTGAAAAAGAAGTGCCTGTAGCCCGTGAACTGAGGGATTATATTGTGG
>CAMWSY010000068.1 GCA_947176995.1 uncultured Porphyromonadaceae bacterium | reverse complement strand
TCACAATACTCCCCCTCTCAGTCATCGTGATCGAGAAAGCCGCATTACCGGCCGCCCCTGCCCATGAAGCCGAGAGTACTGGCCGGAAGTCCATGCTGATAGTCACCACACTGCTCCGCAGACTCAGCCCCCTTGACTCCGACGTCATCCTGCACCACGCCTTACCCGTATAGTTGTCGAAAACATACATCAGTCCTTCCCTTTCATAACAATCTTCCCCGACAGGTTCATCGTTCTCATCAAACCATTCGACCGTGAGATCCGCTACCTTCTGATCCGAAAGATCTACCGTAATGCCATCCTGAAGCGTTGATATATGCACCGGAGTCTGCTCCCCATAGTTTACCACACACTTCTCAGGCAGCTTTTCCGGCAGCCCGGCAAAAGTAAGAGAATTGCCGTCAAGCGACAGCTCAAGCAGATTCCGGCACGCGCCGTCGACTTCAATCGCAGTGATTCCCATGTTGTCAAGAAGCATAGCCCCTACTCGCTCCGGGAAATTCACATTTATGTCATATTCCCCGACGAGTCCCGAAAGCGGCGGAAGCACCACGACCGCCTTACCCATTGGAGCTTCCGCTACAATACCCGCAATCTCCACTGAAAAATCCGGCAATCCCGTTACCCCGTTGTTTATAAAACTTATCGAAGTCGCACTTCCCGTTCCGTCGAGCGTCACCTTAGCCACCCGCGTCCGCAGCCGGTCGGCATTCACCCCGTTGGTGCGTGTCGTTTCCCCCGTCTCAGCCTCCTTCAGACGCGCGAACACATATCCCACATTCGACAGTATCGTCACCGATGTCGGTCCGTTCACCCGCAAAAGAGCCGCCGGAATCTCCGTCTCGTCTTCCAGATACCATGTCGCGATCCATCCCGGAGCGGCATATTCATCCGGCAGCTTTATTTCATTACCCTCACCTATAGTGATGTTTACTGCCCCGTAAGCCGATACCTGACTCAGAAGCAGCAGAAACAACGATATGACCCGAAAAAACATTATATACTTCTGAAATAAAACATCCCATTATGCAGGGGCGCACGGCTCGTGCATCCTCCATCTGCGCACTCTCATTCCCTCGCCCGTGAAACGGGCGCAACAACTGTCAGCACCCGGTGACCGCAGGGAACCGGGTGAAAAGCGCATATATACTCTTGAGCTGCGGAGCTGCGAAACAAAACCGCATTGTGCATACTGCGCCCCTAAACATTCATCACTTCCTGATCAACCTGTTCGTCGACACTTTACCATCAGAAGTCTTTAATTCCACAATGTAGACACCCGGTGCAAGCCCCGACACATCCACCGTCACCTCATTGCCCCCTCCCGGCACCTGTTTCACGAGTGCGCCGCTCATGCTGTAGACGGCCAGTGCCGTAATAGACTTCTCTGCCGTGACAGTCACATAGCTGTCAGCCGGATTAGGATAAAGTTTCATCCCCATCTCCGATGCCGCCACATCCTCAAGAGCCGAGTTCGTTGAGACTGTGAACGTCACTCCGTTGGTCATCTGGCGGCTTTTATAGAACATCGCTGCCGCATACTTAGACCCCGACGTGGCCTGAGAAAAATCAATCTTGACAGTGAATTGTGCCGATTCACCCTCTTTCAGAAATATCACATCGGTCGAAGTCGATGCTATCGAGTAGGTGGATTCGGTTCCAAACAAGGCAAGACTCAACTGATCAGCAAAATAGCCCGAAGCGCAGTTAAGTGTTCCTGTAAACGTGATTGACTTCGGATCGGTCACCGTCGTACCTCCCACTATCGAAAAACCGCTTATCGATATCGACGCGTTGGTTTTGGCTCTGAAAGTCACATTAGCAAGCGAGGCAATCACGTCGCCGGTAGTGGCATCAACAAGTTTCATCGTGTAGACAGGCCCCGCCTTCACCCCCGATGTCGATGAGAAAGAGCCTATATATTCAAGTGCGGCCTTATCCCCCGGTTTCAGGTCAACCGTAACATTATCAGTCGACTTTGCCACCTCGGTCTGACCGTCATATAGCGCAGCTGTCAGTGCGCCGTAGTAATCCTTCTCGCCGCTGTTGGTGGCCGTGAACGAAAGCTTGAACTTTGTATCCACATAAAGCGGTGTTTCAAACTTCACATCCTCCACCGTCAGTTTCGGTGTCACCTCTGCAAACGTGGCAGTACGGCCGCTCACGGTCATGCGAAGCGTCGAGACACCCGAAAGCAGCCCTCTCATGTCGCTCCACACCGCCGATCCCGCTGGCTGAAACGCCGGAGTCACATAATACGTTCCCGCCGCAAGCGACTGAGGCAAGACTACAGTGAAAGCCGAATATCCTTTACCGGGAGTCACATTGTCGGCCTCCGGACCATTCACATACACCGTCCGGCCGCCGTTCTCCGACACGATTTTTACACCTAAAACTCCGCTTATCTCCGTCGCGCCGAAATTGAAAAATCCCGCGCCCCCGGCATTGTCATTTGCATTGAACCGTGCCAATGTGCCGAGTGAGTATGACGATGCCTCCGTGCCGAAATTTCCATAGCAGCACATCATCGGCATAATCTTGTCACCTGACTTTGCCGGATGGACATTCAGAGCTATGCCCTGATAGAAATTATATCCCGCCATACTGCCGCCAGCGCCCTGCGACTCAGGGTCAAGAGCCGAAAGCAGGAAATAACCGTCGCTCATCCCCGACCATCCCCAGTTGATGTGAAAATAGCCGTCACCGTTATAGCCGTCACACACAAACTGGTGACCACCCGTTCCGCTCTCACCGTCATATAGAACCGGACCCGACGTTGCGAGCTCATTATACACAAGTTCCTCCCATTCATCGCTTGTGTAGAAACACCGCTGGGCCCATCCGCCCCCCTTTGAATATCCGAAATTGTTGGCCAGAGCTGTAATCATGTTCAGCGACGAAGCACTGCTCTCGGTTGTCCCGTAATTCATGCTCACCGAGTATCCGCACGCCTTCATCAGCGTAGCCACGGCACTCTTCTGCGCTTCCGTCACCGATGCGCCGCCATAAGCCGCCGCCATGTTGTTCCAGTCGAAAGTCACACTCGAGAAATCCATGCTGAGCGTTTCGCCATTCCATGTGTAGGAATTTGAACCCGTGCCACTCACCGGCCATTTGTGATAATTCATCACCTGCGCCATAGCCGTTGCCACACATCCCGTGTAGGTGCGCACACCATTCTCGAGCGGGCACTGATTGTTATAAGGGGGCGTCTGATCCCACTTTGTCGTGAGTTTCGGCGCTATCGCAGCCCATGTCGCACGACTCGCCACACCCTTGTAGGCTATCCCCTTCTGTGCGCCTTGATAAATCTGCTCGGCATATCCCCTCAGCCACGCTTCAAGAGCAAGGGGCATCGAGTCTGGATCAAATTTACCCCTATCAGAGTAACCCAGCAACGGTGCCCCGCTGTCATCGGCCGACACGACAAGAAAACCTGCCGTGCCGCCGAAAACATATAATCCTTTGAAACCATCACGCCCCGCAGGTTCCACCGTCAGTATAGGTGTATCATCCACGCCGCGTGCTCCACGCGATTCTCTTATTACGCCGGCGCGCTTCAGCGCGGCCTGAGGTGTCAGTTGTTCTGCTTGAGCACGCTCCACTACTCCAGTCATAAGGAGTACGAGCGTCAGCGACAGCAGTTGCTTGGGCAGATTGATGATTCCGTTCACTTTATCAGATTTTTCCCAAAGATAAGAAAAATCTTTCAACTTGTTCCCTTAGAACGAATACTTTACCATAGCCATTATTCTGTTGGCCGATCCGTGGCTGTGATCCTGATTCACACGCTGGCCATGCAGATACTCGATGCCGAGTTGAAGATCACTTATCGGAGTATAGAACGCGTTTACCACTCCGTAGCCCGCACGGCGGTAGGCGTCACCACCGAGTGTTCCGGCGTCATATAGACGGCAGTAACCGTAAGATCCTGAGATCAGCAGTCTTTTACTCGGTTTGAAGCGCAGACCAGTCGTGAAGCTGAATGATCCCGGAGCTTCCATTCCGCCGTCGGCCGAAGGGATGAGGTCGAAACCGTTATTCTCGAGGTCATGCACATAGCGTCCGATACCGTGACCATAGCCCGTCTGATAGAGGAGGTCGATTGTGTCATAGACCGAAGCCACGCCGCCGAGCATCACGCCCCAGCCGGTCACGCTCTTGTTTTTACCGACAGCCGTATTGCGGTATGACATATTGCGCAGAATTGCAGCTGCCCTGATGTGGCTTCCGCTGAACCACGTGTACTGTATATTCACCGGGATGTCAGGGAAACGCTGCTTTATCGCTTCGGTAGTTGACGAATAGGTCATGGTTTCCTGAGGCATTTCCACCGACAGCGTGCCCGATATATTGTGATTGAACTGATGGTGATAACCCACCTGTATGTTCTTACCTGAGATTGATCCCGGAGGGCCCGAAGGATCCACGGTCGGTACACCGGCAGCAGGATCCGAGAAGGTCGTGTTGGCAAGACCGGCAGTGAAACCGGCCAGCGACACGTAAGCCTGTTTCAGGTTGAAGTCATGTCCCGACACACCGCCCGAGAACTCGGCCTGCAAATACACCGAAAGCACTCCTACCTTTGTGGCACGGGCGAGTTTCATGAAAATGCTCGACTGGCTCACACCGGCCCCGAGTTGCGACACCTGAGCCGGATTTCGCGGAACAGGGATATTGTAAGTCATGAATCCCGACCCGTTGATAGCACCGTCGAAGTCATAATAGACGAGCCCCTCGGCCACGCCGCCCACACCGAAGATAGTGTTTCCCTCGCGGTCAACAAACTGGAAGCGGGGCACCGACGGATCATTGAACATTAAATTCTCCGTGTTGTAGAACACAGCATAAACCTTGTCGTTCAGACGTGCAGTATCTCCTGACAGTATCAGAGCGCGCTCAGGCACATGAAACGGGTGTACAGTCGTCTTGGCGTGTTCCGTCTGCGCCGAGGCTGTTCCTAAGCATCCCATAGCGACCGTAGTCGCTGCCAGAGATTTTATTAAGGCTGATGTTTTCATAATATCGGGATCAGAGATAAATAAATAGTCGTCGTGAGTTGTGCAAATTTAATGCCGTTGGCTGATGCCGCATGTGTTAATTGACCACTTCCGGGTGTGGGCATCACCCACGCGTGTCGGCTGTGTCAGTATAGAATTTCAACATTCAGTTTCGCCACTCGGTTCACCCCCTCACCAAAAAAACATTACCGACAGCGGCTACCGACCAATTGGTCGGTAGCCGCTGCAACTCTATCCGATAAAGTTCTTTAGAACACCTCCATCTCATAGATGCGCGACGTCATCTCCCCGGCATCTTGAGTAGGCGATGTAAGCATCAGTTTCACATAACGCACTGTCTCAGGCTTGGCAAGCTTGCGGTTCACCACATTCTGGCGGTTGCCCGAGAGAGCGTCGATTGTGTGCCAGTCCTCATCAATGCTGCTGCGGCCAAGCAGATAACCGCCTGCCGTCACATACGACGGATCTTCCTCACCGGCGCTCACGAGCTTCCACCCGTGGATCTCCGTCGGGTTACCGAGATCAAACACCACCGTCGGCGGGTTACCCTTCACATCACACCACTTTGTGCGCATGTTGCCGTCAACCATATACTCAGGTTTCTCGCGGTCATTCACATAACCCGAGCACGACACGATCATTTCAGGCTTAAGCAGATTGGGATATGTCGCCTCCTCGGTTGCCGAAACAGGGCGGTTGGCAGTCTTGAACAGAGGAGCGGCAGCCAAAGCACGTCCGGCCTCACCCGATGTCACGGTAGCGGCAAAAAGCACAAGCTGGCGGTTCTTGGGCAGAATTACCGATGTTGCGCCAGCCGGCACATCCATCGTGTACTCAAACATATAAGTGTATTCATGCGGCTCGTCGGCAGCCGGCGAGTGGCGGTGCGTACCCGTGTAAGCCACACGCTGCTCCTTCATGTAACCCTCTGTGTGTCCGTCATGTCCCCACTGGCCGATAAAACCGGTGTACGACGGCACAACAAGCGTGTCTGTCTGATTACCAATTTTCACCACGGCATTCACGTCACGGCTGTCAGTATCGGCAGCCATGAGCAGATGCAGCTTGCTCCAGTTACCTGCGGGCAGAGCCACCGTATCGCCGTTGCACACCACAGCATTGTTGTAGGGCTTCTTGTTGATTGCAAACGACACACCACTCGACACTATCTCCTCGGGCATGATTTCACCGGCATAACTGTAGCCCCCCGACAGACCGCCTTCCGACCTAAACCCGTTCCATGTCATCACGTTGCGGTTGTAAGGCAGTTCCACCTGAGCCATATTAAGCTTCACACCCTCCGGCTCGTCAAACTGCACGCGGTAAGTACCCACGCCGTTAGCTTTGAGGCTCACAGGCAATTTGTTGCCCTGTGCTGCCACATCACCAATCACCTTCTCGGTGCCGTCAGCTTGTTTCGCACTCTTTATATTGCGGCTGAATACCACATTTGCAGCCGTCGGTTTTCCCGAAGTCTCATACACGCGCACCACATATCCGTTGCCATCCTCAGCCTTCTTCAGAGCTTTGATTGCCACGTTAGGCGCATCGGTCGAGGCAAGCGACATGCTGCGCCCCTCACCCTTGCTCTTCGGCACGATAAATGCCTTCACACGCTGGTTCAGGCGCTCCCCGGCCTTTGCAGTCTCCACACGGTCAAGTGCCCCTTCATGTCCGACGATCGAGTATGTGAACTCATGGTGTCCCATATCCTGATGATCCTGATATGTGTAGCCGTTTTTCGTCGCGGGAGTGTGAAGAAGTGTCAGGCGCAGGGTATTGTCGTTAGGCTTGTCCCAGCCGTACTTCGAGTTGTTAAGCACAGTCACGCCATATTTTCCGTCACTCAGGTCAGCCCACTCTCTGGCAGGAACCTCATACGCCGTCTCCACATTGTTGCCGCGCTCTATCACGCCGAGCCCGAGATCGTATGCAGCCTTTTCATTCGACACCGACAGCGGGAAGGCAGCCTTGACGAGTGCATTGGTTGTAGCCCAGTCCACCTCGTTCACAAAATCGATGCGCGGAGCAAGTGCCCCTTCATAGAGATTCACATATTGTGTGAACTCCGAGTCACCGTACTTCTTCGACACCTTCACGCTCTTCATCACATCACCGTCGGCAACGAGCTCAATCGTTACATCCTCCCCAAAAGCTTCCGGCTCGGCATCAACAGTCTCCTTCATCACCTCCCATGCGGGCCATGAGTACGACTTGTTCTCCTTGAACATCGCAAGACCTATCGTCTTTCCGGGAGCGACCATCTCCTTGCCGTTGCGCTTGTCAACGAGCGAAGCTATATCACCGTTCTTGTCAAACTTGATACTGTAAACACTGTTTTCCACGCCCTTCACCCCTTTAGCGGTCTGAGTGGCACCTTTACCTTTCAGTGCCACGTCATACACGGCGTAGCCCACTGCCGGAACCGTAGCCTCAACAAGCAGCGTAGCCTTTCCGTCGGCAAAATCCTTGACTTGGGCTTTCACCTGCTTGCCGTTGTGATCCTTCACCACAGCCTGAGCCGGACGCACCTTTGCCGGAACCTCGATCTCAACGATATCCGTCGTTTCATAACCCAGCGGATTAAACAGCAACACCGGTGTGCCCCCCACATTTGTGTTGAGTTCGGCAGCCACACTCGTAGCGGCATCTGTCAGCAGATCCGAGAACTGCTTGAGCGAAAGCAGTTCATCGTTCCAAGAGAACTCGTATGCGCGCGGGATGCTTGTTCCCGTCAGGTCATCATGAAACTGATGGAAAATAAACCGTTTCCAAGCCTCCGTCAGAGCCTCTGTGGGATATTCATGACCGGCATAAAGGGCAGCAACGGCGGCCGCACGTTCCGCAGCATCACCGAGCTGTTCATTCTGGCGGTTGTAGAGTTTCATGGCAGCCTGCGATGTGTAGCAGCCCGTACCATGAACATCCATCAGCAGTTCACCCTCAAAAACCGGAAGCTCCTTGTGCGACGCGTAGGGAAGCATATCCTTGTAGAGCTGATCGCTCGTCGCGCTGACGATTTTCACCGGCCCGGCACCGTTCACACCCTTCTCCACAGCCTCCACTGAGCCGATCGAAGGCGAGCCGCCCGTGTCACCCGTACCGTAATAGTGGTAAACAAGATGCATCGGATTCTCATCGGCGAGCTTCTTCAGATACTCGCTCTCCGAGATATCCTCGCCACGCCAGCGGAAGTTATAGTTGAAGCCGTGAGCCATCATGATTTCCTCACCGTCCACACCCTTCCAGAGTCCGATTGTGTAGGGGTATTTCTTGCCGTCAGGATAAAACGGTTTATGACGCCATCCCAGTTTCTGCGAAGAGAAGCCAAGCAGACCGCAATGGTTGGCTATAGTCGGAAGCGTCCATCCGAAACCGAAGCAGTCAGGAAGAAAGATATCCGTACTTTCCACACCGAATTCGTCACGATAGAAATTCTGTCCGAGCATTATGTTACGTATCTGCGACTCAACCGACGGCATTATCACGTCATTTGCGTCCCAGCTTGCGCCGGTTATGTGCCACCGGCCGTTTTTCACATAATCCTTAACCAGTTCATACTGTTCAGGATAATACTCCTTCATCCACGCATACTTCACTCCACCCTCGAAGTTGAACACGTAGTCTGGATACTGGCTGAGAAGAAACAGATTCTGACTCAGCGTTTTCTTTACATAATCACGGATTGTGGTCTGAACATCCCAGTTCCACTGGGTGTCAAGATGGGCATTGGAGACCGCATAGACGGTCGGATCATCGCCTC
>CAMWSY010000067.1 GCA_947176995.1 uncultured Porphyromonadaceae bacterium | reverse complement strand
GAACGCCTCAAACTGCGGTGCAAATTCAGCGAAGATAGCATTGTCGGGGTTCTTCTTGATCACATGGTGCATGAAACGCATCGCAAGCACAAACTCCTTGGCATGCTTGTCTTTGGCGAAGCCGAGCGACTTGGCTTTCTCGACCATTGCGGCAATGTCGTGATGACCGCCGAAATTGAAGTTGAGCACCTCGGCCATCTTGTTTTTGCCCTCGTCGTTGATGTTGGCTTCGATCACGTTCACGTAGTACGATTTCTTCTGTTTTTCCATAGTTGTAGATTTTTAAGTTAGATTCTTTCATGCACCGGAGTGGTGAGCTGCTCTCATTGCCCCGACGCATATATAGAACAAACTGAAATCAACAATGGTAAGCTAAAGAAATCTAAATGCTGTTATAAAACATTTAAGTAGTAGGGACGCACGGGCCGTGCGTCCTCCTTAATTTAAGGCATTTATGAGGTTTTTTGTCTCCCATTGCTACTACTCATACCGCCCGTCCATCACGTCGCGCACAGCCTCGAGATAGCCGTAGCCGTTCAGGCGGTCGGGCAGCAGATAGCTTCCTTCGACCCACTCGTTCCATGCGTTGATCATGATGAACTTAGGCTGTTCGGGATGGCGGTCGGCGTACTCCTTGGCTGCTTGCAGATAAGTGGCGAACGTCACGGGCGAATGATTGAAGCGTGTCACGTCGGCTGCTCCTTTGGCGGGGAAACGGGGGGTGTCGTCCCACCCGATGGACACTGTGGGATAAACCGGCACATCGAAAATCGAATCCCACTGTTCGCGTATCTCGATACCGTTCTTGCCATGCACCATGTAGTCGCAGTCAAAACCGCCCATGTTGTAGAAAGCCTCGCTGTCGATGCCGAGTTTCTCGATTTTCTCCTTCATACTGGCGGCTGAAGCCTCGTTGAGCTTCCATCCGCCGCCATGTATCTCCTGAAGATGCACGCCGTTGAAACCGGCCTCACGCGCTTTCTCGTCGAAGTAGCGCACCGCTTCACCCGCTTTGTCGAGATCACCGCCGAAGCCCGCGATGAAATTGTCCATACTGAATATGCCGAACACCGGGCAGCCGTCGATCTTCACATAATTCGGCCGGGTGAAATACTGGCTGATTATGCGGTCGACGATGATTTTGTAATTATCCTCGTCGATCACCGGGTCAAACAGGATCGTCTCGTCATCGCCGTAGCAGTGGTAGTTCCAGTAGTTTTTCTTCACGAAGTGGTTGGCCCACATCAGGTAGAAATTCATCTGCTCGTTGTTTGCCGCCTTCAGGAAACCGTCGTTCAGTGCCCCTTCGAGATACGGACCGTTCATAAACCAGTACCAGTCATAGATAAACGTGTTCACGCCATACTTCTGTGCCGTTTCGATCCAACGCTCCACCACTGCGGGGTCATCATCGTGCTCGTAGCCCCACAACGGCTGTTTCGGTTGCTGATGCCCCTCGAAACGCGCGTCACCCTTCTTTATGACCTCCCATTCTCCTTCGCCGTCGGGCCACAGATATTTGTGTCCTAACGAATCGTCGTGACACGACGGCCACACAAACGCAGCCACATAGTAGTCGTTGGTCTGAGCGCTTTCACTCCGTGAAGCTGATGAGGACGATCCCGCGCAGGCTGTTGCAAATACAGCGGTGGCGGTGGCGAGCAGCACATGTAGAAGATTTCTTGTCATAATGAATCGGTCTTGTCTTTCAGGTTACTTATAGAAGAGCTTAGTTGGTGGCGAAGAAGGTTGCGGCGGTTTTGGCAACTTCGGGGATTGAGCCTGAGAAACCGTGGTTCTCCCCATCGACAAGATGAAGTGTCGAGTTCTTGTAGCCCGTGTCATACATCTGCCCGTAACTGAACGGGGCGATGGTGTCGTGTGTCCCGTGCATGATCATCACCGGGCCGTCATATTTCCACGAGGTGGGGAAGATGTCAAGATTCACTGCCGTCTGGATGTAGTTCTTGCCAAGCTGAAGGGATCGCGGGCCGGCTTTCAGTGTCACGCCTTCGTCGGGCAGATCCCAGTAGCGGTATTTTGTCCCGAAAGTCTCGCCTCTTATCGCATCCTCGCGCAGCACGGCGGCCGGGGCGGTCAGCACGAGCTTCTTGATGGCGGGATAGCCGAGCTGTCCGGCTACCATGCCGGCTACAACGCCCCCCTGCGACTGGCCGTGGAGCGACACCGACTTGCACCACGGCTGCGCCTTTACCCAAGCGATCACTGCTTCGAGATCCTTCATTTCGTTAGGCACGGTCATGTCGGAGAAATCACCTTCGCTACGGCCGTGACCGTTGAAATCAAAACGCACGGCTATCAGCCCCGCCTCGGCGACTTCACGGGCGATGTTGCTCACAAGCGGCTCCTCGGCCGACGACATGAAGCCGTGGCACGTGATCACCACATCGGCGGGAAGCGCTATACCGGCTTTGTGTTCGGTCACCACGCAGAGCCGCGAGTGGTCGCCGGCGATCCATGTGGTGTCTGATACGAGTTGAGCCCGCACCGGCAGCGATGCAAGCGTGAAGATGAGCGTGAAAAGAATTGATATCTTGCGTGTCATTGTCGATAGTGTTTTGTGAGCTATGGTGGCAAAGATAAAAACATTCCGATACAATGCGATGTGTTAAATGGCCACTGCCGCAAAAAAAATCGGGACGCACTTGCGTGCGCCCCGAAAAATAGTCAGGTTTTTTTCCGTCACTGCTTCTTCACATACTTCCGGGTTGCATCGGGTGTGCTGATCGACGGAGCCACGGCGTCGGCCGATGTGGCGCGTGTGGTGTTTGGCACCGCGCTCATCACAAACTTTATGTCGGCGCCGTCGCGCAGGTCGTCGTAGGTGATGTAGCTCTTGTCATACTCCTTGCCGTTGAGCAGCATTTTGTCGACATACACGTTCTCTTTGCTCCAGTTCTCGGTGCTGACGTTCACTTTTTTGCCGTTGCTCAGGGTCATGCTCACTGCCGGGAGCGCCGGCGAGCCGATGTTGTAGATGTTGCTCGACGGTGCGGTGGGGTAGAATCCCATGCAGTTGAAGATATACCATGCCGACATCTGGCCGCAGTCGTCGTTGCCGCAGAGCGATCCCGGCTCGTTGCCGTAGAAGCGGTCGATCACCTCCCGCACCCGCGCTTGGGCTTTCCACGGCTGCCGCAGGTAGTTGTAGAGGTAGATCACCTGATGGCAAGGTTCGTTGCCGTGCCAGTAAGCTCCGATGCGTCCCTGTATGTCGTGCGCCCCCGGCACATCGTCGGGTATTTCGATCTCAAAGAGTGAATCGAGCCGTGCCAGATATAGCTCCTCACCCACCTCGTTGATGTGACCCTGCACATCGTGGGGCACATACCACGTGTACTGCACGGTGAATCCCTCGGTTATGTCGCCCCAGCCGTTGACCGACCCGGGCCCTTCGTAGGCTATCGGGGCGAAAGGCGTGCGCCAGCCGCCGTTTATGTCGCGGCCGCGCATAAACTTCGTTTCCGGGTCGATGAGGTTCTGATAGGACATTGCCCGGTTGAGGTAATACTCATAATCCTCAGTCTTGCTCAGATGCTTGGCTGCCTGTGCGATACAGTAGTCATCGTAGGCATATTCCAGAGTTTTCGACACCGATTCCTTCTCCTTGTCGAGAGGTACCCAGCCGTTGGCGATGTACTCCGGCAGACAGTCGTAGTTACGGTTGTTGGCGGTTTTCACCATCGCTTCGTATGCACGCTCGGCATCAACACCCGGCACATCCTTCACGATCATGTCGGCGAGCACCGACACGGCGTGATAGCCGATCATGCACCAGTTCTCGTTGCCGTAGAACGACCAGATAGGCAGCATCTCCTCCACGCTGTGGTCATAGTGGCTGAGCATACTGTTGGCGACGTCGGCATTGACACCCTGCTGCACGAGATTGAACAGAGGGTGCAGGGCGCGGTAAGTGTCCCAGAGCGAGAAAAGGGTCAGGTTGTGGTGTCCCTCGTCGATGCGGTCGATGTTCTGGTCATTGCGGCGGAAGCTGCCGTCGGCATCCTCAAACACGTATGGGTTCAGGAATGCGTGATAGACCGATGTGTAGAACGTCTCCTTCTGCTCCTGATCACCTTCGGCGTCAAAGATCGCAAGCTGGCGGTTCCACTCGTCCACTCCCTTCTTGTGAAGCCCGTCGAACGTCTGCCCGTCAAGCTCTTTCAGGTTGGCGAGAGCTCCGGCAGTGCTCACCGACGAGATTGCGGTTTTCACCTCCACCTGTTCGCCCTCCTTTGTGGGGAAGTAGAGCGCGAATTTCAGATTTTTTCCCCATGCCTCCTTAGAGCTGCGGAAACGCGAGGTGTTGTAGATAACCGGCGCGTCGTTCTGATAGATCATCACGCTGTCAAACGGCTGTGAGAACACCGCGGCAAAGTACACATGCCGCTCCGGTGCCCATCCCTTCACGATCTTGGAGCCGGTGATGGTCGAGTCATTCTCGATGCGCAGGTTGGCCCACTCGCATGTGCTGCGCAGCGTGTGGTTGAGGTCGACGAGCACAAACGCGCTGTCGCTCTCAGGGAAGGTGAAGCGCAGCATACCGGCGTGCATCCCCGAGGTCATCTCGGCGCGCGTGCCGTAGTCGAGCAGGTCGGCTGCATAGTAGTTGGCCGAAGCCTCCTCGCGGTCGTGGGAGTAACGCGAGCGGTAGCCTGCGTCGGGGTTCTCATGTGTGCCGGGTTGCAGATGAAGTTCGCCCGTTCCCGGCACAAACAGGAAATCGCCGAGGTCAGGTATTCCCGTCCCGTTGAAGTGGGTCAGCGAGAAACCGAGCAAAGTCGGGTGGTCATATTTGTAGCCCGATGCCGTGTCGTAGTCGTCGGTATCGGTGTCGGGACTGATCTGTATTCCGCCGAAAGGTATCTGCGAGCCGGGATATGTGTTGCCGAACCCCGAAGTACCCACCAGAGGCTTAACGTATTGTGCGAGGTCGGGTAGTGTCCCGGCCGCATCATCCTGCCGGATGCCGCTGCACGCTGCCGAGGTGAGCGCAAGCACCCCGGCACACATGGCGGTATATATGTTTCTGGTCATTGTGATTGCTTTGAAATGATTGGAATTTCTGAAATTTATCGGTCGCCTACGGCATTCTGGTACTCCCGCCACAGGTTTGCCACGGAGTTTTCTTCCTTGTCGCCGAGAATGTGCTTCATAGCCGCGTCAAATGACCACGGCACAACCTCGTTGGCCGACGCGTTGAACTTGCGTATGAAATTCTCGTCCTTGTTGAGCTGGAGCCAGTAGAGGAAATAACCCACATAGCGGTAACCGCTCATCCATGAGCCTCCGCGCGGACGGTCTTGGGAATCGAAGTTCTGTTCGAAACATCCGCACGCCACGCGCACGGCATCGGCCGTGCCCTCGATGAAGGCCCAGAACACACTTCCCTCGGTATATACGCCGCATCCTTGCGGTTCAAGCTGATAGGCATGGGTGAGCTCATGGTAGATCACTCCGCGGGTCTCGTAGTCGACTTTCTCCACGTCATTTCCCTTATAGCTCTGCTCGATCCAGTCGGTGCTGTAGTCGATGCGTATGTAGCTGCCGCTCCCGCTTTTGTAGGACACGCCGTCGAAGCTTCTCACCACATACTCGATTGTCTTGACCTTGGGGATGTTCTCGTCATCGGGGGAGTAGTAGAGAGTCTGAAGCACCCGCCGGGCGTTGTCCTTGATGTAGGTGTCGGGCTCAGGGATTATCTGCTTGTATATCTTGGCTCCGGTCGTTCTTGGCGATTCGATCTTGAAGTTCACGTTGCCGGGGTGATACTCTTTCCATGCGTCGGCTATCTCAAGCAGAGGCGGATAGTTGTGTTCGGGTGCCGGGGTTTCGGGAGTTTCAGGTTCGAGGTCAGGCTCATCGTTGTTGTCCGGTGAGCAGCCGCTCCATCCTGCGATAAGGGTAGCGGCCAGCAGAATTGCGTATGACTTCATCTGTCGTCAGCTTGCTGGAATATATTATTCTGCCTCAGTGAGATCACCCACGGCGGTCTGGTACTCGTTCCAGAGATTTTCGATTGAATTCTCCTCGCTGTCGCCAAGGATGTGCTTCATTGCCCCATCAAATGACCAAGGCACCACCTCGAGCGCCGTGCGGTTGAACTTCTTGATGAAATCCTTGTCCTTGTTGAGTTGCAGCCAGTAGAGGAAATAGCCGGTCTTGCGGTAGCCGTCCATCCAGTTGCCGCCGCGCGGACGGTCTTTGGAATCGAAATCCTGCTCGAAGCATCCGCACGCCACGCGCACGCCGTCGGCCGTGCCTTCGATGAAAGCCCAGAACGGACTCTTGCCGTCGTAGTGGCCGCATCCCTGTGGCTCAAGCTGATAGGCGTGTGTAAGCTCGTGATAGATCACTCCGCGGGTCTCATAGTCGAGTTTGGCGGTGTCGTTGTCGGCAAAGCTCTTTTCGATCCAGTCGGTGCTGTAGTCGATGCGCACTTTATTGCCGCCGCCGCTTTTGTAGGAAATACCGTCGAAATCGCGCACAACATACTTGATCGTGTCGATCTGCGGGATGCTGTCGTCAGGGGAGAAGTAGAGTGTCTGGATCACGCGGCGGGCGTTCTCGGTGATGTACTTCTCTGGGTCGGGGATTATGCGCTGATAGATGTCGGCGCCGGCTGCCTCGGGAGTCGTGATCTCGAAATCCACTGTGCCGGGATTGTAGTCGGCCCACTGCGTTTCGATGGCTATGGGCTCGTGGGTGGTGGCTGACTGCGCCTCGTCGGTTGAGGTTTTGGTCGTTGTGGTGCAGCCCGCTGCTAAAGCAGCAAGCAAAATAACATGTAGTCTCATGTCGGTTAACTTGAAGATTGGTTATTAATTTATTTTTGTTTGGTTATTTGCAGTCAGTTAGGAGTTTCGCCGCTTTCTCCAGCCATAGGGCATCCGTTTGGTCAAATGTCCCTGTTTCAGCAGAGTCGATGTCGAGCACTCCGGTCACCTCGCCTCCCGGCCCTCTTACCGGCACTACGATTTCCGACCGCGACAGCGAGCTGCACGCGATGTGCCCCGGGAACTGCTCCACATCCGGCACCACGATTGTGCGGTTCTCGGCCCATGCTGTGCCGCAGACACCTTTGCCCCGGCGGATGCGCACACATGCCAGTGGCCCTTGAAACGGCCCGAGTACAAGTTCGTCGCCCACCACGCGGTAAAATCCCGTCCACAGCCAGCCGAAAGTCGCGTGGAGTGCCGCGCTCATGTTGGCCATGCAGGAAATCATGTCAGTTTCCCCGTCGGTGAGAGCGGCAAGCTGCGGCAGCAGCTCGGCGTATTTTTCCTCTTTGGTCAGTCCTGTGCTTATGCTCAGTTCGTGACTCATTCTCTATGTGATTTTATAACTTGAATTTGATTGGTGCGGTGAAATTCATCTCCTTGCGGGTGACCGGATGCACAAACCGGAGTGTGGCGGCATGAAGGGCGAGGCGGTGAAGGGGCGATGTGCGGGCACCATACTTGCGGTCACCGGCTATGGGGTGTCCTATGTCCTTCATGTGAACGCGTATCTGGTTCTTACGCCCCGTGTCGAGCTCGACTTCAAGCAGAGTGTAGCCTCCGCGGTCGGCAAGCACCCGGTAGCGGGTCACGGCAAGATGTCCTCCGGCATTGGGATCGTCGGTCGAGTAGACCTCCATGCGGGAGTTCTCCATGAGATAGCTTCTCACGACACCCTCTTCGTTCTGCACACGCCCTTCGACCAGACAGATGTATTTGCGGTTCAGCACCATGTTGTTCCAGTTGTGCTGCATCGCGTCCTTGGCTTCCTGAGTCTTTGCAAACATCATTATGCCCGAGGTGTCGCGGTCGAGGCGGTGGATGATGAATATTTTGTTTCTCGGATCCTTGCGCTTGAGATAGTCACGCAGGAGCGAGTATGCGGTTTCTTCGCCGGCTTTGCCCGTTCCCATCGACAGCAGTCCGTAGCCCTTCTCCACCACCAGAATGTCATCGTCCTCATAGACGATTTTAAGCCGCCGGTTGGAGAACGTCTGGAAAGCGCGGGTGAGGTTCACCTCCACTTTGTCCCCTTGACTCAGTGGCTGGTCAAACTGGGTCGTGGGAGTGCCGTTGACGCGCACCTGTCCATACTTGAGCATATTTTTCACCGGCGTGCGCTTCCGGTCGGGCATAGAGGAGAAAAGAAAGTCAAGAAGGGTTGCACCATCGTTACCGTTGGTGTACGTCTCGATTCTGTCAGGTACAAATCCGCGCCTTTCGGCACCCGGTTTGGTCATGCGTTGAGCCATGGCGTTCTCTACTTGCTCTTCTTCGTCTTACTCTTGGCTGTGCTTTTAGCCGTTGTCTTAGCCGATGCTGTCTTGGTTGCCTTTGTGTCCTTCCCGGCGGCCGCGCGTGAGCGGGTCGTGGTGCGTTTCGGCGTGGCGTCCTGTTTCTCTATGAGCTCCTTCACCTCCTCATAGGTGAGAGCTGCCGGATCTGTGACAGTCTTCGGTATCTTGTAGTTGGTCTTGTTTCTGACGATATAGGGGCCGTAGCGTCCGTTGAGAATCTCGATCTCCGGATCTTCCTCAAACGACTTGATGTGTCGTTTGGCATCGGCTTCACGTTTGGCCTTGATAAGCTCCACAGCCTCGTCGAGAGTGATGGCGGCTGGCTCCAGCTCCTTGGGGATGGATACAAACTTGCTGTCGTGGCGCACGTATGGCCCGAAGCGGCCGATCGCAACTGTTACGGCTTTATCCTCGAAATCACCTAAGTTACGCGGGAAATCAAATAGTTGCAGTGCTTCATCGAGTGGGAGGGTG
>CAMWSY010000066.1 GCA_947176995.1 uncultured Porphyromonadaceae bacterium | reverse complement strand
GCAATATATGTGCTTATCGTATGGGAATCATAATAATTTAAATGTTTTTTTACCCCAATTATATCACGATATAGCTTTTCCAAAGTTTCTTCACGCTTAGCTTTTGTCTTGATATCGCATTCCCATATTCTTAGAACTCTCCAGCCAGCGAGTTTCAGGTCAACGCTGTTGGCGTAATCACGTGCTATGTTCATAGCTATCTTATGTCGCCAGAAGTCTGCATTTGATTTTGGGATGTGAAAAGACTTGCAGCCTTCATGACCATGCCAGAAACATCCGTCAATGAAAACTACTGTATTATACTTTCTAAGGACTATATCGGGAGAACCTGGCAGTCGTCGGTTGTTGATGCGATAGCGCAAACCTTTAGAGAACAAGAATTTCCTAACTATTATCTCCGGTTTGGTATTCTTGCTCTTGATAGCTGCCATGCAACGGCTTCTTTGCTCACGAGTCATCACATCTGTCATATTAAACAAAGATAGTTTTTTGGTGGGAATCTGATAGGGTGTGTGAGGAAATGGAATGGAATTTTAGCTCTTGAATCTGCTGTAAACATTTCACAGCTTCGGAAAATGGTTGCAATTGATAGGCTGTCTTGTCGTAAGATTTGTGGTGTGGGCAAGCATATATTTATGTATGTATGAAAAGAGCCGGGGCGTTGCGGTTGCAATGTCCCGGCTGAATGTTGATAGGCTGTCAAATAGGGGGCGATGGGTTATTCTTCCTGTTCCTCAGGGTTGTGGGCGTCGGTAGGGAGGGTGCGGTGGAGGAGCAGCCAGCCGAGGAAGCCTGCGAGGAGCGAGCCGATGACGATGCCGAGTTTGGCGTGACTCAGCAACTCAAGCTGTTCGGGCGAACCGCCGCCGAATGAGAGGTTGGCGATGAAGAGCGAGACGGTGAAGCCGATACCGCCAAGCATGGCGATGGCAAACATCATCTTCCAATTGGTGCCTTCGGGCATGGGGGCGAGCTTGAATTTCACGGTTAGCCATGAGAAGACAAATATGCCGAGCAGTTTGCCGAGCACGAGGGCGCAGATGATGGCTATGCTGATTCCCTCGAAGATCGACGATGCAGGCGTGTCGAGCAGGTATATCCCGGCGTTTGCAAAGGCGAAGAGGGGGAGGATAATGTAGTTGACGGTGGAGTGTAGCGAATCTTCGAGTTCCTGAAGTGGTGAGATGACTTTGTCGGATGCCGATTCGATCTGTTTCAGCCAGTTCATCTGATCTTTGCTGAGAATGCTGCGGCGGTTGAGCTTCTCATCGTCCTCGGCGTTGAACTTGCGCATCTGGGCGCGTATGGTCTTGATGTATTTCTTGGGGGCGAACACCGGTTTGGCGGGGATGCAGAATGCAACGAGCACGCCGGCGATGGTGGGATGTATGCCGGAGTTGAGGAAGAGGAACCAGACCACGGCGCCGATGCCGAGGTAGAACCAGTTGTTCTGAATGCGCATCACCGAGCCGAGAAGCAGCACGCCGAGAAGCAGGAAGGCGACTATGAGGAGCATCCCCTCGATGTGGGTTGAGTAGAAGAGGGCGATGACAATGATGCCGCCTATGTCATCGACCACGGCGAGCGTGGTGAGGAATATCTTGAGTGAAAGTGGCACACGCTTGCCGAGCATCGACAGCACGCCGAGCGAGAAGGCTATGTCGGTGGCCATGGGGATGGCGGCGCCGCCGGAATAGGATGTGCCGTGGGCAAACATGAAGTAGATCACCACCGGGAAGACCATGCCGCCGATCGCGGCGATGATGGGCAGAAGTGCCTGCTTGAACGATGAGAGTTCGCCGACGAGTATTTCACGCTTTATCTCGAGGCCGATGGTGAAGAAGAAGATTGCCATGAGGGCGTCGTTGATGAAATCGAGCATCGACATGGCGTGTCCCGAGTGGCTGAAGAGGTTGAACTGCCCGACCTGCAGGGCTATTTTCTGTTCCCAGAAATTGAAGTAGTGCTGGTTGAGTCCCGGGATGTTGGCGATGATCAGCGCGAGCACGGTGACGGCGATAAGCACGTTTCCACCTGATGCGTGGCGCTTGAGCGAGAGGCGCGCGGTGTAGAACACGCTGTGGTGCTCATGCTCTCCCTCATGGGCGGATTGCAGCGGATGTTGCAGTGAAGCTGTTGATGACGTGGAGTTTTCCATATTCTTATGATGAAAAAGCAGTTTGGAAGCTATTGTTATAACAATTTTTCCCGCGGATTTGCTCATGGAAAGGATTGTAGTTATATTTGAATCCCGAAAACTATATACTTGACTTAATACAATACTTCCAATTTACAGGGTCGTGTTTGCATCGTATATGGCACGCAGGATGAGTGTGATCCGGTCTGACCGCCGAAGCATGGTCGGGTCGGTCGTCGCCGTCGCCGGGGTGGCTCTCGCGGTGTGCACGATGCTGCTTACGGTCTCTGTGTCAAGGGGATTTAGCCGGGAGGTCACGGCGCGTCTGCTCGCTTTCGAGGCGCCGCTGTCGGTTTCGGCGCCGCTGGCATCTGACGGGGGAATGGTCGAAGTCACGCCCGAACTTGTGGGGGTGATAGAGGGCGTGAGTCCCGGCGCAGAGTCGGCTGCCGTGTGGCAAACGCCCGCTATGCTGAAATCGCCCGATGGTTTCGATGGCCTTATACTGAAAAATCTTACCGGAAGCGGACACCGTGAGTTTATCGGCCGATCGCTTCTGCGTGGCCGCACGCCGCAGGAGAGGGGTGATCTGCTGCTGTCGGCGGAGAGTGCCGGCGTGCTTGGCGTAGACACTGCCGACCGCGTGGATATAGCTCTTTTTGTCGACAATGCCGTGAAGATGCGCCGCGCCACGGTGGCGGGTATCTACGACACTCATTTTGTGGATTACGACGGGAATATAGCTTTCATTGACTCGGTTACACTGATAGGTGCGCTGAATGCCGCCGGCGGCACGCTGGCCTCACGCCTCGAGATATATGCCCCTGATGCGGTGGGTGATCTCCCCGAAGTCGCCCGCACTCTGCAGCATGCCATAAGCAAAGCCAACTTCAACGGCGAGCTTCCTGCATATTACCGTGTAGACAACTTCACCGACACGGCCGCCCCTTATCTGAGCTGGCTCGCGCTGCTCGATGTGAATGTGCTTGTGATCATAGGGCTGATGGCGTTTATTGCGGCATTCACACTCACCTCGTCGATGATTGTGCTGGTGCTTGAGCGGGTGAAGGAAATCGGCGTGCTGAAAGCACTCGGAGCATCGGGCGTGCAGATTCAGTCGGTGTTCATGCTGCTCGGGATGCGGCTGTTGTTGTGGGGAGTGGCTATTGCCGATGTGCTGTCGCTGATTATCATAGGTGTGCAGCGTCACTTCCACCTGCTGCCGCTTGATCCGCAGAACTATTATCTTGACTACGTTCCGGCCGAGATGACATGGCCGATGTTTATTATTGTCAATATCGCCGCTCTGGTGCTTGGAGCACTCACGATGCTTGTGCCGGTTAAGATTATCGCCGGCGTGCGCCCCGTGCAGGCTATAGCTTATGAATAACGTTTCAAAACAATGAGATATGAACGACAGAAACCTGAAAGTTAGTGTTGTCGGTAGCGGCAAGATTGTCAAGGAGGTATTGCCGCTCATCACGCGCCCTGAGATGCGCTATACCGTCACTTCGATATTTGCTCACAGCAATGTGGAAAACGCCCGTGCGCTTGCCCGGGAGTTTGATATTCCCACGGTCTACACCGACTTTGACCGTCTGTTGCTGGAAGATGACGCCGATTTCATATACATAGCCAATATCAACACGGCTCACTATGATTTTGCACTCAAGGCTCTCGGGCAGGGGCGTAATGTGATTGTCGAGAAACCGCTGTGCATCAGCTATGACGATGCCTGCCGTCTCATCGGGCTCGCAGCAGAGAAACACCTTTACTTCTTTGAGGCCGTGTCGCTGCTCTATAATCCTGTCTTCAATCAGATTGCCGATGCGCTCCCTGAGATCGGGGAGATTTCCATGGTCACATCCAACTACAGCCAGCTGTCGAGCCGCTACGCAATGTACTGTGACCATGTGGTTGCACCGGCGTTTGATCCCGAACTGGCGGGAGGCGCGCTCATGGATCTTAATGTCTACAACCTCAACTTCGCTATAGGGATGTTCGGGACACCCGCGTCCGTTTCCTACTTCATGCGCCGTGGCTACAACGGTGTCGATCTCTCGGGCGTTGCTGTGCTGCAATATCCCGCTTTCCCGGTTGTGTGTTGTGCCGCCAAGGACTCCGATGCGCCGTCGGGAGCTGTCATTCAGGGCGACAAGGGATATATCGAGATCAAGTCGCCGGTGAGTGTGCTCACCCGCGCTGAAGTCCATGTGGATGGCCGGCTGACGACAACGCTCACAGTCCCGCCTGACTCCCATAGGCTTGAACATGAGTTCAGGAGCTTCCGCGAGATTTATCTCAGCGGTGATTATGACGCTATGAAAGCTAAATGCCGCATCTCGCTTGATGTGATGCGAGTAATGTCGGAGCTTAGAAAATAACACGTGACAGAGACATGGAAAAGTCACCTCTTTTCTCGGTTATAACCGTCTGCTACAATTCGGCTGCAACTATCGGCCCCACACTCGAGAGTGTGAAATCGCAGACCTTTACCGATTATGAGTACATCGTGCAGGACGGGCGGTCGACCGACGGCACTGTTGCGATGGTCGAGAAGTCGGGAATCGCCGGTCTGGAACTTGTGAGCGAGCGCGACACCGGTATCTATGACGCGATGAACCGCGCTCTTGGCCGTGCACAGGGCGTCTACGTTATCTTTCTGAATGCCGGCGATGCTTTTCATGGCGCTGATGCGCTTGCCCGGCTCGCTGCGGTGGCAGAGCGTGAGGACCGTCCCGGCATCATCTACGGGCAGACGATTCTTGTCGACGGTAAGCGAAAATATGTGGGTCCGCGGCATCTTACCGCACCTAAGGACTTACAGCTTGATGACTTCTCCCGCGGCATGGTTGTGTGCCATCAGGCATTTGTGCCGCTTCGCCGCATCACGGGGCTTTACAACGCCGACTACCGCTTCTCGGCCGACTACGAGTGGTGCATCAAGTGTCTGCAACACTCGCGTCACAATATCTACGTCGGCGACGAGCCGCTGATAGAGTATCTAAAAGAGGGTACCACTACCCGCAACCGCCGCCGCTCGCTCATCGAGCGATGGCAAATCATGGCCATGTATTTCGGCCTGTGGACCACATTGTGCCGTCATGCCTCGTTTGTGGCTCGTGCCATAAAAAGAAGATCGTTATGATACAGCTGAATTCAACATTTTTCATCCCTATAGATAAAGTTGAGTCCGCCACCCGGTGGCTTGCCGATAATTACGTGGCAACGCTGAAACACGCCGCTGTGGGGGGCAACGTGATGCTCGGCCGATTGCTCACGGCTGTGGAGGAGGATCACTTCGGACTCACCGTGACGTCGCGGTTTATCAGCGAAGCCGAGGCCGAGACATGGGATGCTACAACGGGCGTCGCCATGCGCCGGAGCATGGCAAAGGACTTGTGCATAGCTCAGTTGCTGCACTTCAATTCAATGATCGAAATTATCGCTGACTGAATGGCTGATGCTGATAACTGGGACAGGGTAGTGCTCGGAATCGATCCGGGCACCAACGTCATGGGCTACGGTGTGATAGGCATTAAGGGAAAAACACCTCACATGCTGGCTATGGGAGTGCTGACGCTCGGACGCATCGAGTCGCATTACATGAAGCTGCACCGCATCTATGAGCGCGTGCAGGGGCTTGTGGAGCAGTACCTGCCCGATGAGTTTGCGATCGAGGCACCGTTCTATGGCAAGAATGTGCAGTCGATGCTGAAACTTGGGCGTGCTCAGGGGGTGGCAATGGCGGCCGCACTTTCGCGTGATGTTCCCATATTCGAGTACGAACCACGCAAGGTGAAGATGGCGATAACCGGTAACGGTGGTGCAAGCAAGGAGCAAGTGCGCGAGATGCTCGTGAGAATACTCTCGATCGACCGTAGCGCGCTTTTGCCGGAACTTGATTCTACCGATGCCCTTGCGGTCGGGCTATGTCATTTCTATGAAAGCTCGCGTCCGATACCGTCGGGCGGCTCTAAATCGTGGAAAGATTTTATTGCAAGTCATCCTGAAAGGGTAAAATGATTATTATTGCGCCCGATAAGTTCAAGGGGACGCTCACTGCCGATGAGGCAGCCTCAGCGATAGCCGCACAGATGTTTCCCTCGGTCGATGCGCGCCTTTGGCCGATGGCCGACGGGGGAGAGGGCACGGCGGTTACAATAGCGCGGCATCTCGGTCTTGAACGTCGCTCCTTTGCAGGAAAGGATGCTTTGCTTGCCCCACGCGAAGTGGAGTATTTCACTGATGGAGAAACCGCTTATATCGACAGTGCTTCGACCGTAGGAATTCAGTATCTGCGCGATAAAGGCGTGGTTTATGATCCGTGGGCAGCCTCATCCCGCGCGCTTGGCGAAGCGATAGCGTTTCTCTTTGAGTCGGGGCATAGTAAAGTTGTTGTGGGGATAGGCGGGACGGCCTGTTGCGATGGAGGCGAAGGATTGCTGATGGCTCTCCCTGAGATTCCACTGGGTAAAAGCCTTGAATTTCTGGCCGATGTGGATGTTCCGCTTCTGCCGGTTGAGCCGGAGGGGATGAGCGCACTCACATTTATGCGTCAGAAAGGTTTTAGCTGTGCCGATGAGCCGGTTATGGCTGAAAAGTTGGTACGGTTGCTTCACGCCACAGGGGGGAGAAACGACTGGCCTTTTGCTGGAAGCGGGTCAGGAATTGGGTACGCCCTGACGCTCCTCGGTGGGCACGGCATGAGTGGGGCGCGCTATGTGCTTGATATGTATCTGGATTCGTGCAATGATATGGAAAACGTGACTATGTTTGTGACCGGTGAGGGGCGTTTTGATTGCCAGTCGCTTGCCGGCAAGGTAACGGGGACGGTCATGGAGGAGGCGAAGCGTTGGGGCATAGGGTGTGCAGTAGTTGCCGGATCGGTTGATTATACAGGGCTTACTGTGCCTGCCGGAGTTACGGTCATAGATCTTTCGGCGGGTGAGACGGCCGGCGTTATCCCCGATAAGGCTGCAACCGTTCAGCGCATGAACCGCCGGCGTCAGCTTTTGAATCATCCGTTCATCTAACTTTTTCATGGCCGCGCGCGTTAAATCTCATGAAAGGGATAATAAACGACGCATAGGCAATGAATGAAAAAAAGACCATAGTCCGTCAGATCTGGCAGGAGGGTTTCCGCGACACCCCGCAGTGGATGGATATGTTTTTCTCAGAGGTGTATGATGACGATGACGCTCTCGTGCTGGAGTATAATAATAAGCCGGTAAGTTCGCTTCTTCTTCAGAAATACACGATGGCGTGGCATGGCGGGGAGATACCGATGGGCTATATATCGGGTGCGGCCACAAGGCGTCAGGAGCGTGGACGCGGCCACATGTCGGAGTTACTGAGGATTGCGTTGCGTCAGGCACGTCACCGAGGCGATATGCTCGTTTCGCTCATTCCGGCCTCACGGCGTCTTTTCTTTTTCTATGACCGGCTCGGTTTCTCCACGGTTTTCTACATCAAGGAGAACCGCTACACATCACTGCACAGCTTTTCTCCTAAGGAAAAATACACCCGCATCACCGATGCAGATACCGCGGGACTCTATGACTTTTTCCGGCGCAGTGAGTCGGAGCGCGATGGCACGGTGCTTCATTCATTCCGTGATTTCACCAATATTTTGGCGGATAACAGAATTGACGGGGGAGAGGTGATAGCTCTCGCCCGTGAGGGAAGCGACGAGATAGTGTCTCTCGGCATTGCGGTGGTCGACGACAGTGAGCCGCGTGTGGTGGTCAGAGATATGTTTGCTGTAGATGAAGACGCTGCCGAAGGACTCCTTGACAGCTTCAGGACGGTCTATCCTGACTATCCGTTTACGGTGATACGCCCTGTCACACCCGGCGCGCGCCCGATCGAAACGCGTGCCATGACCCGCATCGTCAATGTCGGCTCTATGCTCGGAGTGCTTGCCCGACGTGACCCGTCGCTGAAAATAGCAGTAAAGGTGAGAGACTCGATTATCCCCGACAATAATAAAACGTTTATTGTGAAATCCGGGAGCGTTTCGGCGGTATCGCATTACGATGGTCGCCCCGATCTCGATGTGACGGTGCAGACACTCGCCTCGATTTTGTTCAGTACCCCGCAGGTCGGTGATGTGTTCGGCCTCCCCGCCGTCCGCCCCTTTATGTCGCTCATGCTGGAGTGATCAGTTCAGTTCCACGACGGTGATACCCGCGCCGCCGAACCGCACATCCTCGTCGTAGGCTCGCGCTACGCCCGGAACACTGCCGAGATATTGCCTTATCGCCTGCCTGAGTGCGCCGGTGCCGGTTCCGTGGAGTATTCTCACCCGTTGCGCTCCAAACTGTATCGCGTCATCAATGAAATATGTCACGGCTTGCAGCCCCTCGTCGACGCGCATACCCCTTATGTCGATTTCCTGCTTGAACTGAAGCCGTTTCTCACGCATTGCATCGGCTGTGTCGCGCGACACAAACGAGGCAGCTTTCTCTGTTGCACTCTTTTCCTTAGCCTGAGTGTGACGCAGACGGTCGAGTGCTATTGTAGTTTTCAGTATGCCGAATGTCACGGTGGCCTTATTGCCCGAAATCTCCGTCACACGCCCCGGCATGGACTGTCCTTCCATTTTCACCATGTCGCCCACTTCGATTTTCTTAGTCGGAGCGGCGGGTGTCGGTTTTGCATCAGAGCGTGACTTCTTGCGCGTTTTTTTCTTCAATTCCTTTGGCAGAGATTCGTCGGGAGTGAGAGCACCCAC
>CAMWSY010000065.1 GCA_947176995.1 uncultured Porphyromonadaceae bacterium | reverse complement strand
TACCACAACCTCGCGCTGTCGGTCGACCTGAATAAACTGCTTGTGCCTACACGTCCGCGGGAATCGGATTTTGATATGAACACCGAGGCAGGGCAGACGCAATATCTTGAAGCGGTGGAACATTGGGAAAATATGTCGCCGATTTCAGGCATATTCAAGTCGTTCAGCGACGCTCCGGGAGGATTCAAGGAGGAGATGCGTGAGATCTACTATTCGATTGGAGCAGAGTATAGTTATAACCGTCAATTTTTTCTGCGCACGGGCTATTATCATGAGAACCAATATAAAGGTAACCGCCGTTATTTCGGCTTTGGTGCGGGCTTCAGGATAAGCGCCTTCAACATTGATGCAGCTTACATGATTGCTGCCGCTCAGACTTCGCCTCTTGACCAGACACTGCGCCTTTCACTGTCTTTTGATCTCGAAGGCATCAGGGAGATATTCGGCGGAGGCCGTAAATAGCGGAAAACTGTAATACGGGGTAAATTATCACTGTCATACAGCTTATGTTGCATTATGACAACAGAATGTTAATTTGTTATAAGTGTCAATAACATCTTAATAAAATTTATTATATTCGCATAATTGTTTTGTAAAACCGAATCATTACGCTGATATGATATATACTTTCCGTATAGTTTCTGACGAAGTAGACGACTTTAAGCGCGAGATAAAGATTGACGCCGAAGCTTCATTTCTGGAGCTGCGTGATGCGATCTGCAAGGCGTGCGGATGGAGTGCGTCGCAGATGTCAAGTTTCTTCCTCTGCAATGCCGGATGGGAGAAACAGAAGGAAGTGACTCTCGAGGATATGGGCGACGAAACGACAAAGGATCTCTATCTGATGCGTGACACTGCGCTCGCTGACCTCATGGAAATAAAAGGACAGAGACTTCTTTTCACTTTCGACTATTTCACCGACCGGTCGCTGTTCATGGAGCTGACCGAGATTGATCCCGGGAAAAACATGATCGATGCCGTGTGCACTTTCAGCCGGGGTGCGGCACCGCTGCAGGAGATAGATATAAATGATCTTGACTTCCAGAGTGACGCGATAGCCTCGCTTGCTGCTGATGCAGAGCTTGATATCGACGAAGATATGTATCCCGACGAATCAATAGACAACCTCGACCCTGACAGCGCTGCCTTCGGCGACTACGATAGCATATACTGAGACAACGATATACTGACACCAATCAAAAACTGAACCGATCCCTATGATTATTATCGCGGACAGCAGTTCCACACGCACAGAATGGACGCTTCTTGACGGTGATGTCATTGTTGCGCATTCTCTCACTCAAGGGCTTAACCCCTTTTACCTTACACGGCGCGAAATAAGCCATATAGTAAGACTCGGACTCCCTGATGCATTTTTCAAGCGCCGATGGGAGCAGATTCATTTCTATGGCGCAGGATGTGCCACGCCTGAGCGAAACAAAATCGTGGAGTTGTCGCTCACGGCGCAGTTCCGCACACCGGTAACGATCTATAGCGACCTTCTCGGCACCGCGCGTGGATTGTTCGGCACGGAGTCGGGCATGGCGTGCATCCTCGGATCTGGTTCAAATTCCTGTCTCTATGACGGAGAAAAGATTGTTGCCAATGTAAAGTCGGGAGGATTTATTCTCGGTGACGAGGGAAGCGGATCGGCTCTTGGCCGCCAGTTTGCGAGTGACTGCCTGAAGGGGATAGCTCCCAAGGAACTCGTGGATGAATTCTTTGAGAAATATCAGCTTAACAAGGATTCGATGGTTGATGCCGTCTACACGTTTCCGCATGTCAACCGCACCCTTGCCTCCTATGCCCGCTTCCTGTCTGACCGCATTGATCATCCTTATGTCAATCAACTGGTGCATGATGAGTTTTCAAAATTCTTCAGGCGCAACGTGTTGCTTTATCCCGGTTATAAGGATGTCAATACCGGCTTTGTCGGCTCGGTGGCTGTGACCTTCGAGAAGATTCTCAGGGAAGTGGGGGAGAACTTCGGTATCAAGATCAGCAAGATTTCGGCAAGCTCAATGGACGGTCTTGTGCGTCATCATGCCACACGTTGATGCAGACTCCTGATTTCGGAGAGGATTACCGCCGGTGGGTGGCCGATCATGCGGGCGACGATCCTGACAGGCTGCGCCTTTCATGTCATGGTGATCCACGTCCGTGGATCCCTTATGCTATCACTCATATCGCGGCTCTCAAACGGGCATCCAAGAAGTTTCAGACTTCGTCGGGGGAGTCTTTTGTTCCCGGAGTGATTGCCTCGGAAATTGCATTGCAGCAATCCACTTCGGCTGATATAGCACTTCTTCATGCTTCCATACTCCAACGTCACATAGCACCCGGTTCACCGGTGCTCGACATGACTTGCGGCCTTGGTACTGACACTCGTGCCCTCTCGCGTGTATTTGAGGTGACGGCCTGTGAGCTTAACCCGCTTCACGCAGCGATGGCGCGTGAGAATTTCAGGGATAATCCTAATGTCACGATTGTCGGGGGTGACAGTGTGGCCTTTCTTGAATCGGCTGGCAGAGACCGATTCAAAGCCATTTTTATTGACCCTGCGCGGCGTGACAGCCTCGGGCGACGTGTCTACGGTATAAGTGACTGTGTGCCTGATGTTGTTGAGATATGGCCGTTGCTTCGGCTGACCGGGGCGGTGGTTATGTGCAAGTTCTCCCCGATGCTTGACATATCGCAGACGCTGACTGAATTGCCCGAAGTGTCGGAGATTCACATAATCGGTGACGGGCGTGAATGTAAAGAGCTTGTCACGGTTTATGATCCTGCTGTACCGGTGCAGGAGCGGGGAAACGTCCCGGTATTCCTTTGGCCGACGCCCGACAGTTGCGCCATGCGTTACACTCTTGCTGAGGAGGCTGCCGCCGTGCCGTTGCCTGCAGCTGTTCCCGCGGCGGGAGATACGCTTTGGATTCCGGGTGCGGTTGCAATGAAAGGTGGCTGTTTCAATCTTATATCATCTGCCTGCAATATCAGTCCGCTTGCCCCGAATACCCACCTTTATGTCTCGTATGTCTCGGCCTCAGCTGAGTCTTCTTCATTTCCCGGACATGGTGAGAAAATTATCGATGTGATTCCGTGGAAATCATCGGAACTGAAAAAGCTGAAGAAACAGAAGTCCGATGCCTCGGCACGTGTCAGGAATTTCGGTATGACTGCGCGGCAGCTTGCCGATAAATTATGTCTGCGGGAAAAGACCGACCGGACAATGATTACGGGTGTTACGCTTGCCGACAACTCGCGGATACTTATTGTCAGTACCCGCGAGTGATCGCCGCCGTAATTTAGCGTGCAAGTTTATCTTTCAGGTAACGCCCGGTCTGACTGGCGTCACAAGCGGCTATATCTTCCGGAGTGCCCGTGCAGACAATGTTTCCACCCGCATCACCCCCTTCCGGGCCGATATCGATTACATGATCGGCAGTCTTTATCACGTCGAGATTATGTTCGATGATAATGACCGTATGTCCGAGAGCGAGAAGACGCTGGAATGAGTCGAGCAGACGTTTTATATCGTGGAAATGCAGCCCTGTCGTGGGTTCGTCGAAGATGAACATAGTGGGCTCCTGACGCTCGAGCGAAAGATAATAAGCGAGTTTCACGCGCTGGTTTTCGCCCCCCGAGAGTGTGGAGCTTGACTGCCCGAGTGTGATATATCCCAGTCCCACATCCTGAAGCGGTTTCAGGCGCTTTACAATCTTTCTTTCAGTCGATCCGTCGCTTTCCGAGAAGAACTTAATCGCATCATCCACAGTGAGGTCAAGGATGTCTGAGATGTTTTTCCCCCGGTATGTCACCTCGAGAATATCATGCTTGTACCGCTTGCCATGACAGGCCTCGCACGTAAGCACAAGGTCGGCCATGAATTGCATCTCGATTGAGATTACACCCTCACCTTTGCACTCCTCGCATCTTCCCCCCTCGGCATTGAAAGAGAAATAGGCCGGTGTATAGCCCATCTGTTTGGATAACTGCTGTGAAGCCATGAGATTGCGTATCTCGTCGAACGCTTTGAGGTAGGTTGCCGGGTTGCTTCGTGTGGATTTTCCGATGGGGTTCTGGTCGACAAATTCTATGCGGCTTACACGCGATAAATCCCCCTTGAGTGCCTTGAATGTACCCGGAGCGTCGCCCGGTTCGCCGAGCTGCCTGAGCATAGCCCGATAGAGTATGTCGCGCACGAGTGTGGATTTGCCCGACCCGCTCACGCCTGTCACTACTGTGAGCACACCGAGTGGAAACTCCACATCCACGTTTTTCAGATTGTTTTGCGACGCACCGTTTATCACTATTCTGTCGCGCCATTTTCTGCGCGATTTCGGTATGTCTATCTTGTCTTTTCCAGTGAGGAAATCCGCTGTATGGCTTCCATTGGCGTTTTCAAGCTCGCCGGGAGTGCCTTGAAACACAATCTGGCCGCCGTTGCTTCCTGCATCCGGCCCGACGTCTATGATGTAATCGGCGGCACGCATTATCTCCTCGTCGTGCTCCACCACAATCACGGTGTTGCCGATTGACTGGAGCTTGCGCAGGACGCCGATCAGGCGCTCCGTGTCACGTGAGTGCAAGCCTATGCTCGGCTCGTCGAGGATATACATTGATCCCACAAGCGCGCTGCCGAGCGATGTGGCGAGGTTTATGCGCTGACTTTCTCCACCCGAGAGCGATGACGAGAGGCGGTCGAGAGTGAGATAGCCCACTCCCACATCGACAAGGAAGCCGATGCGGTTTTTCAGCTCGGTCACAAGCCGGCGGCCGATCAATGCGTCATTTCCTTCAAGTTTCAGGTCCGATATCCATTTCTGAAGATCCCATATAGGCATTCTCACGAGATCGGTGATGCTTTTGCCGGCGACTTTCACATATTGCGCCGTTTTCTTCAGGCGTGTGCCATGGCACACCGGACAGATTGTCTTTCCCCTGTAGCGGGCTTTCAGTACGCGGTACTGAATTTTATACTGGTTTTCATCGACCATCTTGAAAAAGTCGTCGATGCTTCCAAGAAATTCACCGTTTCCATGCCATAGGATATGTTTCTGCTCATCGGTAAGTTCCGAATAAGGCTTGTGTACCGGGAAACCGATACGACCTGCTATATGGATGAAATTGCGTTTCCACTCACTCATTTTCTCACCCTTCCAGCAAGCGATAGCTTCATCATAGATCGACAGATCCATGTTGGGAACCACAAGACGCTCGTCTATTCCGATGGTCATACCGAAGCCCTCGCACTCAGGACACGCACCGTAGGGGTTGTTGAAATTGAACATCTGGTCCGACGGTTCCTCAAATTTTATGCCGTCGGCCTCAAAGCGGTTGGAGAAGCTCAATTGTGCAGGTGCGGCATGGCGGTCGGCCGAGTTCCACACAAGCAGGGTGCATTGGCCGTTGCCCTCGTAGAAAGCGGTTTCAGCACTTTCGGCAAGGCGGCTCAGTTCGTCTCCTTCGTGTGCCACGGCAAGGCGGTCGATCACAAGAGCCGGTATGTTCTTTTCTGATAAATCGGCATCTTTTATAATGTCCTCGATGGCGATAAACTGTCCGTCTGGGCTGATCACACGGCTGTAGCCCTGTTTCATGAGCACTTCGAGATGCTTCTGTAGCGTGCGTCCCTCGGGAATCTTGATGTTGACAGTGACAGCGATGCGCGTGCCGTCGGGGAACTGGGCCGCGGCTCCCAGCACATCCTCCACGGTGTGTTTCTTCACCTCATTTCCGCTTACCGGCGAAATGGTGTGACCTACACGGCCGAACAGCAGACGCAGGTAGTCATATATTTCAGTCGAAGTGCCCACTGTGGAGCGGGGATTGCGCGTGTTCACTTTCTGCTCGATGGCAATTGCCGGCGGCAGACCTTTTATCATGTCGACTTCGGGTTTCGACATGCGTTTGAGAAACTGACGCGCGTAGGCCGACAGGCTTTCCACATATCGGCGCTGACCTTCGGCATAAAGAGTGTCGAAGGCCAGAGAAGATTTACCGGAACCCGATAGTCCGGTTATGACAATAAGGCGGTTGCGGGGAATCTCTACGTTCACCCCCTTGAGGTTGTTGACGTGAGCCCCCTTTACCGTGATATTATTTTCGTTATTCATTTTATTGACATGACTTTTCAAAACAACATCCTTCTGACGGGATGCCGTTTATCATATCGCAGCGGTAGCGCCGGCGTGCATCTGCATGGTCACGCAGTGCAGTGATCCATGCTGCCTGATAAGTGCGTTGCAGTCGATTCCTACGATCTTATGGTCGGGGAATGCAATTTTCATCATCTGCGTGGCAAGCTCATCGTTCATGGGCTGACCATAGACAGGCATGAGTATAGCCGTCGGGGTGATGAGGAAGTTGGCATAAGTGGCGGGAAGCCGCTCGCCGTTTTCGTCATAGATGGGGTCGGGGAGTGGTAGACCAATGAGATTGTAAGGTTGTCCGTCGGCGGTAGTGAACGTCTGAAGCTGCTCCTCCATCTTCTCGAGTGCGTCGTTGTGGGGGTCGTCGGCGATATACGATTTCACATATAGTATCGTGTGGTCGTTGGCAAACCTTGCGAGCGTGTCGATGTGGCTGTCCGTGTCGTCCCCTTCAAGGTAACCGTGGTCAAGCCATAGCACCCTGTCGGCTCCAAGCGTGTCTTTCAGCGCGGTCTCTATCTCCTCGCGTGTATCTCCGCCGTTGCGGTTGGGCGACAGCAGGCACTCCGATGTGGTCATTATCGTTCCTCGTCCATCCGATTCTACCGAGCCACCTTCAAGCACAAAACTGCGCCGGTTTTCGAGCGGCATTGTGAATGCGCCGCAGGCGTACGCGCGCATATTCACCAAATTATCGTTGGATGAGGCGAATTTCAGTCCCCAGCCGTTGAACTGGAAATCGACGAGCTTTTTATTCTCCCCCTCCTTCACGGTTATAGGGCCGAAATCACGTGCCCATGTGTCGTCGGTGGGAAGTTCGATAAGGCATAGTCTGTCGGCGGGCAGAGAGGGGAGCAATGCACGCGTCGCTGCCGCGTCGGGAGTCACAACCACTGCGGTGAGTCCTGCATCTTCTGCAATGCTCCTGATTATCTCGTTGAAGCATTTGCGCGCATCGTCGAGCATATAAGCCCAATCAGTGTTTTCATGTGGATAGGCAATGAGCACCGATGCAACGTCATTGCTCCATTCGGCGGGCATTATCCGCCGGGGGTCAGGCATCTTCGTCATGATCGGCAAGAGTGTCCCACACCGAGTTCTGATTCTCGATGTATTCTTCACAGAAATCAAGAAATCCGTTGCGGAAGCTGCTGCCGTTTTCGTTGCACCATTCCACATATTGATTTTTGAGTTCATCGTCATCGGCAATCATTTTCTTGAATTCGGCCTCGGCCATATCGATGCTGTCGATGTCGGTTATGATCTTGACGAACAGATCGGTTATTTCTGTCATTTCTAAAAAGAGGCTTTATATATTTATATTATCCGCCCCAAAAATACGATTTTTTGCAAGAAATGCAGCATTGCCGAGAACCAAAAAGAGTGATGGAATGTTATAAAGACATAAAACAGATAATGAACAAGTGATTTTGAGATACTTTTAGCTATTTAGATTTTGATTGGATGATTGAATTTGGAGTCCCGGAGGCCGAAGAGGCTACCGGGACTTCGCTTTTTCGGCGATTATTGTTATATTTGTGAACGTAAGGGCTCGCGTGAGTCATGGTAATAGTTTTTTATGGGTATGAATGAGTTTGAGACTTTGAAAACGCTACTGGGGCGCGACCGCTCGATACGCCGCTTCCGTCAGCAGCCGGTTGCGACAGCGACACTTCTTGATCTTGTGGAGCTGACGAGACTTTGCGCCTCGGGAGCCAACAGGCAGCCGTTGGTCTATGCTTTGGCCAACGAGCCGCATCTGCTCGATGCCGTGTTCCCGGCGTTGAAGTGGGCAGGGTATTATAAGGACTGGGATGGGCCTTCTGAGAGCGAGCGTCCGGCTGCTTATATTGTTCAGGCTCTCGATACCGACATAACCAAGAACCCGCTTTGCGACGACGGCATTCAGCTTCAGGCGATCACTCTCGGGGCTGCTGCGCTGGGGCTGGGAGGATGTATCATCAAATCCTTCAATGCACAGACAATTAGAGAGGTGTTCGCTATGCCCGACAATATTGTGCCCCTTTACGTCCTTGCGCTTGGATTCCCGGCAGAGACTTCGCTCCTCGTTCCCCAGCGCGACAGAGCCGACATCTTTTATTACCGCGACGGCGAGGATCGTCAGTGCGTTCCCAAGCGTCCTCTTTCCGATATAATATTCAGTGTTAATTTTGAGCATGGACTATAAATTGCATTTTGATCATTTCAACTTCAATGTGGCCGACCTTGGCCGCAGTATGGAGTTCTATGCTAAGGCTCTCGGTCTCACCGAGGTCTCGCGCATCGAGCCTTCACATGGCAAATTCATTATTGTGTATCTCGGTGATTCAGTGACATCATTCCGGCTCGAGTTGACGTGGCTTCGTGACCGCACGGCACCTTATGATCTCGGAGAAGGGGAGTTTCACATTGCGCTCCGGCTTGCTCCCGGGCAGGATTATCAGAAAATGCTGAGCTACCACAAGGAGATGGGGGTGGTTTGTTTTGAGAACCCCGAAATGGGTATCTACTTTATTGAAGACCCCGACGGTTACTGGATCGAGATTCTTCCGCCGCAATAAAATGTTTTGCATATTACGTAGTAAGGCATTAAATTTGTGTGTTTTTCGGTAGCAAAGATAGGGGGTATGTGGGCCGTAATCGGGGCGCACCGACGTTAAAATCTGTTAAAGGATTTGCATGTTATAAAACATGTTTCTACCTTTGCATCGCTTTTCGGGAGAGCAACACCGCCAAGCGGTTCTCCTGAGAGTCCCAAAAGAGAAGATTGAAAAGAGTTACAATAGACGAAGTAGTA
>CAMWSY010000064.1 GCA_947176995.1 uncultured Porphyromonadaceae bacterium | reverse complement strand
GAGACATACTGAAAGATACTATGAAACTGAGGGAGGTGATGGTGAGCGCGCCGGTGAAGGCTGCCCCCGAGTTGCTTCCGATGCATGTTAAACAGGTCACAGCAGATGAAATTGAGAATTCCGGAGAAAGCTCGCTGCTGCCTGTACTGGTGTCTAAAGTGCCGGGAATGTTTGTGACTGAGCGCGGTTTTGCCGGTTATGGTGTCTCGGGTGGCAGTGCGGGAGTGGTGAATATCCGTGGTGTCGGGCAAGGCAACAAGGTGCTTTTCATGATCGACGGACAGCCGCAGTGGGCAGGAGTTTTCGGCCATTCGCTTCCCGACACTTATGTTGCCAACGGAGTGGAGAAGGTTGAGGTTGTCAGTGGTCCATCGTCGCTTCTCTATGGATCAAATGCCATGGGCGGCTCGGTGAACCTTATTACACGTCACCAGAAAGAAGATGGTGTCACCGGGCGTGCGCGGGCTATGTTCGGCTCTTACAATACCCAGAAATTCGCTCTGTCGTCGGGCATACGCAAAAACAAAGTATCGGCTACCTTATCGGCACAGCTTGACCGAAGCGACGGCAACCGCGCCGGAAGTGATTTCTGGCTTGCCAATGAGTTTATGCAGTTGCGTTATGAACCCACGGCCAACTGGGCGACCGGCGGAATGCTTGACATGACGCAGAGTCTTGCCAACAATCCAGGGACGCTGCAAAGTCCGCTTGAGAATATGTGGACAAAGATTTTCCGCGGTACAGGTTCGGTCTATCTTAGAAATTCCTATGAGAAGGCTGTGGGCGGAATGCAGGCTTATGTGAACTGGGGAACTCATAAGGTCGATGACGGTAACGCTCCCGATGAGGCTCCCACCGATTATCTTTTTCATTCGACCGACTATAACGCGGGTGTGACGTTATATGAGACATTTTACCCGTGGCGCGACAATGACCTGTCGGCAGGATTTGATTTTCAGCATTGGGGTGGGCATGTGTGGAATACCGACAAGGTGGATCCGTCGATCCGTTCAAGCGAGTCGCAACATCATGTGAATGAAGTTGCTGGTTATGTAATGATGCAGCAAGGGTTGTTCAGCAACGTGCTGAATCTTAACGCCGGAGTCAGACTCCAGCATGGTTCGGTCTATGGCAACGTATGGGTTCCGCAGGCCGGATTTGTACTTCATCCCGGACGCAACTCGCAGATAAAGGGATCTTTCAGCAAAGGATTCCGTTCGCCCAACATACGCGAGCTTTATCTCTATCCGCCGGCCAATCCCGACTTGAAGCCTGAATACATGCTTAACTATGAGATCAGCTACAGACAGTTTTTTGCCGGAGGCGATGTGATGATTGGCGGTGCGCTCTATTTTATCGACGGAAAGAACATGATTCAGACTGTCAGGGTCGACGGCCGTCCGCATAACGAAAACACAGGTGGTTTCATCAATAAAGGATTTGAGCTTGAAGGGGCTTGGAGACTTAGCCGCGAGTGGTCGGTCAATGCCAATTATGCCTATCTGCACACAAAGTCGGTGATACTTTACGCGCCTAAGAACAAGTTGAGCACCGAACTCATATATGCCCCCGGCAAATTCAGTTTCACACTCGATGAAACAAGCGTGTGGGGAATGAAAAACGGGGCTCCCGAGAATCGTAGTGAGAATTACACACTGCTGAACTTCAGGGGTGCATATACGCTGGGTGCCAAGGTGCCGGTGACAGTTTCGGTGAAGATCGACAATATCACCAACAAGAAGTATGAGGTGATCTACGGCTGTCCGATGCCTGGGACAACGATTATGGGTGGAGTGGAATTTAAATTCTGAGCAGTTTCTTTAATCGGCAGTGAGAGCAAGACTTTCAATACTTTATTTCTTGCAGTTTGGAGTTTGGGGCTGCTATCTCACCTGTTTCGGTCAGCTTCTCGGTGCAGGTGGGCTTGGCCGCGACATAGCGTGGTTTTATGCTACGGTCGGTATAGTATCTATAATCACCCCGGCTCTTATGGGGCATCTTGCCGACCGATGCGTGAAGCCTGTGACTCTGCTCGCGATATGCCATGGTGTGGCGGCTGCTGCGATGACCGGGGCGTGGATCTATGTGCAGCGGCATCCGGTGCTTGAATTCAGGGTGTTTTTCCCTCTCTATCTGCTGTTTCTTGCCTTCTATATGCCTACAATGGCACTGGCCAATACGGTCTCTTTCGGGATTCTGAAAAGCCGCGGGCAACGTCCGGTCGACGCATTCCCGTCTATAAGGGTGTGGGGAACGGTAGGATTTGTGGCGGCGATGTGGTTTGTGAACTGCGCTTACTGGCATGACGGAGTATTCGGGTTTGCGTTTTCCGATTTGCATCCGGCCGGACAATTCAGGTTTCAGTTCACATCCATGCAGTTGCTGTGTGCCGGAATAATGGGAGTGATGACGGCTCTTTATGCGCTGTCGCTTCCTCACGCGTCTTTGGCAGCCGGTGAGAAGAATCAGGGAAGATTCATCCTGCTGCAAGGATCGTTGTGGCGTAAGTTCTTTGGGAACAGTACGGTCAGGATATTTCTCGTTTTTGCTGCCCTGAGCGGTGTATGTATGCAGATTTCCAATGGATTCGCCACACCGTTTATCTCTCATTTCACCGGTATCAGCGAGTATGTGGGTTCACACGCGTCGGGCAATGCCACGATGCTGTTCTCTCTGTCGCAGATATCAGAGGCTTTGTGTCTGCTTCTTGTGGGAGGAGCATTGAAGAAGTATGGAATCAGGACTGTGTTTGCTGTCGGCGGACTTGCATGGGGATTGCGGTTTCTCTTTTTCAGCGGTGGTAATCCGTCGGAAGGCCTATGGATGCTTGTCGCGTCAATGCTTGTCTACGGCATAGGGTTTAATTTCATTACTATTGCCGGACATCTCTATATGGAACAGGTGTCGGAGAAGGGGACGGTGGGATTCGGCCAAGGCGTGATGATGCTCATGAGCAATGGAGTGGGTGCGACAGCCGGAACGCTTGTAGCCGGAAGCATCATAAATCACTGGTGTCACTGGGAGATGGTCGAGGTAGGCGGAGGCTCGGGCGTGATGCGACTGTTCATGGGGGAGTGGCAATGGCCGTGGCTCATATTCGGGATATATGCGCTGCTGATGACGATGGCTTGGCTACTGTTTTTCAAGAAAAAGAGGGGCGTCGCCACCTCAGCGTGAGCCGAGCACGAGCAGGATGAGGCCGACGAGCAGAACGGCAAGGTCGATGAGTTTTGCCCTGACGTGCTTCTCGTGCAGCGCGAGTATGCCGAAGGTGAATGAAACAAGCACACTGCCGCGCCTGATCATCGAAACGACAGAGATCATCGACGAGTCATCGGACAATGCGTAAAAATACGCCATATCGGCCGCAGAGAGAAAGAGAGCGATGCAGGGAATAGTCCACTTCCATCGGAACGGAACATTGCGCGCAGGGGCGTAAAAACGGCGAATTACGGCTATCGCCGCGCCCATGATGATACATTGGTAAAAAGAGTACCATGCCTGAACCTGCAAAGGCTCGTAGATGCGCAGAAGATATTTGTCGTAAAGCGCGCTGATTGCTCCGAACACGGTTGCACCCACTGCCATCCACAGCCATAGGGATGCGCGTGGGTTTCCTGACTCCTTCTTTCCGAGCCGGCTGATGAAGAATAGCGAGAAGAAACCGAGTGCCACACCGCAACTTTGGAGGAGATTAAGGTTCTCGGAGAAAATGAGGAGAGCACCTACAAGCACTATTACAGGGCGCGTAGCTGATATGGGGCCTGAGATCGTGAGGGGCAGATGCTTTATGCTGAAGTAACCGAGTGTCCATGAAGCAAGCACGATCGCTGACTTCAGGAGAATCCACAGATGTGCCGACGGGTCTCCGCCGAACACCGGGTTGCCGTGGATGAAATCGAGAACTATAAACGGGCTGAGCAGGAGCGCGCAGAAAAACGTGTTCCAGAACAGCACGGCCAGTACATTGTTGGCGGCTACCGATATTTTCTTGAAGATATCGTAGCAGCCGAGCAGCATGGCACTGGCTATCGCAAGTATTACCCACATGATGTGTCAGGTGATGTTATTTCAGGTGCCCTGTGGCGCGTAGATAATCGGTGATATAAATCTGATACTGTGTGCGTGCCTCGATCATGTTGGACCACGATGTCTGCCACTGTGCCTGAGCGTCGAGCATATCGGTGAGCGAGGCAAGGCCTGCTTTATATCTGACTTTCATGTCGTCAAGACTGAGCTGAGCCTGTTGCATGGCAATGTCGGCCGACTCGATGAGCGAATATCCTGTCATGACGTTGCTCACGGTCTGTTGAGCCTCTATGCTCATTAGACGCCGGTTCTTCTCAAGTGTGAGTGTGGCGTTCGTCACATCAAGTCTGGCTTTTCTTACTTTATGCACCCCTTCGCCCCAATGGAAAATCGGGACGGACAGAGAGGCCATGACAAGCCACCCGCTCCCCTTGGAGTTGGAGGTGAAAGGCTGCACTGATCCGTCGGGGCCTTGCGCGTAGCCTTTTGTCTTTATATTGCCGTAGGTGGACCATCCGGCCTGCAACCCGAGTGTCGGCAGAAAATCGGCGCGTGTGATTTTTACCTGTTGCTCTTTGGCGGCTATGTCGGCCTGCATCAGGCTGAGTTCCGGTCGATCGGCTATGTCGGCCGAAAGATCGGCCGGCGGTGTCACGGGGATTTCTTTGTCAAGAGGCTCTATTGCAGAGTCGGAACTGACGCCTAGGATGTTGCACAGTGCCAGACGGCAGAGGTCGGCACCGCTTTCGACCTGACTGAGCTGATAGACAACCTGTGAGCGACGCGCATCAATGCGCATCAGGTCGTTTTTTGTGATCATGCCCACTTCAAACGCCTTTTTTGTCTGCGAGTACACGGTGTCGATCTGAGCGAGATAGGCGCGCATCATGTCCACCTTTGCAAGCACGGCAATATAGTTCCAGTAGGCATTGTCGGCATTGGCAATGACATCCATGCGCGTCATGCGCTGCTGCTCGAGGGCGGCTTTCTGCCCGATCGAGGCGAGACGGTTGGCTGCCACGATCTTGCCGCCGGCATAGATGGGTTGCGTGAGGTTGATGCCGGCCATGTAAAGTCCTTTCATCGAAAGAGCCATTCCCGAGAACTCGGAATCGGGTGTGCGGTAGACTCCTGTTGCTGTGCCTGCGAAATTGGGTAGATAGGCAGTGAAGGCGGCTTTTTTCCCGAGACGGGCCTGTTCGACCGAATTACGTGCGATTGCAACGTCTTCGCTTGCTTCTATTGCCATCTCACGGCATTGGTCGCGGTTGATCCTGATAGTCTCGGCGTGAACCGTTAGAGATGAGGCGACAATGGCAGAGAGAATTGTATATCGGAATTTCATGCGTTTTTGGGCTTGACGTGGAAAAGGATTGAGTAGAAGAGCGGCAGAAGCATGAGAGTGACGATCGTGCCGACAAAGAGTCCGCCTATGATTGTGACGGCAAGAGAGCCATACATCGGGTCGCTGATGAGGGGTATCAGTCCGACGATTGTGGTGATCGAAGCGAGCATCACAGGGCGCACACGCGACAGGGTAGCGCGGATTATGGCGTCGTATTCATGCACATTCTCCTCTGTTGTGAGGCGGTTGACTTCATCGACAAGCACGATGGAGTTCTTGACCATCATGCCTATCAGTCCCATGAAACCGAGTATGGCCATGAAAGTGAACGGGGTGTCGGTGAGCAGAAGCAGCGGGACGATTCCGCAGAGCACAAACGGGAAGCAGATGAGGATAAGGAACACCTTTTTCCACCGATTGAACAGCAGAAGCAGCACGGCGAATACGATAATCATGATCAGGGGCATGAACCCGAGAATTGCCTGATTTGCCTCGCCGGAAATCTCGAGCTCGCCCACCCAGCGCATGTGATAGCCGGGGGGAAGAGGGATTGAGTCGATCGCGGGGCGGATAAGTTCCATAACCGCTGCCGGGGAGGCGTCGGGATTGAACGGATCGGGATCAGCCTCGGCCTGAATAGCGCGACGCCCGTTGAAGCGCGATATCAGGCTCTCGTTCCACACGATGCCCGTACTGTCGATGACGGTGCTCATAAGCGTGGTACGGAACAGGTTGTCGGATATCTCCTGCTGGGAAGTAGCCCCGGTCAACAGTCCGCTCACAGCCGCAGGATCGACATGTATGTTCAGTGTGCTCCATACCGGAATGGTTGTCAGGTCGTCGATGCGTGATCCGTCGGACTGGCGCATGGTGACATAGACGGGAACCATCTTGTCCTGATCGTTGATTACTCCCACGGCCATGCCATCGGTGGCGGCCTGAAGTGCGTTTGCGACGTCTGACCGCGATATGCCCGCACGCTGCGCACCCTCCTGAGAGTAGTTGAATGTGAGCTGATGCGATGGTGCGTTCCAGTTGTTCTGCACCGAGTAGGGGTCGATGAGCGGACAGTTGCGCATTATTTCCTCGGCCTGTGCGCTCAGGCGGCGCAACACGGCAGGATCAGGGCCTGAAAACTCAGCCTCGATCGTGTGGGTAGAGGAGATGGAGAAGTTGTATTTGCGCGATCTGATGTAAGCCTCGGGAGCGATCGAACGCAGATAAGCGAGCAGGTCTACCGAAAGCTTCTGCATGGTCTTGAAATCGCGGGTGTCCACGATCAGTTCGGCGTAATTGTTGCCGCCTGACGGCATAGGGCGCACGAAGCAGTAGCGTGCCGGAGCTCCTCCGGTCGACAGTGCCACGCGCTCCACATCGGGGAAGGCGAGTGCGCTGTCGCTGAGTTCGAGCATACGCGCCGACACTGCATCGGGGTCGGACTGTGCCGGGAAATAGCATTCCAGAACAAACTGCTTGTAGTCGAAATCGGGAAAGAAGATGTTGCGCACAAACTTCATCGAGTAGCCGGCCACACCCAAAACAAGAACGGCAATAATGGCCGAAATGGTCTTGTGCCCGATGAGGAACACGATGATGCGCTCGATTACACGGTAGATGATGCCGGGACGCTTCTCTGCGGTGTCGTTTTTCTTCTCCTTGTCCTCTTTGGGGAGCCATGCGGCGGAGCATACTGGAACCTGAATGAGGGCGAGAACCCAGCTCACGAGCAGGCTGACGCAGATCACAAGGAAAAGGTCGCCGGCAAACTCTCCCGTCGAACCGGGGGAGAGGTAGATGGGAAGAAATGTGCAGGCGGCGATGATTGTAGCACCAAGCAGCGGGAAGGCCGTGTTCTTACCGATGCGGAACAGGTACTGCGAAGCGGGCAGGCCACGCTTGCGGTCTACCAGAATGCCGTCCATGATCACCACGGAGTTGTCGACAAGCATACCCATTGCCACGATGAATGCGCCCAGTGAGATGCGTTGCAGAGTGGTGCCGAGGTGCTCGAGTATCGGGAATGAGAGCGCGACGGTGAGAATCAGCCCCAGACCGATTATCACACCGCTGCGCCAGCCCATTGTGAAGATAAGAAGCACAATCACGATCAGTACCGATTCAAGCAGGTTGATCATGAACGATGAAATGGCCTCGCTCACCTTGTCGGGTTGGAAGAATATTTTTTCAACTTCCATTCCTGCAGGGAAACGTTCCATCACTTCGGCTATGCGGGCATCGATCGCTTTACCCACATCGGGAACGATCGCGCTGTTTTCAAGCGTGATGGTAAAAGTGAGCGCGGGCTGGCCGTTGACATAAAACACGTTGCTTGCCGGAGTAGAGTAGGTGCGGGTGACCTTGGCAAGGTCGCGCAGACGCACTTTCTTGCCTTCGGGTGTGTTGATCAGTAGATTGCGGAGGTCTTCCTCGTCGTTTACAGCTTCGGTCACATCGATTGCCAGCCTGTCGTCGGCAGCCACGAGAGCTCCGGCGTTGACAGTCTTGATAGCTGACTGCAACGCCATCATGATCTGCGACGGGATCAGACCGTTGCGCGAAAGCTGCTCGGGAGTAAACTCGATCTCTATGACCTCAGAGCGGGTTCCGCCGATGTTTATGCGTTTCACTCCCGGCACGGTCACGAGATCGCGGCGAAGTTCCTTGGCATACTTCTCCATCTCCTTGTAGGTGTAGCCGTCGCCTTTGAAAGCATAGAAGATACCGTAGACATCGAGCATATCATCGACAACCACGGGTGCATAACACCCTGAGGGAAGTTTCTGCGCGGAGTCGCTGACCTTGCGGCGTAACAGATCGAAATGCTGCTCGATCTCTGATATGGGCATTTCCTTGAGGAACTCGACATTTATCATAGCCTGTCCCGGACGCGCCTCGCTTTTGATCTTATATACATCGGGAAGCGTGCGAAGCTCGTCTTCAAGCATCTGAACAACGTCAAGTTCCACTGTGTGCGCGTCGGCGCCGGGGTAGATGACCACAACCGAGGCCTGTTTGATCGGTACGGCCGGGTCTTCAAGTTTGGGCATATTCCTGAATGAGAGCACGCCCAAAATGATGATGGCGACCATGAGCGTCCAGAACAGCGTGGGACGCTCAAGAAAGAATCGGGCAACGCGTGTCATAGCAGTCCTCCCCGGTTGGTTGATGAGGATTGCTCGATGACCTTCACGCGCTCTCCGTCGACAAGCGAGTGGACACCTCCCGATACGATTTCATTGCCGTGACTAAGTCCGGAAACCACAGTCACAGTCCCTTTGGCTCCGTCGCCCGCAACAGTCACCGGTGTGGCGTGGACAGTGGAGTCAGAAGGATTGAACACCCATACACTGGTCACACCATCGTTGTTGAACACCGACCGTAGCGGTACTTCAAATGCAGTGACAGCAACCGAGTCGGCGGGAACAGAGGCGTCGTTGCTGACCGACACGATAAGGTTCATTCCCGAAGTGAGGCGCGGATCGCGTGATGCGATACCGAGTTTTAGCTGATAAAGTTGATTGTTGTCGGCTTTGGGGGTGAGGCTTATAAAGTTGAGTTCCACAGGGGCGTTGCCGAGCAGTCCAGAAGTGCCGGAGTAATGGTT
>CAMWSY010000063.1 GCA_947176995.1 uncultured Porphyromonadaceae bacterium | reverse complement strand
CTCACAGGCAGCTCCTCCATCTCCTGATTAAGGCCGAGCGAAGGAGCGAGCTTATTGAGAAGGTAGTATTCTCTCACGCTATAGGCCTTTGGCTCTTTGAAATAGTTTCCGCCAGCGTATGCTTTCCAGAATTTGAACTCCTCTTTGCCATCCCAGAACCCCATGCGCTTTGCCACGTCATAGACATTATCCGAAGCCATGTAGTTGGCTGTATCGGCAAGATTGAGCGTAGAAATGCGCGGCACGTTGGCTGAGACTCCCACGTGATCGTCGGGGATGCGCACGGCTGCCCACACTGCCCCGGTCTTGTCAGGCCCCTCACCGAATATCTCGAAGTGCCACACTTCATTGGGGTCAGCTATAGTCAGGCATTCGCCGTCGTCGCCGTAGCCATACTCTTTTGTCAGCTGATCCATGAGTTTGATTGCCTCACGCGCAGTCGTGCAACGCTGCAATGCAAGGCGTTCAAGCTCCTCGATATAGAACATTCCGTTTTTGTTGCGCAGCTCGCCGCGTCCCGATATGGTTGTTTCGCCTATACCGAGTTGTTTCTCGTTGAGGCAGGGATAAGCGGTGTTCACAAACCGGTAAGTCTTGCGTGCCTGAGGTATCTCCCCCACTTTCACCATCCCGCGTGTGCCTACTGCGAGATCGGTGTGCATTCTGCCGGTATAGACAGCAACTGTCGTGTCGGTGTCGTATGTCTCACCCGGCACGATCTCCACCCATGTGCGATAATTGCCGTCGCAGGTGTGACTTGTCATCACCGAGCCGTCGGCCGATGCTTTTTTGCCTACCATGATGCTCGTGCAGCTCATGCGTCCGTCGAGCGTAGGATCATCCCAGTCCTGAGCGCTGGCAAAGGCCACTCCCGCGAGAGCCGCCGTAATCAGTATTTTGAATCTCATCTGTGCTTTTTGATTGGTTATTTAAATTTTAGGAGTCACTTACCGCGGCGCGCCTCTATCTCCTCCCTGATGTCACGCCCCCTGCCAAGCAGAATTTTTTGTGTAAAAGCGTTTATGAACCCGAGACCGTAGCCGCCAAGCTGAATCACACTTGCCGGAACTGCAATCAGTCCAACTTTCATGCTCCGGCTTGCGATACAGGCCGAGACAAACACAGCAAGCAGATAGGCGGCAAGAGGGAGCAGCCACATCCATGACCACAATATTGCAAAGATACACATCACAATCACTCCCACAACAAAAACAGCGGGAAATAAATGCACCACCTTCAGCGAACCGGGATAGAGCAGATGCAGAGTGATGCGCGACTTGCCGAAAACGTAGACCTGACGAAAGAATTTCTTGAGATCAATTCGGCGTTTATGATACACTTTCTGGTCAGGAAGCAGCCCGATGCGGAATCCCGCATTCCTTATGCGGGTACTCATGTCGATATCTTCGCTATACATCTCCCTGAAGCCGCCCACACGCTCAAAAACCTCTTTACGGAATCCCATGTTGAACGTGCGCGGCGTAAACTTCTCCATGCTGACGCGTCCGCCGCGTATTCCTCCCGTGGTCAGAAACGACGTCATGGCCACATTGATAGCCTTCTGCGTGTCGCTGAACGACTCATGGGCGGCATCGGGTCCCCCGAAACAGTCGAGGGTATCGAGAGCGGGATCGGCATTCAGTCGGGCAAAGTAATCCTCCAGAGCCACACAGTCAGAGTCAAAGAATATCAGCCACTCACCTTTCGCGCGCTCCATCCCGTAGTTGCGTGCAGGCGAACGCCCTTCATTATCCTTGAAGTAATAGCTGATTTCCATTCCTTTCCCCTCATACCGCTTGCAAATGTCACCGCAGGGGTCGGTCGAACCGTCCTCAACGATAATCACCTCTACAAGTCCCGGCTCAATACCTCGTTGCGACACAAGCGACGCGAGAAGGTCATCGACCTCCCCCCGGCGGTTGTAGACCGGTACTATTACCGAAAAACGCGGCGTCATGACATACGGCTTTTATAGTCCTCGTAGGTGTATCGTCGAAGATACTTCCAGCTCCCGTCGGAAGCCACAAGAGCGATCGACGGGTGCTGTATGCCGTTGAACATGGTGGTCTTTACGGTCGTATAGTGGTTCATATCCTCAAGAGTCAGGCGTTGCCCCGCCACAAGCGGGCTCTGAAACCACCAGTCACCCTTATAGTCACCGCTCAGACAGGAATTGCCGCCGAGACGCCACGGACGCGCTCCGGGGGCGTCCTCGCTGCAACTCTCGCTCACGATGGGCTGATAAGGCATCTCAAGTGTGTCGGGCATGTGGCAGGCGAAAGAAGCATCGATAATGGCAGTGTTCACTCCCTGATTTGTCACCGTGTCGACAACCGACACAAGCAAGTCGCCGGTGCGCCATGTGAAGGCGCTTCCCGGCTCAAGTATCACCTTCACACCGTTGTGACGCTCCCTGAAATCACTCAGCAGCTTCACAAGATGCTCGCGGTCATATCCCTCGCGTGTCATGAGATGGCCACCTCCCATGTTCACCCACTCAACCTTGTCGATAAGATGCCCGAATTGCTCCTCAAATGCTTTCAGCACCTGCTCAAGATCGTAGGAGGTCGACTCACACAACTGATGGAAATGCAGCCCTTCGATTCCATCGGGCAATTCAGCAAGCATATCGGCCGTCACACCGAAACGTGAACCGGGGAGTGCGGGGTTATATATGTCCGTCTCGATCACAGAGCATTGCGGATTCACGCGAAGTCCGGGCGAAACGCGTTTGTCAGGGTTCTCACGGTTGTACTGCTCTAAAGTATCCTTAAATTTATCCCACTGACTCAGCGAATTGAAAGTAATGTGGCTGCTCCCTTCGAGATAAGGCACAATTGTTTCAGGCGTGTACGCCGGACAATATGTGTGAACCCTGCAGCCAAGTTCTTCATTACCCAGCATCATCTCGTTCAGGGAGCTCGCTGTGCATTTCACACCGTATTCCCTGAATATATCAAACGTGCGCCACAAGGCGTTAGCCTTGAAAGCCATGATTATCTCCACCCCCGCCCTACGGGCCACATCGGTAATGACTTCAAGATTTCGGCGCAGACGCTCCTCGTAGACCACATAGCACGGTGTAGGTATTACGCCAGTCTCTTTTATACTGTTTTCGCTTGACATATAGAGTTATAGCAGCTTTATTTTTGCGAATTTCAATAACAGGATCTTTGTCTCGATATTGGAGAATTTCACTGTGATGCGGGCATCGGGCTGGCTCGTATCGACCTTTATGATAACTCCCTGACCAAAACGCTGATGCTCGATTGTATTTCCGGCTTCAAGCTCTTCCGCGCTGTAGTTTCTGAACCCGCCGGCCGGCGTTGCCGCCGTAGTTGAGGCCGTGCGGCGCACCTCGCTCAAAGGCTGGAAATTACCGCCCGGATTGAATGAAGAAACCGACTGACGCATATTGCCTCCACCGTAATTGCTTCTCTGGTATTTCGATACCGGATTGAAGCCGCTCCACTCGCTCCCTCCTGAAAGGGTCGAACCTGTGGCCATGTGAAGATAACGCTTGTCTATGTCACGCAGAAATCTCGATTGAGAACACTCAATATTCTCTCCATTTTGAAATCTATTTTTAACAAAAGACAATATACACTTTTTTCTCGCACGGGTAATAGCAACATATAGGAGTCGTCGTTCTTCTTCTATTTCACTTATCGAAGACATTGACATTGCTGCCGGAAAAAGGTTTTCTTCAACTCCAACCACAATAACATTTTCAAATTCCAACCCTTTAGAAGCATGTACCGTCATTAATGACACTTTATTTTCATTGTCATCATCTCCATCTTGATCAAAATCTGTTGCTAATGAAATTTCACGTAAAAAATGAGACAACGAGATCTCTTCTGAACGTCCTTCCTCATTCCTTGCATTAACAAACTGCCTGCATCCATCCAACAATTCATCCAAATTTTCTAACTTATTAATATTTTCCGGAGTTTGATCAGTTTGGAGTATAGAGATCAACTGAGTACGTTGTATTATATATGTAGACAATTCATCTGCAGGAATTCCTTTTTCGTTAAGATCTACAAAACTCTGTATAATAGCTACAAAGCCATCAAGTTTCTTCATTGTACCTGAGTTGACCTGAAGATCATGTTGGTCGGGATGAGTCAGCACATCCCATATACTCGTGTTACCGTTGATCGCACATCGTGTCAGCTTATTCAGAGTCGTTTCTCCGATACCTCTCGCCGGAAAATTTATAATGCGTTTCAGAGCCTCATCATCGTCGGGATTTACTGCCATGCGGAAATATGCCACTGCATCCTTGATCTCCTTGCGTTGATAGAACGACAATCCCCCGTAAATACGGTAAGGAATATTGCGCTTTCGTAATAATTCCTCAAGTATACGCGACTGACGATTTGTTCTGTATAATATTGCAAAATCACGATAAGAATGATGGCTTTGCATTTTCAGTAACGATATGCGATTGGCTACCAAAGCTCCCTCATCGAAATCGCTGTAGCTCTGCACCACCTCGATCGGTGCTCCCTCCTCGTTTTGTGAGAACACCTGCTTCCTTATCTGCTCGGTATTCTTCTCTATCAGCGAGTTGGCGGCATTGATAATATTCTGTGTGGAGCGGTAGTTTTGCTCGAGCTTGAAAATGCGCAAGTCAGGATAGGTATTCTTCAGAGTCAGGATGTTACGGATATTGGCACCGCGAAACGAGTAGATACTCTGCGCGTCATCGCCCACAACCGACAGATTTCCCAATCCCTTGGTAAGCAGCGTGATGATCTGGTGCTGGGCGAAATTAGTGTCCTGATACTCGTCCACAAGCACATATCTGAAAAACTCCCTGTAATGGTTAAGGATATCAGGATTGCCGCGCAGAAGCTCATGCGTGTAATAGAGCAAGTCATCAAAATCCATCGCCTCCGCCACATGGCATCGCTGCATATAGGTGCGGTAAATCGCATAAAGCAACGGCCGTTTCGCCCGCCGGTCAGCTTCCATCAGGTCACGGTCACCCGCATACGCTTCCGGCGACAACAGCGCGTTTTTTGCCATCGAGATAGCTCCGGCCACAGTCGAGGGCTTGTATATCTTGTCGTCAAGCCCCATATCCTTGACGATAGTCTTTATCAGAGACTTGGAGTCAGCCGAATCATATATTGTGAAATTGCGGCTGAATCCAATCCTGTCGGCATGTATGTGCAGAATGCGGGAGAATATCGAGTGGAAAGTACCCATCCACAGCTTGTTGGCTATACCGCCACCCACAAGCTCGGTGATGCGATCACGCATCTCACGGGCAGCCTTGTTTGTGAAGGTCAGCGCAAGTATTCGCCACGGTTCATAACCATGGGTGAGCAGATGCACTATCTTGTAGGTGAGCACTCTTGTCTTACCCGATCCTGCACCTGCTATAACAAGCTGAGGGCCGTCGATATACACGACGGCCTCACGCTGCTGGATATTAAGTTTCGACAAATAGTCGTCCATCATCTGAACTGATTAAGTTCCTTCTGATATTGAAAACCTACCGATGAAAGTTTCTTTTCAAGCTCTTTCCGGTCAATATCCATGTCATCACACAAGGCATCGAGATCATCATACCGGTCTCTAAGCATGGTATTGACCCAGCTGAACAGCATTATCGGATCACTTGGAGGCATCATTTTCTTCCTTATTTTCAAAGTTCTTGTCTTCGGTGACAGCCTCATCCACATTCACCTCCACTGTGGAATCCGATGCTTCGGGAGGAAGCGGCGGAAGTTCCGGCGATTCTTCCTTCTTCTCCGTGTCCTCACCCTGTGGCAAGCTCTTCATCGACGATGTGGTGAAATTTTTGGCAGCAAGAATCTCGTCGGAGCGCGAAGCCCACTGGCGTTTGCCGAAGATAAGCTCGACATCCTCAGTGAAGATCACCTCACGCTTGATGAGGACTTCGGCAAGTTCATTGTGCCCCTTGGCATATTGGGTGAGTATAGCCTTCGCCCTCTCATACTGCTCGGCGATAATGCGCGATACCTCCTCGTCTATGAGCTTTGCGCGTTCATTGCTGTAAGGCTTGGAGAATCCGTAATCCTGCCCGGTCGAGTCATAATATGACAGGTTAGGCATATTGGGACTCATTCCGTAGTAAACAACCATGGCGTATGCCTGCTTCGTCACACGTTCAAGATCGTTTGCCGCTCCTGTTGAGATGCGTCCGAGGAAAAGTTCTTCGGCAGCACGTCCGCCGAGAGTGGCGCATATCTCGTCAAGCAATGCCTGGGTCGGAGTAATCTGTCGCTCCTCAGGCAAATACCAAGCCGCACCGAGAGCCTTTCCGCGCGGAACGATTGTCACCTTGATAAGCGGGCTGGCATATTGCAGATGCCATGACACTGTGGCATGACCGGCCTCATGCACGGCTATAGAATGTTTCTCTTCATCAGTGGTGATCTTCGTGCGTTTCTCAAGTCCGCCGATGATGCGGTCAACTGCATCTATGAAGTCTTGGCGATCAACCGCCTTCTTGTTATGACGGGCTGCGATAAGCGCAGCCTCGTTACACACATTCGCTATATCGGCGCCTGAGAAACCGGGAGTCTGGCGTGCGAGAAGATCCACATCAACAGTCGAGTCCGTCTTTATGCGGCGCAGATGCACATTAAACACCGCCACACGGTCATTCAGGTCAGGAAGCTCCACATAGATCTGTCGGTCGAAACGTCCGGCACGCAACAGAGCCTTGTCAAGGATGTCGGCACGGTTGGTAGCGGCAAGGATAATCACACCGCTGTTTGTGCCGAAACCATCCATCTCGGTAAGAAGCTGATTGAGGGTATTTTCACGCTCATCATTAGCACCCATGTTGGGATTTTTGCCGCGGGCACGTCCCACTGCGTCAATCTCGTCGATAAACACGATGCACGGCGCCTTCTCCTTTGCCTGACGGAATAAGTCTCTGACGCGGGAAGCACCCACACCCACAAACATCTCCACAAAGTCACTGCCCGACATTGAGAAAAACGGCACATTGGCTTCGCCGGCCACAGCCTTGGCCAGAAGAGTCTTACCTGTTCCCGGAGGGCCTACAAGCAAAGCCCCCTTGGGTATCTTGCCGCCGAGATCAGTATATCGCTGCGGATTTTTCAGGAATTCAACGATTTCAGCAATCTCGGTCTTGGCCTCCGACAGTCCGGCCACATCCTTGAAGGTAACCTTCACAGGGCCATCTTTGTCAAAAATCTGCGCTTTCGATTTACCCACGCTGAACACTCCGCCGGGGCCTCCCCCACCGTCGCGACCCGACATCTTGCGCATGAAGAAAATCCAGAAACCGATCAGCAGTAGCACAGGCCCGAAAGTCCACAGGATCGAGAAGAAATCGCTTTCGCGCTCATACGAAACCTCACCTTCAAATACTCCCTGAGCTTTCCACTGGTCTATCTTGTCCTGAAGTTTGTCGGCCGAAGGAATATCGGTTATGACTCTTGCCGAAGCCATCCCCTTACCGTCGACATGAAGCTGCGTCTCATGGAAAAGTTTGCGGGAAAGCGAGTCGGTCAGGAAACCCTCGGCCTGCGATTTCTTTGAGAAAACCACGATTTTGTTCACGCCACCCGATTCCACATACTTCTCGAAATCGGAATAACTCACTTCCTTTGTCACTGAATTATCGTCAAGATAAAACAGTCCGGCCAGACACACCAGAATCACAGCATACATCCAGTACATGCTGAATTTGATGGTCCGCTTCTTTTTGGGAGTGTTTGGTATCATCTGTCTGTGTGAGAACTGCTATATTCTTTTTAATTATATACTTATTTTTTCACTTTGTCTGAACGTCATTCAGTCAAGATCGGCAATTTCAGTAATCTTGCCGTCGCTCCAAAGCTCCTCGAGGTTGTAAAGCTGCCGCGTTTCAGGCAGAAAAACGTGTACAAGCACGCTGCCGTAATCAATTACGATCCACTGCGAGTTGCGGTAACCGTCATAATTATAAGGTTTGATGCCACCTTCTTCCTGAACATACTCGCGTATGCTGTCGGCAACCGACGAGACGTGCATCGACGACGTTCCTTCGCATATTATGAACCGATCCACACCGGCTCCCTCCACTTCCGAGAGATCAACGATCGTGATGCCTTTGCCTTTACGTTCCTGTATTCCCTCTACGATCAGCTGATCAAGCTCTTTCTTTTCTGTCATACTGTTCTCTTGTACCGGCGCATAAATGAAGTTGTCGCGCCTTTGTCCTACAAAGTTAACTATTTATTTATATATTTGCCCTCAGGAGATCATCCTTATCTCACTTTTTTACTGCCGAAATGAAGTTTTATGCAACGTTTTATTCAGACTCTCGACCTTGTTGACGATCCCGCATTAATCAATGAATACGTTAATATCCATGCGCGGGTATGGCCCGAGATTCTTCACGGCATACATCAGGTAGGAATAACACGCATGGACATCTATATCCTCGGCAACCGCCTTGTCATGCTCCTTGAACTGCCAGATCGAATAGACTTCGACAAAGCCATGAGTCGGTTGGCTACACTTCCCCGGCAGGCTGAGTGGGAGGAATACGTCGGAAAATTCCAGAACTGTCTGCAAAAATCCACTTCAGCCGGAAAGTGGCAGAGAATGACTAAGATTTTCTCCATCGATCCGGCCGAAAGTTGATAAGGCATCAAGCCTCGTCTTTCTTCTCAAATATGTGACGCAGTTTGCTGAACAGTCTGGTCTTGGTTGCCTCCGTAGGCTTGATGTTAGGTTCGTTCTGTAGTGACTCGAATGCACTCTTTTCCTTATCGGTAAGAGTCTCTGGCACATATACCATAACGTTCACAAGCTCGTCGCCTGTACCGTAGCCTTCGGTCGACGGCAATCCCTTGCCCCTCATCCTGAGCACCTTGCCCGGCTGAGTTCCGGGAGCAATCTTCAGGCGTGCACGCCCCGATATTGTCGGCACCTCCACCGATCCGCCGAGAGCGGCAGTAGGTATGTCAAGCATAAGATTATATATCAAGTCATTGCCATCCCTGATAAGCTCGGGGTGTTTCTGCTCCTCAATCACGACAAGCAGGTCTCCGGGCACACCGGCATGACGCGCTGCATTTCCCTTTCCGGGGAGCGACAGCGTCTGACCATCCTGCACACCGGCAGGAATATTGAAGCTTACAACATTCTCCTTGCGCGTCACCCCTTCGCCATGGCAGTGT
>CAMWSY010000062.1 GCA_947176995.1 uncultured Porphyromonadaceae bacterium | reverse complement strand
GTCCCTGCATGTCAACGCGATAGAACCGCACACGGGGATAAGCGATTATATAGTTGGCTGTGTCGGCGACAACAAATGTCGAATCATCAATCTGAAACTCATCAAGCGCCACCTTGAATGCCCTGATCGTGTCTCCGTGAAGATAGAGCGTGTCACCCGACGAAAATTCCATTGCCAGCGCATGGCCGGTGACAAAAGCACTGTCACGCAACTGGTCATAGTAACCGTAATCGCCCCGCAGAATCGACTTCTTGGCCGAATCTTCGAGTTCCATGTTGCCGAACGCCTCGCCATAGCCGCGCTCGCGGTCATAGATCAGCGTGTCGCCAATCAGCGTAGTGCCGCGGTTCATCACCGCCCGGGAGCGATGAAACAGCTCACCGAAACCACTCTCCGTGTTATATTTTCCCTCGGTTGTGAGTATAATGCCGTCGCCGCTCACTATCTCGCTGAAGCAGGTAAGTTCCGCCACGTGCGTGGCCGTGTTGTAAAGCAGCGTATCGGTGAGTATCTGCAACGTATCGCCCGACTTGTCGCGCGAGTTCAGTCTGACGTTTCTGTAGAAATTAGCCTCCTTGGTCGACGGACTGTATTCACCCTCCTCCGATATCAGCCGGTTGGCGGTATCGGTGAGCACACCACCCTGCCTGTAGTAGCCGAGATCGATCGCGAGATCATACATAAACTCATCGGTTTCAAGCTTCACATCATTGTTGATCAGCTCCACCTGCTTGCCGTCCCACGAGTAGAGTGTGGCGAGTTCGAGACTGTCGTTGTAGTAAAGCGAGTCGGCATAAACAAAAAGAGTGTCGCCCTGCTCCATTCTCACATTACCGTAAGCCTTCAGCGAGTTGTCGGGATAGAAGTGCGCGCTGTCGCAGTACATGAACATATCGGCCTTGCGGAACTCCACATCCCCCACAAGCACCTGATAGTCCTCACCCTGACGCGTGAACAGGCGCGACGCGCGTTCAAGAAACACGCGGTCGCCCTCATAGCGGTTGGCCGAAGGTATCTGTGGATCAACCGGCGTCCCCGTCGCGTGCAGGAACATTTCCGCCAGCCCCGCGACAGTCAGGATGACAAAAAGAAGTTTCCTCATGCCACTTCTCTCTTACCGAAGCTCACCCGAAAGCTGCACACTTTTTTACTGCTTCTTTATCCAGCCGTCGTGCTGGAAATTGCAGTCGGCCCAGCCGTCCTCGATCTTAATGTAAGTCTCGCTGATCTTCTTGGCAAGCCATTTTTTTAGGATTTCAGCCTTCTGGGCGTTTTCATACATCCCTTTGATCAGCTGATAATCGTCCGAAAGATTGGCCTTGTGTCCCTCGAGACGTGAGGTAAGTTTCACCATCGCCACCATCTCGCGGTTGCGCTTGGGGTCCATCATTACAAAAGGCTCAGAGATATCGCCCAGCTGCATGTTGCCCACAACTTTGGCTATCTCCTGAGGAAGCTGCTGCATCTCCCACATCGTAGTGCCGCTGCCATCCTCATTGTTCACCATTATACCCTTGTTGGCACGTGAATCCTTGTCCTGCGACACATAGGGCACAATCTCCTCAAATGTGAACTTACCCTCTGAAATATCGTTTTTCACCGAGTCCAGACGCGCTATCGACTTCGTCAGATCCTCCTCGCTCACGTGCGGACGCAGCAGAATGTGGCGTGTGTTCACACGGTCACCGCGCTTCTCTATAAGCTGAATGATATGATAGCCATACTGTGTCTCGACGATTTTCGACACCTTTTTGGGGTCGGAAAGGTTGAACGCCGCTGCCGCATACTCCGGTTCGAGGTGTCCGCGCCCAAAGAAACCAAGCTCACCACCGCGGGGCTGTGAGCCGGGATCTTCGCTATAGAGAATAGCGAGAGTGGAGAAATCAGATTCACCCTTATTGACGCGGTCAGTGTAGTCACGCAGACGCGCCTTCACATTCTCGATCTCCTCACGCGGTATGGCGGGGTTGAGCGTGAGAATCTGCACTTCCACTTTCAGCGGGACAAACGGGATAGAGTCCTCGGGGAGAGTCGTGAAATACTTTCTGACATCCGACGGAGTTACCTTAACATCCTTGGTGAGACTGCGCTGCACGTCCTGAATACGGTACTGGTTACGCATCACCTCGGTCATCTGCTCGCGGAACTCGGGGATGGATTTCCTGAAATACTCCTCGACCTTCTCCTTAGTTCCGAGATTGGTGATGAAGTAGTTGAGACGCTGCTCCACCGCGGCGGCCACCTGCGAGGGAGTCACCTCCACGGTGTCGATATCAGCCTGATGCAGATACAGCTTCTCTATCGCAAGATTTTCAGGGATAATGCAATAAGGATCACCATTGAGCTGCGTATGCTCATAGAGAGCCTGCTGATAAGCCTCCTCGATCTCACTCTTGTAAATCGGCTGGTCGCCCACCATCCATGCGACCTCCTCGGCAATATTGTTCTGGGCTACAATTACCGGTGCTGTCAGAGCAACAGCGGCGGCAAATGCGAGTCGTAAGATATTCATAGGTTAAACTGTGATGAATCTATTGTTCAAGATATCAAAATTCTTTTTCTCACAGATCTCTGACTTTCACTGTGAAATCGTGCATTCTTATCGCGGTTTCGGCAGCCTCGGCACCTTTGTCGCCGCAGCATCCGCCGCAACGGTCAAGAGCCTGCTGCTCGTCATTGACGGTAAGCACGCCGAAAATCACCGGAATGTCACAGTCGCTGTTGAGCATTGCGATTCCCTGCGTGACGCTCTGGCACACATAGTCGAAATGCGGTGTGTCACCCTTGATCACGCAGCCGAAGACGATCACTGCATCAAACAGTCCGGTCTCGATGATCTGCGATGCGGCGTAGGTGAGTTCTACCGCTCCCGGCACCTCAAAAACCACTACATCGCGTTCCGGGAAATTCTGCTTTTTGAATACCTCAAGCGCGCTTGCGGTGAGACGGTCGGTGATGTGGCCGTTCCAGAGAGCTTTTACTATTGCAACCCTCATGTTCTCCACTTCAGGGAGGGGGGCCTTTGGTGTATGTGTCGACATTATGTATGTATATTCTTATGTTGTATAGTGTAGTTATGTGAAGCGGTCACACGCTCATATCTCCAGATAGTGCAGAAGCTCAAGCGCGTTGCCGCGGGCTTTCTCCTCGGCCGGCGACATGGCGGCGTCCGTCGAAGTCACGATGAACCCATAACGCTCGAGAGAGCGGCTTACCGCATCGGCATTACGGTGATTCACACGCAGATCCACAACGACATTACCGGGCACGACCGACGTTTCCGACGTGACATTGAGATTGAGCAGATGCGCGTCGCAATCCTCAACGGCTCTCGCAATCGACGAAGCGCTGTAGTCGGCGGCCGGACACTCCACAGTCAGCAACGAGCTCTCCGGAGTGTAGGGAAACAGACGTCCCAACCCTCCGGCACCACACATTACCGACGATGTCGCGGTTTTCTTTTCTGAACAAGCGGTCAAATTCTTCTCCTAATAATTTCGCCGTTTGGCTAATTGTCGTTAACTTTGTCTTTTGATGACATAGGCAAAGATAAGCATTTTTTTTAACAACGTCATGTTATTGCACCTCCTTGCCACATGTTTCACATTAATTTGCATAAGGTTCAACAAAAACGACCGACAAAAGTAACCGATGACCCGACTCAGTGTCAATATCAACAAAATAGCGACTCTGCGCAACGCACGCGGTGAAAACAATCCCGACGTAGTGGCAACCGCACTCGACATAGAGTCGTTTGGGGCCGAGGGAATCACCGTTCACCCACGCCCCGACGAGCGGCACATCACACGCAGGGATGTGACCGAACTTGCGCCGAGACTCTCCACAGAGTTCAACATTGAAGGGTATCCTTCTCCCGACTTCATAAAACTCGTAAAGAGCGTTACCCCCACGCAGGTCACTCTCGTGCCTGACGCTCCCGATGCCGTCACCTCCAATTCCGGATGGGATGTGCTGTCAAACAACGTTTTTCTCACTGAGGTTGTCAGGGAATTTCATGATGCAGGCATACGCGTCTCGATATTCGTGAATCCCGATGTCGACCAGATAAAGGCTGCTGCCTCCACAGGCGCTGACCGTGTGGAACTCTACACAAAGCATTATGCCGACGGCTACGACACCGACCGGGAAGCAGCAATAGCACCGTACATAGTGGCCGCCGAAGCCGCCCGCAACGCCGGTCTCGGGCTGAATGCCGGACACGACCTGAGCCTAAAGAACCTCACCTACTTCCACAACCGCATCCCGTGGCTCGACGAGGTTTCGATAGGCCATGCGCTTATATGCGACGCACTCTACCTCGGGCTGAAGGACACCGTAAAAGCCTACCTCGACTGTCTAAAATAAAACATTAATATCGTCATTTCCCCTCCTCCATTTAATCACATAAACCACTCATGCTTCAGGAATCCCTCAACGCCGCTACCGATTTTGCGGCATTCTCGTCAGACTCTGCATCGATCATCAGCCAGTCAATACTCACACAGACTCCCCCCGAGCCTGAGATTGTCGAACTCTCGCTATGGGAGATGTGTCTGCAAGGCGGTGTGCTCATGATACCGCTTGCACTGCTCTCGGTTATCTGCATCTACATCTTCATCGAGCGTCTTATCGTCATCAGCCGCGCATCGCGCGAGGACTCATCCTTCATGCAGCGCATCAAAGACTATATCCACGACGGAGAGATCGAAAGCGCCCTCAACCTCTGCAAAAAGACATCTACCCCCTATGCCCGCCTTGTAGGTAAAGGCATTTCCCGCATCGGACGTCCCATCCACGACGTGCAGGCCGCAATCGAGAACACCGGCAATCAGGAAGTAGCAGCACTCGGTCAGGGACTCACTTGGCTCGCCACCACAGCCGCCGGAGCTCCCATGCTCGGCTTCCTCGGCACTGTGATCGGTATGGTAAAGGCATTCTTCGACATTGCGAGTCAGGGATCGTCGGCCGACATCTCCACATTCTCGGCCGGTATCTACACCGCCCTCGTCACAACTGTAGCTGGTCTTATCGTAGGCATCATCGCCATGTTTGCCTACAACTATCTCACCGCCCGCATCGACAGCGTGACCAACAAACTCGAGGAGCGCACCACCGAGTTTATGGACATCCTCAACGAACCCGCTGTCTAATCACTCATCTCTGCAACAATGCTTAAAAGGCACCATCGGGTCACAGCCACATTCTCAATGGCTTCAATGACCGACGTCATATTCCTGCTGCTCATATTCTTCATGGCCACAAGTTCGTTTGTGTTTCCCAACGGTCTTGAAGTGAATCTGCCGCAGAGTTCACAGTCAACGGCTATCAAGCCGGGCACAAGAGTCTATATCGACCGCGAGCAGGTCTACCATGCCGCCTACGGCGAATCATCCGACCCGCGCCCCATGTCGCCCGAGGAACTCACACAGTTTCTCAGTCTTGTCGCCCAGCAGGACGATGAGAACTACGTTGCCCTCTATGCCGACGAAGAAACCCCCTATGGTAAAATCGTCGAGGCTCTTAACATAGGAGCAGCAACAGGGCTCAAGATGGTTCTCGCCACAAAGCCAGTTTCTTCAACCGCCAAAGCCAAAGCCGATGTCCTCGAGCTTCAAAATCCCTGAAGCAGGCGACAGCCGCCCCTCCGACAAGATCATCTCGCTTGTCGTCACCGTCGCGCTCCACGCCGGTGTGCTGCTTCTGTGCCTATTTCTCGGCCTTTCGTGGCCTCCTGCCGATATGGACCCGATGGAACTCGAGGAAAATGAGGAGATACTTTTCGGAGGCGAGTTCGTGCAGCTTGGCAACGTAGCCAACTCAGCCCCTATCACCCGCCCCACAGCCGAAGAGCCAATGCCTGCCGAGATGCCTAAAGCCGCCGACGCAACCGAGGCCGTCGACCTCACCAACGAGGGCACTGTAGGTGATCCCATGCCGGTCGTGGCAGCCCAACAGGAAAGCCCGATGCAGGTCAAGGAGCAGCCGAAGCCCGAGAAAGCAGGCCCGACAGCTGAGGAGATAGCTGCGGCCGAGAAAGCCAAACGCGAGAAGGAAGCCCGACAGCGCATCAAGAACCAGATGAATTTCGGTCAGGCAGCCGGTAAGGCCACCCCCTCGGGCGGCTCACCCACCGGAGGCGATTCAGGAGGCACCACCTCAGGAGCTGCCGGACACGACCTTGCCGGACGCACAGTCTCGTCGTGGGGTGCCAACTCCAGCACCAAATCGGGCGAAATACGCATCACGGTCAAGGTCAACGCTGCCGGACACGTAATTTCAGCCACCTATGCCGGCGGAAGCGGCCCCGTGTCGGCCGACGCCGCGATGCGACAGAAATGTATCGCCGCGTCCAAAGCATCCCGCTTCTCTGTGAGAGAAGGCAACGATGCCGACCAGACCGGCACCATCACTTGGAAATTCAGGTAAGAATTCCGCCGCAGCCACATCGTCCACCTGCCATGCCGTCAGCAATGAAAAAACAAAGACTTGTTCTCCTCATTGGCTCGGTATGCGTCGTGATGGCTGCGGTGACGTGTGTTTTCTCCGTCTATGCTCCCCATTTCCGCAACGGTAGTTGGCCCGTGGGCATGTACCCCGAGCCCTCCGAAATCTTGTATCCCGTGCGTGGAATCGACCTGTCGCACCACAACGGGGCAGTTGACTTCACCCTGATATCCGACAGCATCGATTTTCTGTATCTGAAAGCATCGGAAGGAGCCACATGGCGCGACCCCATGTACAACACCTACTACAGTCAGGCAAAAACTGCCGGAATACCCGTGGGGGCTTATCATTTTTTCAATTTTACGATCGACGGTCGATTGCAGGCCGAGAACTTTCTCTGGCACACACGCCACCACTCGCTCGACCTCCCGCCGGTCATAGATGTCGAGACCCACACTCAGGCATCACAGCCCGACCATAAAGTCCTCACGCGGCTCACCGACATGATCACCGCACTGCGCGAGGCCGGCCACGATCCGCTCATCTACACCCACCGCTACGGCATCGAGCGCTTTGTAGAGCCGCTCGAAATCGAGCCGAAACCACGGGTGTGGATCTCCTCATTCACCGACCCTCCCCTCCCCGACACAACCGACTGGGTGATATGGCAGTACAGCAACGTCGGCACAATGCCCGGCATCACCGGCGACGTCGACCTCAACGTCGCCCGCAACACCGACTTCATCCGCCCCAACTGATAGATTTTCACAAAAATTGCATTTTTTGATTAAGCTTCGGCTTCCACTTTTTTTGTATATTTGTGTTATATAAAACTCCCCTACCCTATGCCACATCTTAGCATTAAAAATATAGGTCCAATAAAGGATCTCGACATAGAGCTGAATAAAATTAATGTTTTTCTTGGCCCGCAAAGCAGTGGCAAGAGCACAATCGCCCGGATCATCAGCTTCTGTCAATGGCTTCAGAAAGATGTGGCCCTCAGGCAAGGAGTCGATCATATCGATAAAGCTTTTGTAAAAACAAATTTAATTGATTATCATAACATATCAGGTTACTTCAAACCTGAATCAGAATTTCACTATATCGGTGATAAATGTGTCGACATCAGCTATAGTGACGGGGAGTTGAAGGTAAAATTATCCGACAACATTGCAACAGCTGTTGTTGCAAAAAACGCATACATTCCATCAGAAAGAAACATTGTGGGTGTGCCTAATATCTTCCAGATAGACATGCCCAACAACTATCTTCGCAGTTTTCTTAAGGATTGGATGAATGTACGAGACAAATTCAGGAACGCCGATGCGGTGCAACTTCTTGACCTTGGTGTGAGCTATTTCTACAAAGAGAGCAGCGCCGAGGATATGATAAGGCTTGACAACGATCCGGCAGGACTTTCATTACCTTTGTCACAAGCATCAAGTGGTCTGCAATCCACCACTCCCCTCTATGTCTACATGAAGTATCTAACGGAATGGATCTATCAGCACGACGAAGATCGTTCTCCACAGCGTATGCAACTTATCAGAGAAGGAGCAGCTCGAGGTGTGATTTATCAGGAATTGGACGGATTTGTTGTACCGGAAGTCAAAGATAGCATTGAGTCTTTGGTAAAACGATTGGCCGGAATATCTGATACTGTTGAGAACGACGACTCCCTGTTAGTGCGTCTTCGAGAAATTGAAAGTCGGCTCAAAAGACCCAACTATTCAAATATTGTGGTTGAGGAACCTGAGCAGAACCTTTTTCCTCAAACTCAGGCAATACTGATTTACAGCATTTTGTCAATGATCAACACCCAAAGGGATAATCTTGTCATCACCACTCACAGTCCGTTTGTCATCTATGCTTTGAACAATTGTATGCTTGGATATTTAGCGAGCGACAGACTTGCAAAGCTTCCTCACCTCGGGTTCAGCCATGAGTCAATCATCGATCCGTCCTTAGTTTCTATATGGGAACTTCGCGATGGCCGGCTGAAATCACCGCATCATGATTACAACCAGACTATTCAGGACGTCGACGGTCTGATTCGTGACAACTATTTCGACAGAGTCATGAAGGGACTTATGACTGATTTTAAAAATATTATATCTGTATCTAAATCTTAATGATACATCTATTCAAAGACTCACAGGTGTATGACGGTGATATTTATATTGCCGATTACACAAATAACCCCGACCATCCGGGTCGAGGCGTTGAAATCTCATCTTCCCCACACAGCATTAACTCATTTCATCTTCAACTACTCAAAAAGTTCCATTTTCTGGCAGTAAACATTGAAGAGTATCCCGCATTTAAGAAAGACATTAAGAATTGTGAGGCTGTTGTGGCCTCGCTGAAGCCTGAAGCCGATCAAAAAGGCTGGGTACTATTTATAGAACTGAAATATTGTAGTGAGCGTCGCATTGATGAGTATGGCCCAGTGACTATAGACCAAATGGATGCTGTGCGGAAAAAATTGACAGATATGCAACTTATCGATACCGACCGACACATAATCCATTTCAATTATTGTTCTCCCAACAATGCCGAGTCCGAACCATTTGACGGCTTTAAGGAAACACAAAACGCGACATTGCACCGTGTCGAATCAGAAGGAGTTATATTCCACGCCCGAATGAGCCTGATTGCAATTGACGGTACCACATTAATAGAGCCATCCACATCCATCTGATTACTATAGTACATATATCTACAGCAAATCTGCAATAC
>CAMWSY010000061.1 GCA_947176995.1 uncultured Porphyromonadaceae bacterium | reverse complement strand
CCGTCGACAGTCTGCCCCGGAAGCCCATAAATAAGGTCAAGACTGTAATTTATTCCCGACAATGTGAGTGCTTCAATCGCCTGCACTGCCCTGCCGGGCTGATGTTGACGCCCAACGGCATCGAGTAGCGCAGAATCGAAAGACTGCACCCCCATGCTGACGCGGTTCACCCCGGCATCCATGATGCGTAGCAACCAGTCACGACTGACCTGCTCGGGGTTAGCCTCTATAGTGTATTCGCCGCCGGGAATGACGCGGGGAATCCTCAAAACCCGCTCCAACAAATCAAACGGAAGCACCGAGGGAGTGCCACCGCCTATATATGCGGTGTCCCAAACCGGCACTGACGCACCATCGCCCCAAGGGAACTGCGAGAACCTGATATCACGCTCAAGCTCAAGCGCCGCAACGTAGGCCCCGGCTTCAGAACGGCCATAGGGACGCGAATAGAAGTCGCAATACCAGCATTTAGAGCTACAAAACGGCAGATGGATGTAGAGCCCCTTGCTGCGCACGGATTTCACCTGTTGCATATCTCCCGGAACTCACAATATTTGCAATCGTCGGGAACGGGCGTCTGCACAACCGGTTCTGACGGATCTAACAATCGCCTAATCTTTGCGGAAATCAATGTGACAAACTCATCGTTTATCTCACGATAGTCGGTGAGCGGCGGAAGTGACCGACCACTTTTCCCCGTCTCAGGATCAACCTTTGGTGGCCCTACTTTCAGGTCGCTGACAGCCGCACTATTGATGATCTCGCGCATCGGATATATCACGGGATGAATGCGCCCGTCGTGACCAGTCCACTGCGCATAGGAGTTGCAGTACATCATCAACTGTGTGATGCCATGGGGATGCTTCTTAGACAGGCTGTAATCCACAAGGTGGGCTACAGTAGAGGCCTTCAGCTCCTCGCTGCCGGTCTTGTAATCGACAAGGCGGAGATAAGGCTCGGAGCCATAGGTATCGGTGACCCGGTCGATGCGGTCAATGATGTGCATGAAGTTTATCTCCAGACCGTCGGCAAGCGAAAGCGTGCGACTGTCGCGACTCTCTCCGTGCAGGTAGATGACTTCGTATTTATCACTGACCCACGCGGCTTCGGCCTCAAGCAGCCTGACAATGTTTTTCTTTATCAATGCGGAAAAAAGCATCGACTCGCCGGAAAGGGGCGTATCAAGATCGTCGGACGCTGCAGCAATACCGACTCCGTCGCGCCCATGATAAACATGGTTGATAGCACGGATTATGTATCGGTCGAGCAAAGGATCTTTTTTCAGCGAGGCAAGCAGTGAGGCTGTGATAAGAGCGCCTTTGTCGGCGCGCCCCTGTTTATAAGCCTGATGGTTATAGATGCACTCAAGCACCTCGTGGACAATCTTACCGTAGACGCTGTCGTCGATATACCCCCTGACCTCATCAGGTAGATTAAATCCCGCAACATACTTCAGGTAAAACTTCATCTCGCAGTCGAGCAGAGTCTTGATCGAGCTTGCTGAGAAAGATCGCCGCTGATCATCGGGCGCATCGGGCAGAAAACGTTTTATCTCATCCATCGCCGCGTCGCTTTTGACGAGACTTATTTCCTCACGCGACACAACTCCCACTTTGTAGTTCTTCACTACAGATGTGAGTCCGGCGGGACGGTAGGCATAGACAAGCTGATAAAGATACCGCGACATCTCGCCTGAAGTGATCCCCTCGGTATTGGCATTATAGATCAGGCAGACTTCGGAGGCACGGGAGAGCATACGGTAGAACGCATAGGCGGTTTCCGCTTCTTTGTGCTCGGCAGTGGGAAGCCCATAGGCCTGCCGGAGAGTCTGCGGGATGAACGTGGGCGACTGCGAGCGGCGTGGAAAAACGCGTTCATTCATCGAGACAGCCACAATGCGGTCAAAGTCGAGAGTGCGCGTCTCATCGATACCAAGCACTTGCAGACCGCGTAGCGGCGCGCCGCTGAAGCTGACCTTCCGGCCTGCCATAATCTTTGCAACCGACCGCATAGCCGACGTGCCACCATAGACCACTTTACCGTCAAGAACGGTGAGAATGTTCTGCTCAAGCATATCAAGCTCGTCGAGATAGCCATGCAGAAAACTGCGGTCGAGTATCCACAGATCTTCCACAGCGTCATCGACCTCCTCCCCATCGGGCGTGGGCCCGGCAGGAGATTCAGGCTCGGGGAACAATGCCAAGAGGCACTGCACGGCAGTGCGTATTCCGGCGAATGCTCCTGTGCCAGTGCCGGCATCCCTGAGCGGAGCAAAAAGCGGGGCCAAAGAGCCAGCAACACTCTGCAACTCGACAGAAGGGATATTGTAGAGGCGTAACTGCTCTACACACTTCGCAAGGCCGCGGCACTCATCGGGAGCAAGACGGAGAAGCAACGGATGGGACAGCAGACGGCTAACGTCGTCACGGAAAAAGGTGGTCAGCCCCTCATCGCGCAGATAACGGGCACGTGAGTGCATCAGGGCGAATGTCTCGACCGCAGAAGCCACCGGGGACAACCGCAAGGGATAGCCCATGGTGATGTTTACATCAACTCCCGACGGAAGGGCAAGGGAGTTAAGCAGGGGGACGCACAGGGCTTCATCGGCAAGCACCACGGCGGTCGATGATGCGTCGTAGCCGCTGAGATTCATCGAGGAAAGCACTTCAGCGGCTTCCTTGACCTGACTGATCTCAGAGGGGACGCCGACAATGCTGATGCGTGGAACAGCGTCGGGGGGCCTAAGTGCAAATGGAGCCGGGAATTTCTCGCTCAGACGCTTTACGGCTCTTGCAGCTCCATTTTCCTCCATGCTGAAACAAGGCAAATCCACATCCCAGAAGAAATCGGCGATCTGGCGGGTATAGAGAGCCTCCATTACAGCTATTTCGGCACGGGATATGTTGCCGAATCCGGCAAATACAAATCTGCCGCCTGAACGAAGGAACATATCGACGTCGTCGCAATCAACAGAAAGACGCTCTGCAACCCGGCGCACAGCCATGCCGCGATAATGCAGTCCGAGCCGGGTGAGGCGTTCCCTGAAGTCAAGGTATAGCGGCCCGAGTATCTGCCAGACCCTGAAAAACGCTTTTGCCGCCGAATGTGATCCCGGTTTTGCCGATGCGGTGATGTCGTAATCTATCCAAAGCCTGTCATCGGCATCAGGCATCAGGTGCTCGAGTCCGGTCGTGTCCCAGAACTGCTTTACAAGACGCCATTTCTCATCGTCGAGCGGGTTGGTCTCGATCGATTTCAGATCACGCAGATTGCGCAGAACCTCAGACGCATCGGCCAGTGACATGTCAATCTCATTGAAATCGTCGAGAATAACATCGCCCCAAAACATGAACGCCGACAGATCCATCGCCGACTCAGAAGGCATGCCCATGCGTGCGGTGACCGCCAGATAAGAGGCATAGAGATGAATCAGCAGTTCGGTGCGCGGCGCCTCAACGGTTTCGCTCCAACGCTCAATGAGATCATCGAGCGTTATTGCCTCGGGAGCAAGAAAAGGGATACTGAAATCGTGGAGGCGCGTGCCCTTGGCCTCACGCAAATATTTCTGGAAAAAGAGCGAGCTGCGCCGGTTTGGGAAGACGAATGTGAAGTCGGGCAGTCCTTGGGGGTTCGCGCTATCGTAGGCGGTGGCAATCTGTTTAAGAAATGGATCGGAAATTCCTGCCATGAAGGTCACTGCTTGATTAGGAGGACAATTTTAATAGCAAGATCGAAAAAGACAATGCGCGCCGAGGAGTTGGCGGCTATATCGCGGGCTGCGCGGTCGGCTTCGGCGGTGAGAGTTATGACGTTGGCCGGGGTGATGAATCTCGAGAAGTTGCGGCTGAACGCACTCTCGTCGACCGTCATGTAGTTTATGCCGGGATTGCCGAGATTGGCAATGAAATTCTCGCGGAACATGCGGCTGCAATAAGTAAGAAAATCAATCTGAGCCTCGCGGCCTATGCCGTGCATATCAATCGACCACCGGCGCAGGGCTGCGATGTCCCTGCGGTAAGCCATGCGCATGAGCGAAATGAAACGCTGGAGATTCTCGCCACCGTCGGCACCGGTGAGTTTCATCGCGAGGTTGACGTTTCCCTCGGCGACATGGGCAACAGCAAGCGCATCGGTTTGGGAAAGCCCGGGACGCGCGGCAGTGAGCACACTGACGGTGTCGGCATCGGACAGACGGCGCACAGCTATGCGCTGGAGACGCGAGTAGATGGTGGGCAGTATCTCCTTTGGATTATTGCTCACCATGATGATGCGAGTGTCGGCAAAGGGCTCTTCGATAAGTTTCAGGAGCTTGTTGGCCGCAGAGTCGTTCAGACGCTCGGGAAGCCAGATAACTGCAATCTTGTAGCGGGATGCACGTGCCGTGAAAGCGAGCGCACGACGCAAGGCATCGGCTTCGCCTTTGTAAATTACGGGCTGCCCGTTGATGTTTCCAAGCTTAGAGAGCCACACTTCCATATCGGCATAGGGGTTCTCATCAAGAAACTCACGCCACTCGTCAATCCAGTCCTCACTCTCTGTCTCATCGGTTTTCTTGTTGCCGCGCTTGAGCATCGGAAAACTGAAATGCACATCAACGTGGGAGTGATGGCTATGCTGGAGACATGAGGCGCACACTCCGCAACTATCGCCACCGGGGGTGCGGTTCTCGCAATGGATATACTGCGCGAGCGCTCTTGCCAACATGAGTTTGCCAGCTCCCTCGGGCCCTTCGATGACAATGGCATGAGGCAGACGATCCTCGTCGACCATGCGGCGCAGATGGTCGACTACCTGTTTATTTCCTGTAAGATCAGCGAATTTCATGGCAACAGGGGATGGAATTACGGGAGGTCAGAACACTGCCTGCACAACTTTCTCGACACTCCGGACGGCGTTGTGACTATAATAATGGATGGATTTCACACCATGTGCAATAAGGTCACGCGACTGTGCGGCGCACCACTCCACTCCCACGGCTTTCGCCTCGTTGTCGTCACGGCATTTCATCAGCTCGGTCGCCACTTCCTGCGGAAGATCGACCTTGAACACACGCGGAAGAAGGGTCATCTGCCGCAAACCGACAATGGGTTTCAATCCCGGAATAATCGGAACGTTTATACCGATCTCGCGACACTTAGCCACAAAGTCGAAATAGTGGCGGTTGTCGAAAAACATCTGAGTCACTATATACTCAGCCCCGGCGTCGACCTTGGCCTTGAGCATGGCGAGATCCATAGCGGCGTTTGGCGACTCCTCATGCTTCTCGGGGTAACCTGCCACACCGTAGCTGAAATGCACTCCAGTGTGTATGTCCATAGGTGCGCCGTCGAGCAAATAACCGTCGTTGAAATGATTTACCTGCTGAATAAGATCGGAAGCATGGGCATTTCCTCCCTCATTAGGGACAAATGAGGGCTCATGCTTGGCTTTGTCGCCCCGGAGCAGAAGAAGATTGTTTATACCGAGGAAATTCAAGTCGATAAGGGCATATTCGGTCTCGACTTTGGTATAGCCACTGCAAATAAGATGCGGCACTGCCGGAATCTTAAACCTGTTCTGCAAGGCCGCCGCCACAGCGACAGTGCCGGGACGAGAACGCTCGGTCACTTTCTGATACAAACCATCGGCAGTGGATTTGTAGACAATCTCACTGCGGTGAGTGGTGACATTGATGTAGAGCGGTTCATAAGGCATGAGCCGCTCCACATTTTCAAAAAGGCCTTCAATACCTCGCCCCCTGAGCGGAGGGAGAACTTCAAAAGAGAATCCCGGGCGGGGGCTTTTTTCTATAATCGAGGGAACAGTGTCCATAACTACCCTAAGAAGTGGAATGATTTACAAATATAATGAATATAACCGTGCAATGCGTCAGAGGTTGGCGATAAAGATAACAAGTATCATCACCGGACACACGTAGCGCAACAGAAAGGCTATTGCCGGGGCGAGCGAGGAAAGCGTCGCAGGAGGGGTGGTGAGCTCGCGACGAAGCACTTTGCGGTCGAGCATCCATCCGGCGAAAACCGAGATGAGCATTCCGCCAAGCGGGAGGAGTATATTGGATGATGTGTAATCGAATATATTGAAGATATTGATTTCTCCTATAACCGGCAATCTCAGTCCAGCCCAATAGCTAAACGAGAGAGCACACGCCACGCCGCACACTATGGCTATGGCGATAATGAGTGTGCACGCCTTCCCGCGGCTCACTCCGCGATCCTGCGTAAGCCATGCAATGCCAATCTCACTCATGGATATTGTGGAAGTCAACGACGCAAGAAAGAGCATGAAGAAGAACAGAGGTGCCCAGAACCAACCGCCACTTATCTGCGTGAAGATGGCGGGAAGCACTTCAAAAACGAGTGTCGGGCCTTCCTGCGGCGAAAAGCCATAGGTGAATACTACCGGGAAGATAAGCACTCCGGCCATAAGCGCGGTGAGAATGTCGAGCCCGACGGTGACTGCGGCACTACGCACAAGCGGCGTTCTGTCGGGGAAATAGGAGGCATAGGTGAGCATACATCCAAGACCAAGCGACAGGGAGAAGAACGCCTGCCCCATAGCACCAATCACCACAGGGGGTGTAATCTGAGAAAAGTCGGGCTTAAACAGGAAAGCAAGTCCCTCGGCCGCACCGGGCATAGTGAGTGAGTTTACACAGAACACGGCAAGCAGCACCATCAGAGCCGGAGTGAGGACATTGGCTGCCTTCTCAACACCCTTCTGCACTCCACGCACTATCACACAATAGTTGACAAGCAGAAATACCACAGTCCACATTATGGGACGCCACCCCGTGGTGAAGTCACCGAACATTGAATGTAATTCGGCTGTGGTGTGCCCGGTGACATCTCCCCGCAACGAGACGAAAAAATATTCAAGCGTCCACCCGGCAATGACGGAGTAGAAGCTCAGAATCATCACTCCGGACGCAACACCGATAATGCCGATTATCTTCCAGAACGGCTGATGCGGCTTGAGCATACGGAAGCAACCGAGGACGTTCATGTGGGTCGAACGGCCAAGTGCAAACTCCGCACACAGAACCGGCACTCCCAACAGGAAAATAAACAGGATGTAGATTACCAGAAAAGCTCCCCCGCCATGCACACCCGCCTCGTAAGGGAAGCGCCATATATTACCGAGTCCTACCGCCGATCCTACTGTGGCGGCTATCACCCCAAGCCGGGTCGTGAACAACTGATGTTTTGGTTTGTCAGACATAGACTGTCACGAAATTAATGAATTGGTTGCTCAATATCCTCCCGGTCAGCGAAGGTCGTCACGCGGAGCGGCGTGATAAAGCGGACTGTCGTGGTGATCAGGTGTGTCATCAGCCGACTTCCGGGGCCGCTTCTTCTTCACAACAGGTTTCACTTCATCACAACTCGGTGCTGTGTCAGCCACAACCGGTTCAGGAGTGACAACCCCGATTTCTACTGGTGCCTCCACCGCACGATGTCCGTTCAGGACAACCGACAGAACAGCCGCAAACGCTATCAGCGCAGCAAGCACAAAAGTGGCGCGAACCTGTCGATGGGTAATCACGGAAACAGAAGCGGCGAGATAAGTATGATGAATATAAGCACCGGAGCAATCCAGCGGATTATGAACCTGACCGGACGCAGAATCCATGACCGCACGGCACCTTCATTAGTCATCTGCTGCTGAAGAAATCCTTTAGGAGCAAACCACCCGAGATAGATGCACGTGGTCATAGCCACGATGGGAAGAAGGATATTTGTCGCAAAGGTATCAAAAAAGTCAAATATTGTCTTACCGAATATGCGCACACCGTCGAGAGTGCCAAGCGAGAGAGAACAGAGTGTGCTGAAAATGAAGAGAGGCATCAGTACCGCCAGACATGCCGGAAGGCGGCGCATATTGAGGCGATCCTGAAAGAATGCGATCGTCACTTCGGCGATTGAGATTGTGGATGTGAGCGCGGCCACAAGCAGAAGCATGAAGAAAAGCGAGGACCACAGCTGAGTTAGCGGCATGTGGGCGAATACCTCGGGCAATGTGACAAACACAAGCGTGGTGCCCTGAATCGCCTCTCCCTGTAAGCCGAAGGACATAATTGCCGGAAAAATGATTATACCCATCATCACGGCGACAAGGAGATCAAGCACCGATACTGTCACTGCCGTGCGGGTAAGGCGGGTATCCTTTGGGAAGTAAGAGGAATAAGTGACAAGAATGCCCATGCCGAGGCTCAGCGAGAAGAAGGCCTGACCAAGCGCACCGATCACAACCTTGGCCGTGAGCTTGGAGAAATCGGGCTGGAAGAAATAGCTCAGACCTGCCCCAGCTTCGGGCAACGAGAGAGCCACTACGCAAAACACAAGCAGTATTACAAACAGCAGCGGCATGAGAAGATTGGAAAGACGCTCTATGCCTTTCTGCACACCTGCCATGAGCACAAGCAGGTTTATGCCTATCATAACGTAGGTATTGACAAGCGGGCTCCAGTCTTCCTGAATGTACTGGTGCATACGCTCGGCAAACTGCGCCTTGTAGCTGTCGATTGAATCAAGTGTCGCTCCGGGATCAGCGGCATAGAGATGTCCGGTGACCGACTGCCACAAATATTCAAGCGTCCAACCTGCCACAACCATATAGAAACATAGCACCATATAGGAGGCCACTACGGCAAGCATTCCGGTTATCCACCATTTCTTGCCGGGCGTGAGGTTACGGAACACACCGACGGCATCACTTTTGCCTCCGCGCCCCAAAGCAAATTCCGATACCATGACAGGAACTCCGAGAAGAAACACACAGGCTATATAAACTATCAGAAAGGCGGCTCCTCCGCCATTGGCGGCCTCACCGGGGAAGCGCCATATATTCCCAAGGCCGACCGCCGACCCCACGGTGGCAGCAATCAGACCAATCTTAGAACTAAAATTTACCTTATTTGTACTCATATCGGCGACAAAAGTAATAAATTTCAAAGAAACCGCCACAAAATATTAAATAATGCAGATTTTCCAAACCCTAATATTTGACAAAGATTACAAAGAAGTGACACATGCCACATGACAGAAAAACTATGTGCGCCGACGCTTATTTGCATTAAATACAAATAAGCAAAAAAGTAACGCGGGGAATGTTCCTCACCCGATAGTTTTATCTGAAAGGTGTTCCACGGAACAACAGATGTTGATAAAATTTGTTAAGAGCGAAACGCCACTTCTTTCATACAATCCTATGAAC
>CAMWSY010000060.1 GCA_947176995.1 uncultured Porphyromonadaceae bacterium | reverse complement strand
TGCAGACGGGGGTTGTTTTCCCGATTGCGTTGCAAAGGTAGGCATTATTTTTTAACGCGCAAAACTTTTGACGACTTTTTTTGACAAAAGTTTCAGCGCGAGATGCGATCAAGTGCTTCCTGAAGGCGCTCGGTGGTGGCACACAGCGAGATGCGCACGTAGCGGTCGCCCTGCTGCCCGAAAATAAATCCGGGGGTGATGAAGATGTGAAGATCGTTGAGCAGACGATCGGCGAGTGCCTGTCCGGAAGCCTCGCTTTCGGGGATACGCCCCCACAGGAAGAGGCCGCGCTGCGCGGGATCGAACGTGCAGCCAATGGCGGTCATGATCTTCTCGGCGATAAGGCGGCGGCGGGCATACTCATCGTTGAGGCCGGCATACCAGTCAGAGCCGAGCGAGAGGGCTTTGACAGCGGCGAGCATCATGGGGCGGAACTGGCCGGAATCAACGTTGCTCTTGACACGGAGTATCCACTGGATGAACTGCGGATTGGAGGCAACCATGGCCATGCGCCAGCCGGCCATGTTGTGGCTCTTGGAAAGGGAGTTCATCTCCACCGCCACGTCGATAGCTCCGGGCACCTGAAGTATGCTCTGCGGCTCGGAGTTGAGGATGAAGCTATAGGGGTTGTCGTGAGCGATGACAATGCCGTGGCGTCGGCCGAAATCAACTGCTTTCTTGAAGATGTCGAGCGTGGCGGGGGTGCCGGTGGGCATGTGGGGATAGTTGAGCCACATAATCTTGACGCGCTCAAGCGGAACGGTGCGCTCGATGAGGTCGAAATCGGGATACCAGCCGCCTTCGGGGGTGAGGCTGTAGGTGAATATCTCAGCTCCGACGAGGCGGCTCACGGAGGTGTAGGTGGGATAGCCGGGATCGGGCACAAGCACTGCATCGCCGGGGTTGAGGAAAGCAAGCGAGATGTGGAGGATGCCTTCTTTTGAACCAATAAGGGGCTGAATCTCGGTAACAGGGTCGAGCGTCACGCCATAGGTGCGGCTGTACCATGCGGCAAACGCCTCACGCAGCTGCGGGATGCCCACATAGGGTTGATAGGAGTGGTTATATGGCTGTGCGGCTTCCTCGGCAAGGGTGGAGATCACTGATGGATGAGGGGGACGGTCGGGACCGCCGATGCCGAGGGAGATTACGTCGGCTCCGGCTGCTTTCATCTGTGCGATCTCGCGGAGCTTGGTGGAGAAGTAGTATTCTTTTACATCGCTGACACGGTCGGCGGGGCGTATTGTTTTTTCCATAGGATGAACTGATTTAAACTTATTACAAAGCATCAAACAATAAGATACGGTCAGACTTTGTTGCGGCACTCGGTGTATTCGCCAAGCACGCGCAGATCGTTGATGAGCGGGCGCACGGCGTCGAGTGCCTGACGGTAGCGCACAAAGCTGTCGAAGGTGAGATCGACGTAGAACCGGTATTCCCACTCGCGCCCAATAACGGGCAAGGATTGTATCTTGGAGAGGTTGATGTCGTAGAAGGAGAAGATTGTGAGGACTTTTGACAGGGCGCCGTGGGTGTGCGGGAGGGTGAACACTACCGAAGCCTTGTCAAGCTCCTCGTCGCGCGGTTTCATCTCATGCGCCACAAGCGGATCGGCGAGAATGAGGAAGCGGGTGAAGTTGCGCTTGTTGGTCTCGATGCCGCGCGCGAGGATATTGAGTCCGTAGAGTCCGGCGGCATACTCACCGCAGACGGCCGCATGACCATTTAGCGACTGCTCGGCTATCTCGCGGGCCGACCCGGCCGTGTCAAATTTCTCGATCATCTTCATGCGGGGATGTGTGCGGAGAAACTGCTCGCACTGCATGAGCGCCATGGGATGGGAATTGACTTCATAGAGCGTGTCGAACGTCTCGCCCGGGAGTGCGGCAAGCACATGGGAAATGCGCATCTTGTACTCGCCTATGATCTCAAGATTGCTCTTGCGGAGAAGCTCGTGATTGGGAAGGATGCTCCCGGCGATGGTGTTCTCTATGGCAAGGATGCCGAGAAGCGAAGCGTCGGAAGCAAGGGCGGCAAACATGTCGGGGAATGTGTCGCAAGGAATTGTGGTTATGTCGTGTCCCGCGAAGTACTCGCGGGCGGCAGCGTCGTGGTAGCATCCCGCCACGCCCTGAATTGTGACTCTGATATTATCCATAATGCTTTGAGAAGTTGCAAAGATAAAGAAGTGATTTTAACTTACGACAAAATGTGAGGCAAAAGTGAATGGAACAGGCGTTTTTTCAATCAATGTCGATCCTGAAAATGTGAATAAACGCAAAACAATAATAATCATTATCAAAACCACGCACCGCGAGTTGCAAAATTCGGCGCGGCGTTTTTTCTTTGCACGGCAATATTCACAGCGCGCGGCAAAAACCGCGCATCATAACACTTAGAATCATTATCTCCCCATATCTCTCCCCCCAAACTATGAATATGTCAAGCATGAGCAATGTGGCCCGGGTGGCTTTCACGATCATACTTTTCAATATAGCTCTGCTGGGCGTAAAAGCCCAGACGGTGCGTGCCGTACATTTTGTTTCAGGCCAAGGAAGCACCAAACCGGTCTATGAGTACAATGCAGTGGACATTCCGCCGAGTTTTCCGGGCGGAAAGCTGTCGCTGATGCGCTACATCAACTCTGAGCGCCGCTATCCGGCCCATGCCTATGAGAAGGGCATAGAAGGGCGCGTGACGTGTGGCTTTGTGGTAGGTGCCGACGGCTCTATCAGGGAGGTGAGCGTGCTGAAAAGCGCTTATCCGGCACTCGACGCCGAGGCCGTGCGGCTTGTGGAATCCATGCCCAAATGGGATCCCGGTATCGTCGACGGGATGAAGGTGGCTGTTTATTGCGTCATGCCTATAGCTTTCAGGCTATAAAAACATCGCGGGGGCAACGGCTGTAACGCTTGGGTAATTGCGCGGGAAGGAGTATATTTGCACCCGGAACCAGCCGCGACGTCACACACAAGAAAAAATAATCGTGCGCTCCACTCCCCTATCGGGCCGGAGGATGAACGATGTGGCGCAGCGGGATCAAATTATGTCTACACAAGCATAACAGCAAGAGCATGGAACATATCTCGCAGAGAATTCAGGCTATGTCGCCGTCGGCGACTCTGGCCATGTCGCAGAAAAGCGCCGAACTCAAGGCTCAGGGTGTCGATGTGATCAACCTCTCAGTGGGCGAGCCTGACTTCGAGACTCCCGACCACATCAGGGAAGCTGCCAAAAAGGCTATCGACGAAGGATATACCCGCTACACTCCCGTACCGGGCTACATGACGCTGCGCAAGGCTATAGCAGCGAAACTCGAGAACGAGAACGGATTGAGCTACAAGCCGGAGCAGATCGTGGTGTCGAACGGCGCAAAACAGTCGCTCTGCAATATAATTCTGTCGACCATCAATCCCGGCGACGAGGTGGTGATACCCACCCCCGCATGGGTGAGCTACATAGAGATGGTGAAACTTGCCGAAGGCGTCGTGAAGGAAGTGCCTGCCACAATCGAGCAGGACTTCAAGGTGACACCCGCCCAGCTCGCAGCCGCTCTGAACGAGAAGACACGCATGGTGCTGATATGCTCGCCGTCCAATCCGACCGGTTCGGTCTACACCCGCGAGGAGCTTCAGGCACTTGTGGATGTGCTCAAGGAGTGGCCCGATGTCATCATACTCGCCGACGAGATTTACGAGCATATCAATTACACCGGTTCGTTCACGTCGCTCGGAGCATTCCCTGAAACGGCCGACCGCACTGTGATCGTCAACGGTGTGTCGAAAGCCTACGCCATGACCGGCTGGCGTGTGGGATGGTGCGCCGCACCGCTCTGGCTTGCCAAAGCCACCAACAAACTTCAGGGTCAATACACCTCGGGGTGCTCATCGATCGCACAGAAGGCTGCCGAAGCTGCCTACTTGGGATCACAGGAGTGCGTCGAGGAGATGCGCAAGGCATTTGAGCGCCGCCGTGACCTGATAGTGGAACTCGCTTCACAGATTCCGGGCTGGAAGGTCAACGTGCCGCAGGGTGCTTTCTACCTCTTCCCCGAAGTGTCGAGCTATTTCGGCAAGCGCGCCGGCGACCGAGTGATAGGCAACGCCAACGATCTGGCCATGTATCTGCTCGAAGAGGCTCATGTGGCCACTGTCGACGGCGGAGCATTCAGTCTGCCGGGCTATCTGCGCCTGAGCTACGCCACAAGCGACGACAATCTGCGCGAGGCCATGCGCCGCATCTCGGCTGCCCTCGCCAAGCTCAACTGAAACGATTTTTTCAACCGCACATCGTGAAAAGACCTCTTACAGCCCTTGCAGCAGCCGCAATCACTGTTGCAGGGGTTCTTTGTCCCCTACATGCCGAGAAGCGTCAGGTGAAAGTGAGAATCATAGAGACGTCGGACGTGCACGGCAATTTCTTTCCATACGATTTCATCAACCGTCAGGGCGGCACAGGCAGTCTTGCCCGCGTGCACTCGGCGGTAGAGAAATCACGCAAGGAAGTCGGCGCCGACAACGTGATTCTTGTCGACAACGGCGACATACTGCAAGGGCAGCCCACAGCCTACTACTACAATTTCATCGACACCACATCGCGCCATCTGGCTGCCGAAATGATGGATTTCATGGGCTACGATCTCGCCAGTCTCGGCAACCACGATATAGAGACTGGGCATGAGGTCTACGACCGTTGGATCAGGACGTCGGGGCATCCGGTGCTCGGTGCCAACATAATAGACACGAAAACCGGGCGCCCATACGTTGAGCCTTACAAGATAATCGAGCGCAACGGTCTTAAAATAGCATTCTTAGGGCTTATCACACCCGGCATACCGGGCTGGCTGCCCGAAAATCTATGGGAAGGACTGCGGTTTGAGGAGATGGTGCCCTCGGCCCGCAAATGGATCAACTATCTGCGCACTTATGAGAAACCTGACGTTATCGTCGGGCTGTTTCACTCGGGACGCGATCACACCAAGACCACTGGCGATGTGGTCGAAAACGCCTCGGTGCTCGTGGCGAAGGAGGTTCCGGGATTCGACGTAGTGATGATGGGGCACGACCACTCGAAATACCTTGATTTCATCAAGAATGACGCAGGGAAAACGGTGCTTGTGGGCAATCCTGCCAGCAATGCCGACCTGCTCTTCACGGTGGATATAGAGGCCGAAATCGACGAGACGGGAAACGTGGGTGATCTGGTGATAAAAGGCGATGTATCGACAGTCAACAATCTGCCTCCGTCGCAGCAGTTCATGGAGCGGTTTGAGCCTCAACGCAAGGCTGTGGGGGATTTTGTCGGGCGCAATATCGGTGAGTTTACGGCAGAGATGAGCACACGCGACGCTTATTTCGGCCCGTCGGCATTTATAGATTTCATCCACGAGCTACAGCTTGCCATTTCGGGCGCACAGATTTCAATGGCCGCTCCGCTGACTTTCGACGCCACCATACCGGCGGGAGAGGTGACGGTAAGCGATATGTTCAACCTCTACAAGTATGAGAATATGCTCTATACCATGAGGCTGACAGGTCAGGAAATAAAGGACTATCTCGAGATGAGCTACGACTTATGGACGCAACAGATGAAGTCGGCCGACGATCATCTGCTGAATCTGCGCGACGCCAATGCCTCCGACATGAGCCACACCGGTTTCAGGCATCCGAGCTATAATTTTGACTCGGCGGCAGGCATAATCTACACAGTGGATGTGACAAAACCCAAGGGGGAGAAAATCACGATCATCTCGCTGGCCGATGGCGAGCCGTTTGATACTGATAAAGAATACACTGTAGCGATCAATTCCTACCGTGGAAACGGAGGGGGAAATCTGCTCACCGAGGGAGCGGGAATCGCAAAGGAGGATCTGAAAGGACGCATCATCAGTTCGACCGACAAAGATCTGCGTTACTACATGATGAAGCATATTGAGGAACAAAAGACACTGACACCAAAATCTCTGAATCAGTGGAAATTTATTCCGGAGGAGATTGCGAAGCCGGCAGCAGAGCGCGACCGTCTGTTACTTTTCAATGACCGTTAACCATGGAAAAGAAACGCATCTGGGAACTTGGCCGCGACAGCGTGGAGACCTACCGCGGGAAGAAGAAACTTCCGCTGGTTCTTGTTGTCGACAATGTGCGCAGCCTCAATAACATAGGCGCAATGTTCAGAACCGCCGACGCTTTTCTTGTAGAGCAGATGGTTCTATGCGGCATCTCATCGCCTCCTCCGTCGCCCGAAATACACAAGACAGCACTTGGCGCAGAGGATACCGTGGCATGGAGATATTATCCCGACACCCTTGAAGCGATTGAGGCCCTGCGTGCCGACGGCTATAAAATATGCTGTCTCGAACAGGTGAAAGGTAGCATCGAGTTACAGAAATTCAAGGTTTCAGACGCCGGCAAATATGCAATCGTCGTTGGCAATGAGGTGGACGGTGTGGATCAGCGCGTTGTCGACGCCTCAGATGTTGCACTCGAGATACCTCAGCACGGCACAAAACATTCACTAAACGTATCGGTCTCGGCGGCATTGTCGCTGTGGCACTTTTTCTTACAACTCACATGAAAAGACTGCTTATCGTAGGGGCGGGAGGATTTATAGGAGGCTTTATCGCCCGTGAAGGACTGAACCGCGGTTATGAGGTGTGGGCTACTGTCAGAAGCACCACATCGCTGAGATACCTTGATGACGAGCGCATCCACATCGTCACTCTTGACTATGACGATCCTGACCAGATGGCGGTAACTCTCGACAAAGAGATGCCGGGCGATACCGGATGGGAATACATAATCTACAACCTCGGTGCTACTAAAGCGCTTGATTTCCCGGAATTCAACCGCGTGAATTTCCAGTATCTGCGCTCGGTGGGCGAAGTGCTTAAAAGCATAGGCTGCACACCTCAGATTTTCCTGTTTATGAGCAGTCTGAGTGTTCTCGGCCCCGGCGATGAGATATCCTACTCCCCTCTCGATGCCAACATGATCCCGCAACCCAACACACGCTACGGCGTTTCGAAACTTAAAGCGGAACAGTGGCTTGAATTCCAGAGCGGTCTGCCATGGGTTATATTCCGCCCGACAGGAGTCTATGGCCCTCACGACAAAGACTATAAGATGATGATTCAGGCGATTGACTCTCACGTGGATTTCGGAGTGGGTTACCGCAAACAGCTTCTCACATTCATCTATGTCGAAGACCTTGTGGGAGCGATGTACGACTGTCTGGCAGCCGGGGCTGAGAAGGTGACTAAAAAGAAATACATAATCTCGGAGAAACGCGCCTACACACAAAAAGAGTTCCGCGACATCGTTGCCGCCGAACTCAACCGTAAGGTCGTGCTTCCCGTCGTGCTTCCCTTATGGGCTACCTACGGCGCAAGCTACGTGGCAGAAAAAATCGGACGTCTGCGCCTGAGACCTTCTACGCTCAACCGCGACAAATACAACATCATGAAGCAGCGCAACTGGAATGCCGACACGACCGATGCCGAGCGCGACTTCGGATTCAATCCCCGCCACTCGCTGCGCGACGGCATAGCCAAGACCGTGGCCGCCTATCTTGCCGAAAAAAACAGCAAATAAGCACCAACCTCCACAAGATAAACGACGCCGGCAAACTTCACTGATTGCCGGCGTTGCACTTTTCATTGAATCACTATAAGGGCATCTTTTCTTCCTTCAGTCAATTCTCTATCTTCGATATACTTCCCACAAATCCATCCACTCCCGGAAAACCTGTATATTTCTCTACAAGGTTATGCTTACGGTCAAAAAAGAGGTATGAAGGAATAGCATCAAAGTCATATTCGCTCATAAGAGCATAACTTGCATCATCGCTCAAACGCACATGAACGCCGCTCTCACGCTCTGCATAACTATGCCATTTCTGTTCAGGTGACGATGTGTTGCAGATGTAAAGAAACACGACATCGCTATCAGCATAGCTTTGCTTCTTCTCCTCAAACTCCTTCATTGCATTTATGCAGGGGCCGCACCATGTGTTCCAAAGATCGACCACTACAGGACGCCCTTCAAACCGCTTCATAAAATCCAACAGATTAAATTCCGGCTGCTCAGAGAGATCGATAAGCTCAGCTTGGGTTGCAGCAAGTTTATCAATTATTTTCTGATTGCGGTTTAGAATTATCTTACCCAGATCGTCTTTGTAGTAGGCATTAATATTATCTATCTGCTGCTGTGAAAGAGGTCTATTCTGCTCCTCAATCTGCGTGATATAGGCTACTGCCGAAAGTTTATCAAGAAGGACTTGCGTTGGGTTTGAGATAACCTTTCTCAATCCCGGCAAAGCTGCCGACTGCCATTCTGCCACACCGCTTTCCCCTATTTGAGGCACGCCTATCGGCATGCGGGTTAAAAGCTGCTGGTAAAACACTATGAGTTCAGGCATTGTCTCATCAATAACTACATCAGTGGAGAAATCAAGACGATCAAGATATTCTTTGTACATCTCAACGGGAGGCTCGGAAACATCCAATTCTAAAAACCTCTTTAAATCTTTAACATACCATGTAATACGTCCCTTGAAATAAAATTGCTTTAATTGCTCCGTTACAATCTTTTTCAACTCAGGATCTATATCAGTATCCCCAAATGCAACCTCAAGACGAGCCGGAAGTATCGAATCGATTTCCTCACTTATATAACTCTGCCATGTTTGATAGGCTTCTTCCGATGCTATTATATCAGCTCTCTCAAAATTAATAAAGTATGAGGCAACCTGATTTGGTGTTGAAATATAATCGTTTTTATCAGTTGCAGACCATAAGAACCGACCATCTTTCTCCCGCTTTATTTTGATATCTGAGGGGGTTTCCTGATCGAAGCAACACATTACTCCTGTAAGATACGTATCGTCAGGCTGAAGAACAACTACACCTCCACCATGACTCCTCAGCACTTCAAGTGGAATCTCTCCACACCATTTACCTCCTTCAAAACGCAACGGGATAAAATCAATATTATTCTGTTCCAAATTAAATAAAGTCGGATAGTAAGCCAGAACCACTACTGAATCAGGCCATGCCTCCTCTCCATCGACCAACGTTACCGATACTTGTGCCGCGCCTATCTGATAACGATTCTCGCTACTCCTATCCTTGCAGGCCTGTAAACAAAAAAACACGACGGCCGCAATTAAAACCATCATGCAGTTTCCTAAAAAATTCCCTCTCATAATCACTTATTTGTATATTTTTTCGCGAAGATACAAATAAATAATTGTCCTCAAAAGATGTTATTAAACAGCCGTTAGTGGAGAGCATCGCATGAAAGCAAAAGTAGGGGCCGACTCCCAAGAGCCGGCCCTTACGCCCATGCGGGTTAACTAT
>CAMWSY010000059.1 GCA_947176995.1 uncultured Porphyromonadaceae bacterium | reverse complement strand
GCATTATGGTGTATTTCTTTTAGCTGGTTGATGGTGATGGCAGGCGAGGCCGGCACTCCTGTGAAAAATGACTCAGGCAGATCGTAGTTCTGGTCGATTGCGTGATTGATTGCCTTGTTTCGTCCGTGTTGGCGGCGGAAGATCACTATAAACACTCCTAAAAGTATGAGTACGATTATTCCGGCTACAACCGATATTATAGCGATGACGCCTGCTACCTCCAGAGTGCGTCCCGATATACCTGAGGGATAGGTGGGCGACTGGATATCGACGTAGACAGTCCGCAACTGCGATGTCGTGGGAATGGAGTCGGTGGGTGCGATGAGAGTGTCGCCCGACATGGTGACTACGATGGTCGACCCGTTGTCAATGCCCGGAGTATTGACGGCGCGGCGCACAGCTTTGCTCACCTCGCGCTCAAATTTCTGCTTCTCCCATGATGCAGGTTCAACCGCATCGGCGAGATCGCGCAGACTGCATCCTGTGGTGGCCAGAACCAGTAAGACCGGGGTAATAATTTTGAATAGGATTCTCATGATAGAATATTGTTGTTTTTTCATTTTGTTGCCTTCATCTGTATGACGCAATTATGTTCCGCAGGTTGCACCACGATGCAAAAAAAAGCAGGGACGTGCCTCACCATGAGCACGTCCCTGATACTTGAAAAAAATAAACCAATTATAACCAATCAATTAACCAATCATTATTACTCTTTTATGCCTTAGAATGCCGGATAGCCGGGATTCTGTACATAAATACCACCTGAGAAATTGTACTGTGCCACAGGCACCGGGAAATATTCTTCGCCGGTATCAAACGTTGCATTCTGATAGTAGATGCGAGTGTCCTTCTCGGCGTTGAAGTAGTTGTTCATAGTCTCCTTGGCGATACCCCAGCGCACAAGATCATAGAAGCGTTCACCCTCCATAGCCTTCTCAAGACGCATTTCGGTGCGAAGTGCTTTGCGGGCATAATCCTGAGTCCAGCCCGATGCGCTGTAGAGACCGATCTTGTAGTTGGCGGCATCCTTGTCGGGGTTGTCGAAATCCTTTACGTATGCGCTGTTCATGGCGCGTGTACGCACCCGGTTGATGAGCGTGCGGGCCTCGTCAAGACCGTTTCCGCCGATCTCTATGAGAGCCTCGGCCTTGTAGAGAAGCAGGTCGGCGTAGCGGATGATCTGCCAGTTAAGGGCCGATGCACCCCACGGCCAGCCTTGGGTTGCGTCAGGCGACTCAGGCGAGAGCCAGAAACGTTTGGTGTTGTTGTAGCCGTAAGTGTCGCTGTTGCGTACCCAAAGACCGCAGGCGCTGCCGGTATAGGTCTTGTAGCGGATGGTCGGGCGGCCTACTACGAAGTCAAGGCGGGGATCGACGTTGCCGTCGGTGTTGGCGAGGCTGAAATTGCCGTTGTCGTCAAACACTACCGTACCGTAGTCGGGATGCTCCTGATAGTCGAACATGGGCAGGCCGTTGGCGTCAGTCTGATAAGCGTTGATAAGATCCTGCGACGGGAGGAAGAAGCCGTCACCTTGCCACGGACAGCCGGGACCTGTCATTGAGTTAAGAAGCATGCTCCAGTTGATGCGACCTACGCTGCTTGAACCGTCATCCTTTGAGAACTGTACTGCGAATACCGACTCCGGGCCGTTCTCATATTCGAGCAGGTCGAGATGCTGGAAATCCGAGAGAAGATCGTAACCCTGCACTTGGTCGATAAGATCCACAACCTCCTGCATGAGAGCCTTGTTCACGTTTACTACGGCGTTGGTCTGAGGATCTTCCTCGTATGCCTGATAGAGTTTTACCTTGGCAGCGTAAGCTTTGGCTACATTGCGGTTCACGCGGCCAACCTCGGGCTGATGGTCAGGAAGATCGTTGGCTGCCTCAAGCAGATCGGCTGCGATGCGGGCGAGATGCTCCTCACGGGTGAACTCATCATTGCGTACCGAAGTGTAGTCGATCTCAGGAAGGTCGATATCCATGTAGGGGATGCGGTTGAAGAGGCGCACGAGCTCAAAGTACCAGTGGTCGCGTATCACTCTTATTTCGGCGATGCGGGTTTTCTTCTCCTTGATCACGCTCTCGTCCACTTTTTGCAGAGCGCGTATCGCTGAGTTGCATCGTGAGATACCGCAGTACACATTGAACCACTTGCCGTCGAGAAAACCGTTGTTAGGTTGGATTTTGGCGGTCTCCATGTCGTGGATTTCCCAAGCGTCAGTCTCGCCGCCGCCCCCCTTGTAGGCATTGTCGGCGCGAACCTCGCCATAGCTCCAGTTTGTCACGGGGAACCAATGAGGATCGTTGGAGTCGGCATAGCGGCAGCCGAATGTGGCGTAAGCGCCGTTAACCAGCAGATCCACTGCTTCAGGGTCATTCATGTTGGCTTCCGAGAGAGGTCCCTGAGGCTTGTTCTCGAGGAAGTCGCTGCTGCAGGCACTCAGTGCGAGTGCGGCGAGAGAGGTCGAAAGTATATTTCTGAATTTCATTGTTGGCAGATTTTAGGAGAGATTAGAAACCGAACTGGATACCGAATGTGTACTGGCGCGGAAGTGCGTAGGGATAACCGAGACCCTCGGGATCTGCACCGCTGTACTTGGTGATTGTAAACACGTTCTGTGCTTGGAAGTAAATGCGTGCGTTCTGCAGGTGGAGGTTGTTGCGCACCTTCTCGGGCAGTGTGTAGCCCACCGAGAGAGTTTTCAGGCGCACGAATGAGCCGTCCTCGATGAAGTATTCCGAGCTTTCGTTTTCATTGTTGGAGTTGTCAACCGACGGGGCAGGTATATCCGAGTTGTAGCGGCCGGTCGAGAGGAAATTCTCGTAGGCCTTGGCAGCTTCGAGAAGCTGAGTGCCGTGGTTGCCCGTCCACAGGGGGAAGAAGTCGGTATAGAACTTCGAGTTGTTCCATGCGTCGCGTATGATGCTGTTGAAGAACAGGCTCATGTCAAAGCCCTTCCAGTTGGCGCCGAGGTTGAGACCGAGCTGTGCTTTGGGCAGATCGCAGCCGAGCCATGTGCGGTCGCGGTCGCTTATCTCGCCGTCGCCGTTGGTGTCGACATATCTCACGCGGCCCACACCGGGATTGCCGAAGTGTACGTTGTATTTTGCCTTGTAAGCGTCAACCTCTTCCTGAGTGCGGAAGATTCCGTCGGTCTTGTAGCCCATCCATGAGCCGAGCGACTGACCCACGACACTCTTGTCGATACCGTTACCGCCGCCCCATGTGTAGTAGATGTCATCCATGAGGTCAGTGACCTTGTTCTTCATTGCGGTCACGTTCAGGCCGATATTGTAGCTGAAATCCTTGTTGACCATCTTGCGCCATTCGGCTGTGATTTCCACACCCTTGTTGATCATCTCACCGCCGTTGTACCAGCAGTAGCCACCCTCGCCGATTGTTGCGATATAGGGCTTCTCAACGAGCATATCGGTTGTCTTCTTGTGGAAGTAGTCAAACGAAACCATCAGTTGGCTGTTGAGCAGCGAAGCGTCGAAACCGAAGTTGGTCTGGTAAGTCTTTTCCCATGTCAGGTCGGGGTTGGTGCTGCGCGAGCGCAGTGCGCCGGCCCAGAGCGAGTTGCCGCCACCTATTGCGTAGGCTGCGCGGTCGAGGTCCATTGCATATTTTGCGTAGAAAGCATCGTTGGCGATGATGTCGTTACCGTTCACACCGTAAGCACCACGGATTTTCAGGTCACTGAGCCAGTTGCGTGTGCCCTCCATGAAGCTCTCCTGCGAGATGCGCCAGCCTGCCGATACCGAGGGGAACCAGTCGTAGTTGTGCTCTGTCGAGAGGCGCGACGATGCATCGCGGCGCAGTGTCAGTGAAACGAGGTACTTGTTGTCCCATGTGTAGTTGAGGCGGCCGAATACCGAGAACATCGAGTAGTTTGATGCGCCTGAACCTGTGTTCTTGTTGGCGGTCACGTTGCCGAGGTAGAGGTAGTTGGGATCTTCGATCTCAAGCCCTTTGCCTTCGCCGAACATATCCTCGAAGTGGTTTCTCTTTGACTCGATACCGAGCAGAGCCATTACTGAGTTCTTGCCCCAGTCGATATTGTACTGTGCTGTGTTGGTCCACACCCAGTCAACCGTCTTGCTCGAATACTGGTAGAGATTGTTGGTCATGTCGCGGAGGTTGGCGGGAGTGAAATTCTTGTCGCTGCCGCTGTGGTAGTTGATACCGAAGTTAGTCTTTACGATAAGGTTCTTCACCGGTTCGATCTGGAGGTAAGCGTTACCGAACACACGCCAGTACTCATGCTTGTTAGAGCTCTCCTCGCTTATCTGGCGCATGATGTTGGGGGTGTCGTTCAGGCCGAATGCAACCTGATCGTTGTAGTTGCCCTCTGCGTCATATACTGTGCGTGCGGGATGCATCTTGATAGCGTTCTCCTCGGCACCGCCCGGGGCGTTGTGCTGGCGCCACCAGTTAAGCGTCATGTTGCCGCCGGCGCGCAGACGGTTGTTCAGGAAACCATAGTCAGAGCTGAAGCGGGTGTTGGCCTTCTGGAAGTCCGATCCCTTGATGATACCGTCATGGTCGAGCCAGCTCAGCGACAGCGACGAAGAACCGTTCTCGTCACCCTTTGAGAGACCCACGCTGTAGGTCTGCATCAGGGCTGTGCGGTGTATCTCTTTCTCCCAGTCAGTGTTCTGCGGGTTCACCGTCACACCGTTGAGGTTGGTATAAGCCTGAAGCTTCGGAGTTGCGCCGTTACCGTAGATTTCCGATGAGGGAGTGGTGCCGTAGGCATATTTGTAAGCCGACCAGTACACTTCGCCCCACTGGTCTGCGTTGAGCATGTGCAGACCGCTCTGGTAAGTCTGGAACGTCATGGTGGCGTCGAATGTCACATGGCATTCACCCTTCTTGGCGCGCTTTGTGGTTATCACGATCACACCGTTGGCTGCCTGTGCGCCGTAGATCGATGCCGAGGCGGCGTCCTTCAGCACTTGGATCGACTCGACGTCGTTGCTGTTGAGGATAGTTCCGGGATTTTCACGGGTCATCACGCCGTCGATCACATAAAGCGGGCCGTTGGCGTCGCCGCGGAACGATGATGCACCGCGGATTGAAGTGCCGGTGCTCAGACCGCCGGGCGTACCGTCTGTGGTGATATTCATGCCCGCTACGCGGCCTTGAAGTGACTGTATCACGTTACCTGTGGGAGTGTCGGCTACATCTTTCATCTTCACAACCGAGACCGAGCCGGTCAGGTCAGCCTTCTTTTCGGTCGAGTAACCCACTACCACTACTTCGTCAAGAACCTCAGTGTTCTCCTCGAGATAGATGATGAGTTCAGGTTCTGCATCTACTGTTTTGCTCACGAAGCCCACGTATGAAATTGACAGCTTCGAGTCTTTGGGTACTGATATTGTAAATTCGCCATTGAAATCGGTGGCGGCGCCGGTTTTGGTTGCTTCAGAGATTACTGAAGCGCCGATCAGCGGTTCGTCATCGGTTTTCGACAAAACCGTGCCATGAACCGTGATGTTTTGTGCGTACACTGCGGTTGTGCAGAGAAGCGCGACAAAAAAAGTCAGGATTGATTTGGTCATGATATTTTTTCGTTATTGATTGTTTTGTTTCATCATCACGTGCAGTCGGGTTTCGATTGCACGACAAAAATATCATGGAATCAGCGCTCTATATAATAAAGGATGTTTCAACGATCGTAAAAAACAGTTCATTGAAACAAAATTGCGCATCAATGTTACATCCCTTCCATCCCTCTCTATTCAGCGAACTCTGAGTACTCCGGGCTCTCAAATAAAAACAGTGCTATGACCATAGGTCGTAGCACTGTCGGTGTTTTGTAGTGTCAGTTTAGCGCAGAGCGATCACCTCGATCTCTACGAGCACCTGCTTCGGAAGCTCCTTGACGGCAACTGCCGAGCGGGCGGGATACGGCTCTGTGAAGTTCTCGGCATAAACAGCGTTCATGGCGGCGAAGTCACCCATGTCGGCGAGGAACACTGTAGTCTTGACAACGTTGTCGATGCTCAGGCCGGCTTCGGCGAGGATAGCCTTGAAGTTGGCGATCGACTGGGCGGTCTGTGCGGTGATGCCTTCGGGGATCTCACCGGTTGCAGGGTTCACGGGGATCTGTCCCGATACATATACGAATGTACCCGTGTCGATAGCTTGGCTGTAGGGGCCGATTGCGCCCGGAGCAGCGGTTGTTGCGATAGCTTTTTTCATGATTGAATTATTTAATGAGTGTCTGATTCTGATTTGTCAGGAAGAATATCACTTAGGATTATGCTGTCGGCGTGTGCGAGAGTCGAAGCTTCGAGGTCGCGCACCGATGAGATGATCTTCGGGAAGCGGTTGTTGAAGCCGGGGATGAAATCGCTCTTGCCCGACTCAAGCGACCGCCTGATCACCATCCCCACGGTCATCTCCTGTGTGGGAAGTGCCGGGTTGTAGCCGAACAGGTCTTTCTGCTCATCCACCACAACGCGGTCGATTAGTCCCAGTTCCGACAGCCGGTTCACCGATGCGTCGGCGAGCGAGAGCGGTATGCCCCAGTCGCGCGATATGCCGGTAACATCTATCGGCGTTTCACCCTTCTCAAACCTTCTCACGATAGTCGACAGCACGGCCAGAAGCACCGTCAGCCGGTAGTCCACTGAAATCTTGTTGACCTGCCCGAGGAAGCTGAACCGTCCGATGCTTTGTGTCGAGTAGCATATCACTGCGCCGGCAAGCACGATCATCCACACAAGCTGCATCCACACGAGCAGTAGAGGCAGAAAGGCGAAACTCCCGTAGATTGCGTTGTATCGGCTCACATACACTGCACCCGACACAAAAAGCCATTGAAGCACAGTGAAGCCTATTCCAGTGAGTATGCCTGCGAGAAATGCGTTTTTGAATGGTACACGCGTGTTTGGTATCAGCAGATAGGCGCCCACAAAGAAAAACCATGTGAGCATCAGCGACGTCAGGTCAAGCAGCCCCGACACCATTGGCGTCAGGAACCTGAAAGGAATGGCTTCCTGTAGTGTGCTCGACATGAACACATTGATACCGCTCGCGCATATCATCAATATCGGCAGCACAAGGAAAATCGCGGTGTAGTCGGTGATTCTGCGCCATAGCGAACGGCCATGTTTCACGCCCCATACAAGGTTGAACGTCGATTCAACGTTTGAGATCAGCGAAATCAGCGTCCACAGCATCACTATCAGGCCCACCCCCACAAACAGTCCTTCCGACGCTTGGTTCAGGTACGAGTCCACAAACGTGAAAGCCTTGTCAAGCACCTCGCGCTGTGCCGGAAAATAGGTGAACAGCTGAGACTTGAGTATATTTTGGAATCCAAATCCCCGTGCGATTGCAAAGAGCATCGCAAGCACCGGCACAGTGGCGAGCAGGGTCGAGTAGGTCAGCGACGAAGCCTGACTCTGTAGGTCACGGTCGGTGAAACTCCTCACCGACAGGTTCACAACCTTCAGAAACCTTATGTACCACCGTGTGTCAGGCTGCTCCCAAACTCCCACCGACACATATTGTATCCACCCCGTCACGCGGGCGCGCCACTTCTCGGCGAGAAGTGCCGTTTTGCTTTGTTTCTTGCTGTCGGTAGGCGACATTGGAGTGGACGACGGTCATGAAAGAGGGGCGGGGACTTTCGATAGCCATCCCGCCCCTCTCCGTTTTGTTATTACTTATGCTGCTTATTCTGCTGTTTCGTCATTTTTGGTCAGGTCAGTGATGATAGCGCGGAGCTCATCAACACTTACCTCTGTGGCCTCTACGGTGATTGCGTCCTTGATTGCGTCAAAGAATTTCACTGTGGCGGCGGCGTTGGCGAGCTGCTGGCGTGACTTCTTGTCGGCGAGAAGCTTCTTGCCGTACTCCACGTAGCTCTCGTCGGGGAGATTGGTCAGACCGTACTGTGCGAACTGGCGGCGGGCGGTGGCAACTGCTACTTCCATCACGTCCTCCTCGGTGATCTTCACATCGAGTTTCTTGCCAACCTCGTCGCGGATAAGCTGCCACTTCACGTCAGGCACAACATACTTCTCAAACTCCTCGTCAAGTTTCTCGGCTGTGAGTTCGGGATTCTCAAGAAGCAGATAGCGCTTCAGGAATGCGTCGGGCACTTTCACGCCGTCGGCGTATGTATCCATCAGATACTTGCGGGCGGTGAGCTGGAACACCTCTTGGCTTGTCGGGGCAAACTGGGCAGCTACCATCTGAGCCACCTGCTGGCGGTACTGCTCCTCGCTCTCGATGTTGGCCTGCGGGCCAAATGCGTTCTTGTAGAACTCCTCGCCAAGCTCTGCGGGCTTCACGATGATGATCTCCGAAACTGTCAGCTCGAAATCGCTCTTCACATTGGCGGCAGCCTCCTTGTCAGTGATGTGGAGCATCGACGACATTTCGGTCGGGTTGCCCTCGCAGGTTGCCCACGGGTTGAAGACGATCTTGTCGCCCACCTTGCAGTGGAGGAACTTCTCGGCCTGTGCCTTGTCCTTGAAGAACATCGGGGCAATGATGCCGTCGATCACTTGGATTGCGTCGGCGCTCTCCTTCACGGTGCCGTCCTCGTTGAGTTCCATGATTGTACCCTTCACGAGAGCCTTCTCATCGGCTTCCTCGCCGGGTACCTGTGCGCCGAAGCGCTCACGCAGAGCCTTGTCCTGTTCGTTTACCATCTCCTCTGTTACCTTCACGGTATAGAAGGGCAGCTTCACTTCTTTGTCGAGCTTCACGTCGATGTCGGCGGGAAGTGCGATCTCAAAGGCAAAAGTGTAATCCTTCTGCTCCATGGTGATGGCCTGAGGCTCCGATGCGGGAAGCGGCTCGGCTATGTAGACGATATTGTTCTCTTTGATATACTTGTCGACGGCCTCGATGACAACGCGGTTGATCACCTCGCTCTTTACTTCCTTGCCGAAACGGCGGGTAAGATGCTCCACGCTCACATGGCCTTTGCGGAAGCCCGGAATGGTCTGGGTAGCGCCGATTTTCTTCAGTTCGGCCTTAACCTTGGCGGCATAGTCATTCTCCTCGACTGCCACAGTGATTTTGGCGGTCAGTCCGTCGGGGTTTTTCTCGTAGTTAACGTTCATTTCTTTATCTTCGTAGATATATGATTTTCAACTGTCATTTGTGGGGCTGGCGGCATGGCTCTTAAGCCGGTGCGCGCAAGACCGGATGCAAATTTAATCCTTAAATCGCAATTAAACAATTTAAGAAAAAAAATCTTTGCGCAGATCGCACCTGATTTGCCTCGGATTGGGCTTTTTGCCGCTCACCTTAGTTAAAATTCCTCATTTGTGATAAAAACACTTGTAGTTACAGGATTTATCGGTATATTTGCCTTTATTAGTAATTTGTAACT
>CAMWSY010000058.1 GCA_947176995.1 uncultured Porphyromonadaceae bacterium | reverse complement strand
CCCCCCCCCCCCCCCCCCCCCCCCCCCCCCCCCCCCCCCCCCCCCCCCCCCCACAATCTCTAAATCTAAGTAAATTAGTTAACTTAATATTACATAAGCGTAAAGGGGTCGGCATTGAGATGCACCGGGAAGCGTTTGCGCAGGGTATTGACAGTGTCGAGTGAGAATGTTGCATAGCGCACGATATCAGTATGCTTCAGGTCGACAAGTGCGCCGAGAGCATCGGCGGCGACAGTGAGGTCTGGGGAATAGGTGCCGAAATCATCGACGCCCGAGCGGTTGACTCCAATATAGATCGCCTGATTCTCGATCGCACGTGCCACAAGCAGTGATCGCCACGCATAGGCGCGTGAGTCGGGCCAGTTGGCCGGTACAATCATCATGTCGTAGCGGCAGCCGGTGTTGCGCATCCACACCGGGAAGCGCAGATCGTAGCAGACGGTGACTGCAATATTCCATCCGCGGAAGTGTGTGATGGGAGGGAGCACTTCACCTGCCTCAAAAATGCGCTTCTCGTCGCTCAGGACGAAAAGGTGATGTTTGTCATAATATCTTGCGTCATCTCCGGCAGGAGCGTCGGGATTGATGAAAAAAGCGCGGTTTCGTAGGGTGCCGTCTTCAACGCGGCAGATAAAGCTTCCGGTCACGGCAAAGCCGCCTTTACGGGCTATCTGGCGCAAGGTGGTAATAGTGCGGCCGTCGATGGTCTCGGAAAGACGCACCGCTTCGTCGGTATCAATAATGAAACCTGTGGAAAAGAGTTCGGGAAGGGCAAGAATGTCGGTGTCACGATCGAGGTTGCCGGCGTAATTCATTACTTCGGCGATATTACGGTCAGGATCGGCCTGCTTGATATCAAGCGGCAGCATGGCAACCTTGATTGTGCTCATAGAGGGTGATAATCAGTCAACGGTGAATTTATCGGGATAGCGTCCGGTGGCACCTCGGTAAAACTCTTTTATGCGTGCCATGTCAGCTTCAAGTGTTGTTGTGTGGGGCAGAACATCGGTGACAGAGGCGGTTTTTGTGCGGAAGTCGATTGTGGCGAGCACGATAGGTATGCCGGCTTGGTTTGCGATATGCCAGAAGCCGGTGTGCCATTTGCTTGTACGGCTGCGTGTGCCCTCGGGGGTTATGGCTATTGTAAGCCGCGACGAACGGTTGTAGAGTTCCACAAGCTGTTCGGTGAGATTTCCTCCACCTTTTCCACGTCTGACAGGTATTCCGCCGAGGGCTCTGAAAAGAATCCCGAGCGGAAAGAAAAACCACGTCGACTTCATCAGAAAACCAGCCCGGCGTCCGACGCTCCAGTAGGCGAGTTCTCCGATGATGAAGTCGAGGTTGGATGTGTGGGGAGCCACACAGATTATGCACTTGGGATAGTCGGGGACGGTGACCTCGACTTTCCAACCGAAAAGCCTCAGTAGGTTCAATTCTTCGAGGGTAAGGATTTGTTGAGATCGTGGAGGATTTCAATTACTTCCTTCTCGAAGTTCTCGGTGAATGACTTGTAGGCTTTGCGGAAGTAGGTGCGGCGTGCCTTGTTGTAGGCTGCCTTGTTCTCAAAATCTTTGGGGGTGCGGTCAAACGATACCGACATACGTTCCATCGATTCCGAAAGTAGAGCGGCTGACTTCACGATAGCCTCCGACAGGAGCTGCTCATCGCTTCCGGGGATATATGTTGCTGTAACCGCGCACTCTGTGGCTATGTCGCTGCAGATGGCGTGAATGTTTTTTTTCAGACGTCGTTTGTTGGCCATGATGAATGTTGTGTAAAGGTTATAGTATATGATATTGAAACAACTGCTGCCGCTTGATGGTTTGGAAGTGGCAACGCTATTTCAGATTCTGTTCTCTCAGGAATTTTTTTATGGCGGAGAGGGTCGGAGGTATGGCAAGCCGGCGGGAGCCGTCGGAACGGATGCGATCCATGCGTTTCGGAGCAACCACACATGTGTTGGTGCTCTCAAACACGATGTTATCAAATTTTGCCGGATGAACCGAGGCAAGTATCACACCCTTCTCGCCGGGGCGAAGCTGCCGGTTAAGCGCGCACATGGTGGCGGCGGTGTGAGGTTCGGTGAGGTAGTCATTGGCGGTGAGCATCTCATTCATCGTGGCGACAATTTCCTTGTCGGTGATTTCTTCGGCGGCTACATCGCGTGACATGGCCTCGGCTGAATTGCCATAGAGGTAGTGAAGTCTCGGGAGATTTCCGGGGTAGCTCACATCGAGAGCACCGGCAATCGATGGCTGGGCGTTGCTGTTTATTTTCTCGCCCGTGTGCAGATAGTGAGAAAACGAGTGCCCCGGACTGCAAGCGACTACAAATCTCACGTTTCCGAGTCCCATGCGCTTGGCGATTACACCGGCAGTGAGGAGTGCAAGGCTGCCTGACGGGAGAGCGAAAACTACCGTGTCGTCGGGCTTGCACGTGCCGTTGCGGTGCATCTGTGCACGGGCATGGAAGAATGGTACGACAAGCGGCAGAAGGCGTATGAGATTCAGGGTGTTGCCACAGATAAGACTGTTGGCCGAAATAAAATCACGATCGGCAAGCAACTGGTGCAGGATATTCATGCACTGATCGAGCGACCCCTTGATTTCCATTGAAGTGGCGTTGTCGCCTGAAAGGGAGAATCCGGTGCGTTTGTCGCGGCCCGACTCGTCGCGTGGGTGCATGATATAAACGTGAGCTCCTGAGATCTCTTTCATTGCATCGGCAAGCGCCATTCCTGTATCGCCCGCGGTCGCGGCAATGATGTTGAAGGGATGCCGTGCGTTAGAATTGCTGACCAATGAGATCAGCGAAGCAAGAAATCGCGTCCCGATGTCGCGCACGCCGAGGGTAGGGCCGTGGAAGAGCTCAAGAGCCATTACCGAGTCAGAAAGACGTTGCAACGGCACATCGAAGTTCAAGGCTTTGGATGTTGCCTCTCTTATTGCCGATGCCGGTATGTCCTGCCCCAGAAAGGCGGTCATGATGATGTAGGCACAGTCGGTAAGCGACATGCCTTCAAGATTCTTGAATACAGCTGCAGGGATCGCCGGGATGTAGCGTGGCATATAGATACCGCCGTCAGGTGCAACGGGATGGCAGAACATTTCGCGGAAGTCTACCGCGGGCGTTCCTGTCGATGACGTGCTTACATATTCCATAACTTGGTATCGTGCTGTATTAAGAAAATATTGTCAGCGGATATTGGCAATGCTGATGATGTCGGCGAAGACACCGGCAGCAGTTACTTCTGCCCCGGCACCGTATCCCTTGATGATGATGGGGTGTTCGTGATAGCGCGAAGTGGTGAGTGAAATCACGTTGTTGCTCCCTTCAAGGTTGTAGAATGGGTGATCGGTTGAAACACTCTCAAGGCTTACCGATGCGCTCGATGTGTCGAAACGCGCGACAAACCTGAAATGCCGGTTGGTTGCCTGAGCCTCTGACCGGCGGTTTTCAAAGTCCTCGTCGAGTGTCTTTACTGCTTTGAAGAAGTCCTCGACCGAGCCCTCAAAAAATTCATCGGGTATAAACAGGTTTTTCTCCACATCGTCCTGCTCGAGACGATATCCCGCTTCACGGGCGAGGATGACCAGTTTTCTCACAACATCTTTTCCCGAAAGGTCAATGCGTGGGTCAGGCTCACTATAGCCTTCGTTCATTGCTCGGGTTATGGCATCGCTGAGCTTTATTTCATCGCTTAGAACGTTGAAGATATAGTTGAGAGTGCCTGAAAGGACTGCTTCGATGCGCAGGATTTTATCGCCTGAATTGATGAGATTGTTGAGAGTGGAGATGATAGGGAGTCCTGCGCCAACGTTAGTCTCAAACAGAAACTTCACATCACGCTGTTTGGCAATCTCTTTAAGGCGGTGATAGTCCTCGTAATTGTCGGATGCTGCAATCTTGTTGGCTGCGACGATATTAACGTTATGCTCGAGCAGTGACTGATATAGGCCGGCAACCTCGGCGCTTGCAGTACAGTCCACAAACACGGGGTTGTAGATGTTCATTCCGATTACATGCTCAAGCACCTTTTGTGGATCGGCGGGAATACCCTCGTTGCGGAGCCTGTTGCGGTATGTGTTGAGGTCAATGCCTTCGCGGTCAAATATCGCGTGGTGGGAATTGGCAATGCCCACGACCTTTATTTCCAACGCTTTCTCTTTTAGCAGACGCTCCTGCTGGCTGCATATCTGGGAGATAAGGCGGTTGCCAACATTGCCTATTCCGACAATAAACAGGTTCAGCTTCTGTGTCTCAGAGAGAAAAAACGAGTCGTGGATTACGTTAAGTGCCTTGCGCAGGTTGTGACTGTCGATTACAAACGAAATGTTGGTTTCGAGGCTTCCTTGAGCGCAGGCAATCAGATTGATACCGTTGCGGCCAAGTGTGTTGAACAGCTTTCCGGCAATACCGGGATGATTGCGCATGTTCTCACCCACAATCGCCACAGTGGCAAGGTCTTCCTGCAATCCGATATCGGATATCGTGCCTGATTTCAGTTCGGCTGCAAACTCGTTGCGCAGAACCTCGATGGCGCGTGAAGCATCGGCGCTCCGCACAGCAAACGAGGTGTTGTTCTCACTGGAGGCCTGTGACACCATGAATACACTCACGCCATTGTCGGCCAACGCATTGAAGATGCGTGCGTTCACGCCGACAATACCTACCATGCCAAGCCCGGAGATGGTCACAAGCGATGTGTCGCTTATCGATGAAATGCCCTTGATGGGTTTTTCTCCATCTTCATGGTCAATCTTCTCCGCACTGATGAGTGTGCCGGGGAGATCGGGGTGGAAGGTGTTTTTTATGTATATGGGGATGTTGCTGTGGAAAACAGGGTAAATTGTGGGTGGGTAGATAACCTTGGCTCCAAAATTGCACAACTCCATCGCCTCGATAAACGACAGGCGGTTTATGACATAGGCTGTGTTGATTACACGTGGGTCAGCTGTCATGAAACCGTCGACATCAGTCCATATCTCGAGTGCCCTTGCCCCGAGTTCGGCAGCAAGGATTGCGGCGGTGTAATCGCTTCCGCCACGTCCGAGGTTGGTTATGTCGCTGGTAGTGACATCGGTGGAGATAAATCCGGGTACGATTGCAACTGCACCGGGAGTGGCCACAATCTCATCGAGAGCCGCGTGTATGAGTGGAGCAGAAGCGACACTGTCAAAGGTGTGTTTGTTCCACTTTGTGTTGGTGCGGATGAACGAGCGGGCATCGAAATGACGTGCGCCATCGATGATATGCGCGATGATAGCACTTGAGATGCGTTCGCCGTAGCTCACCACAATGTCGAGTGTACGGAGCGAAAGGTCATGAAGCAGGGAGAGGCCTTTGTATATGTTGGCCAGCTCGTCGAATAGGGGATTGACAATGCTGCGAAGCCGCTGGCGGCGATCCTCCGGGACGAGTCCTTCAATCACAGCGTGGTGTCGCTGTAGTATATAGTCGAGTGAGTCGAGATAACCGTTGTCACCGGCAGCCGCCATTCGTGCGGTGGCTATCAGACGGTCTGTTATGCCTCCGAGAGCCGACACGACCACAATCAGCGGTTCGGCTGACTCGCGCTCGATTATCTTCTTAACATTGCAGAGGCTCTCGACGGTGCCGACCGATGTACCTCCAAACTTCAATACTTTCATTACTTATACCGCAGGCGGTTACTCAACCTGTACTATGCAAATATACGTATAAAAATGGAACTGCTGATGCCGGTGCAGATTCTCTGCTCAGCTTTTGGGCAGATTGTGTCCCATGCGCTCTTTCTTGGTGTGCATATAGGCCTTGTTGTAGGGATTCGGAGCAATCTCCACAGGTACATTCTCCACTACTTCAAGTCCGTAACCTTCAAGTCCGATGCGCTTAACCGGATTGTTTGTCATCAGTCGCATTTTGGTGATCCCCAGCATTCTTATTATCTGGGCCCCAACGCCATAGTCGCGTTCGTCGGCCCCATGGCCGAGATGCAGATTGGCGTCGACAGTATCATAGCCTTCTTCCTGAAGTTTGTATGCTTTGATCTTATCCATCAGTCCGATGCCACGTCCTTCCTGACTGAGATATACGATTGCTCCGCGCCCTTCCTTCTCGATCATCTGCATTGCCTTGTGGAGCTGTTCACCGCAGTCGCATCGTAGTGAGCCGAAAATATCGCCTGTTGCACATGATGAATGCACCCTGAGCAGAACCGGCTCGGGAGTTGTGAGGTCTCCCTTTATGATTGCGATATGCTCAAGGCCGTTGTTTTTCTGGCGGAAAGGGATCAGACGGAAATGTCCGTAGGCTGTGGGCATATCAACTTCCACACCCATTTCGACCAGACTGTCGGTTTTGAGGCGGTAGGCGATAAGATCATTTATCGATATCAGCTTCATTCCCCACTCGTCGGCGCGACGGCGCAACTCGGGCAGACGCGCCATCGTGCCGTCATCGCTCATGATCTCGATAAGAGCGGCGGCAGGCTGAAGGCCGGCAAGCCGTGCAAGATCAATAGCTGCTTCGGTGTGTCCGGTGCGGCGCAGAACACCGTTGTCCTGCGCGAAAAGCGGGTTGATGTGGCCGGGACGACCGAATGTCTCGGGAACAGATGCGGGATCGGCGAGAGCGTTGATAGTGGCGCACCGGTCATGAATCGATACTCCGGTTGTGCAACCTTCAATCTTGTCAACAGTGACAGTGAACGGTGTGCCGAGGATCGATGTGTTTTCGTCGACCTGAGGGGGTAACTTCAGTTCATGTGCTCGTGATATGGTAATCGGGGCGCAAAGTACACCACGGCCGTTCTTGAGCATGAAATTGACCTGCTCTGGTGTTATTTTCTCGGCAGCGACAATGAAATCACCTTCATTCTCGCGGTCCTCGCTGTCAACCACAATCACCATCTTGCCTTCCTTGAAATCGGCTATGGCTTCTTCTATCGTATTAAGTTTAATCTCACCCTTAGTCTCCATAGAATGAAGAATATGTTTTGGTTCTTACTGATTTTGCTGTCTGCTGAATATCTCAATGAGCCGGAGTGTCGCATTCTCGATCTCCTGCCTTGATTTCTTGTTGAATCTCACGTCAAATGGGTAACGGTTGAGGTAATGTATCACCTTGGCGTCGTTGGCGTCGGAGAGGTAGACAATAACGCGGTTCATTTCTCCCTGAAGTGAGGAAATCCCCCCGATATTGCATAATCGCAGCCACATACGGCGGAAAATGTTTGACCGGTCATAGTCGTACATTACAGTCTTGAAGGATGTGTCGAACGCCTCGAGAAGCTGCAATGCTGTTGCCGGATCTATATCGTTCATGAACACCTCTTTGAGTGTCATCTCGCGTTTCATCTTGCCGGTAAGACGCCGGAAGAAGATTTTGTAAGCGTCGGCATTGAATACCGCCGAATCATTTACAGCCTTGTAAGTCAGGAATATGCCGAGGGGGAGAAGAACGGCTGAACTGAGCCATATACCTTGCCAGACTTCCCAGCGTCCGTCGCGGGCAAGCTTATATCCTGAATTATCAATGATGTAATAAGCGATAAAGAGAAGGACGGAAATGACGATGGGTGTGCCGAGACCTCCTTTGCGTATGATGGCACCGAGCGGGGCACCGATGAAGAAGAATATCAGGCAGGCGAATGACAATGTAAACTTCTTCATCAGTTCGATCTCATGACGTCGGATGTTCTTGCGGTCATCCTCCATTGCCATGGATTTGAACTCATAGTCCTGATAGTTGCGTTTCGCCTTGGCGAGCGCCTGCTGCAATATCGATGTGCGCAGGGCGTTGTCGCCTTTACCGCTAAGGAGTGAATCAATATCGATGTTTCTTGCAGCCTCAGAGGGTGCCTGGGTCATGTGAGGATCGGGGTTCTTGCGGCGCATCTCGCGGGTGGAAGGGATGTCGGTGTCGAGGCGCGAGGCGTTCAATATCATGTCGGCATAGTTGTTGCCTATGCTGTCGACACGGCGGTTTATCGAGTCGATGGACTGACGTAGACGCACAAGGTCTTTTCCGACAAACTGGTTGCGCATCCCGGCTTCGTCCAGTCGGTTGAAGTTGGCGTCGAACGGTACAAGAATTTCCTTTATATCAAAAGATTCACGGCGATATGGTACACCCGCTTTGCTTGCTCCACCGTTTGATTCACGCAGATTTTCAAACTGCTCACCATCCCATAACCGCAGGAAAAGATGCGTCTTGTCCTCGGTGATGCTCATGCGGCCTGAATCGGCAAGAATAATGCGGGCATTCTCAAAGCCTTTCGACACGTCGTAGATCATCATTGTGTGCAGCGTGCCGGTCTCACGGTCTTTCTTCTCGACGTAAAGGTTATATCCCGGTATCTGATCGTAGAAGACCCCCTCGGGGATCTCCACTTCAGGTGATTTCTGGCGTATCGAGTAGAACAGAGTCCACATTTTTGTCTGCGCAATAGGGAGCACATTGTTCTGAAAGAAAAATGCACCAATTGCGATCAGGGCAATGGAGATGATGAGCGGACGCATGGTGCGCAGCAATGATATGCCGCTCGCTTTCATGGCAGTCAGTTCAAACCGCTCTCCAAGATTGCCGAAAGTCATCAGTGACGCAAGGAGTATTGCAAGCGGGAGAGCCATGGGCACAAATGTGAGTGCCGCGTAGAAGAACAATTCTCCAAGTACGCCTATAGTAAGACCTTTTCCCACCATCTGGTCGATGAATTTCCAGAGAAACTGCATCAACACAATGAATAGAGTGATGAGAAACGTCATGAGCAAGAGCGGCAGAAACGTCTGCAGCATGAACGTGTATAGGCGTTTTATTCTAAACATTAGTGCAAATATAGTGATATTTGCCGAAAGTGGATAGAAGTGTGGGGAAAGGATATTTCAGAAGGCATTTTTGTCGCGTCCTGTGAGGATATTGTAGACGGTGCGAAAGATAATCTTTAGATCAAGAAGGAAACTCCAATGCTCCAGATACCAGACGTCGTGTTCGACTCTCTGCCTGATCTGCGAGAGGTCGTCGGCGTTGCCACGCAACCCGTTGACCTGCGCCCATCCTGTTATTCCGGGCTTAATCATCTGACGCGCCATGTAGCCTGAAAGCATGGAGGCATAACGGTCATTCATGCTGAGCATGTGAGGTCGCGGGCCTACGACTGACATGTCACCCACAAGTGTATTCCAGAACTGGGGGAGTTCGTCGAGACTCATGCGTCGGAGTATGCGTCCGAAGGGAGTGACGCGTGCATCGTCGCGTGTTGCGCTGAGGGTGTCGCACTCGCTGTTAAGATACATGCTCCGGAATTTGATGCAGTAAAATTCATTACCGCGGTAGCCCGTGCGCTTCTGGCGGAAGAAAACCGGCCCTTTTGATGAAAGACGCACACCGATAGCTATCGGCAGGAATACAGG
>CAMWSY010000057.1 GCA_947176995.1 uncultured Porphyromonadaceae bacterium | reverse complement strand
TGTCGGGGTTCATGATGACGTCGAGATTTTCATCGGTGCCAAACATCTTAGCGAGCACGTTGCGGAATGACTCCTCGAGCACGCTGATCATAGTTGTCTTGTCGATATTTTTCAGCTCCTTGAACTCAGCGAAGCTTTCCACCATGTTGGGGGTGGCGTCTATTTTTTTTGCCATCGTCGTGGTATAGTGTCGATTGGTGAAGTTGTAATTACGTGTTTGTTTTATTTAAAGTCGATGACGTAGCGTGCGGTCTTTGTGGCGGAGAAGGGTATTGTCTCAGGTTTCATGACCACAACCGGGCGCTTGGCACCGGGCGCTTTCTCCTTGACAGGAACTTCGATAACGTAGTCATCGGCATTGACGGCCGAGAGGGTGCCACGTAGCTTGCGGCCGTCGGTGGTGAGCACCTCGATCTCGTTGCCAAGATTCTTCAGGTACTGCTGGCGCACTTTGAAAGGTGCGGTGAGTCCGGCCGAGCCTACTTCAAGCTCGAAGTCCTCCTTGTCGCGGTCGAGAGAGCTCTCTATGGCGCGGCTGACTTTGGCGCATGACTCGACATCCATGCCGTCGGCGGAGTCAAGCTCAACCACAATGCGGTTGGAGGGCTCGATGCAAATATCAACGAGATACATGTCAGTGCCCTCGATAGCTTTCTCTACGACTGCTGTAATATGCGATTTATCTATCATTTTCTATAATAAAATGGAGGAAGCCGTGGCCTCCTCCTGATTGCTCAGTGCAAATATAGTTTTTTCCGATGGAAAAGCATGAAAGTGCAGATTGCAAGTGCATGTAAATATTAAATATTTAATATTATTTAACAATGGTATGCTGCATTTTTGGAATATTTGACAAAATCAATGAGAAAAAAGATGTTAAGCAGGTCATGAAATATAGTTTCACGACTTACTTAAAAATATTTGGATTTATTTGACATTTAACACATGGGGGTGTGGATATATAGCGTTAACTTTGCAGCAGAAAACAATGACGATAAATAAATCGGCTATCGCTGATATTTAAACCAATCAATAAATAGAATAATTTGGAAAATAACAATAAACCACGGACGCCCGGACTGAAGGTCGCCCTCATACCTTTTGCGGTGTTATTCATGCTGATCGGTCTGCTGATCAACGCGGGCGGAACGGATTACGTGCAGGACTGGAGCTGGACCGTGCTTCTGGTCTGCGCGGCTGTGGCTCTCGGTGTGTCGATGCTTTTTTACCGTCGTCCGGGGGCTGAGTACCGTCAGGGGCTGAAGTTGTGTTCAAGCCAGATTCTTCCGGCAGTGCCTATCCTTGCGCTCATCGGCACGGTGTCGGTGTCGTGGATGGCGAGCGGCGTAGTGCCCACGCTTATCGTCTATAGTCTCGAGCTGATAAATCCGAGCATATTCCCGTTTGTGGCCTGTGTGGTGTGTGCCTGTGTGTCGGTTCTCTCTGGTAGCTCTTGGACCACGATAGCGACTATCGGTCTGGCTTTCATCGGTATCGGTGAAGCGATGGGATATTATCCGCCACTTATTGCCGGTGCGATTATCTCGGGTGCTTATTTCGGTGACAAGGTTTCACCGCTGAGCGACACGACGGTGCTTGCGGCATCGACCTGCGGGGTGGATCTTTTCGGTCACATACGCAACATGATGCGCACGTCGCTTCCGGCACTCGGCATCGCGCTTGCGGTGTTCGCCGCTGTGGGATTGTTCGCCACTCCGGCTGCCGCCGAGGAGAACGCGCAGTCGCTCATAAGCGGTCTCGAGGGTATCTACAACATCAGTGCATGGACGCTTGTGATTCCGCTCCTGACGATGGTGCTTCTTGCGTTCAAAATCTCGACACGAACCACTTTGGTGCTTTCGACGCTTGCCGGTTGCGTGGGGGTGTTTGTGTTTCAAGGGGGAAATATAGAACAGGTGCCCGAGGTGGTGAAAGCTCTCTGCGTTGGCTCGTCGGCCGGGGTGGATGATGAGATTCTGGAGAATCTGACATCTACCGGCGGCGTGAAGGGTATGATGCCTACCATCCTGCTGGTGCTGTCGGGAATGTTTTTCGGCGGTGTTATGCTCGGGTCGGGGATGATTTCGGCGATCACCGGCACATTTCTGAAGCATCTGCACTCGCGCCGCGGCATTGTCTCGGCTACAGTCGGGACTGGAGTTTTCCTGAACTGCGCCACATCGGACCAGTACCTGTCGATAATCCTGAATGCCAATGTGTATTCAGATCTCTACGGCCGTAAGAACATGGAGCCGAAGGTGCTGAGCCGGACGGTGGAGGACTCGACCTCGGTGACGTCGGTGCTGATACCGTGGAACTCATGCGGACTGACGCAGTCGACGGTGCTTGGAGTGGCTACGCTGTCCTATCTGCCATTCTGCGTGTTCAACATAATGAGTCCGGTCATGTCGATCGCAGCGGCATGGCTTGTGGAGCGGAGAGAGCGGCGGCGTGAGCTGGCGTTAGGCTAACATAAGCGCCGATGCTTCCTGTAGAAGTGCAGCAGCGAGACAAGATGCCGGCGCCAGAGCGGTGAGAAGGGGGAACGGGACGCGCGCTGCCAGTGATGGACGATGACTACAGAAGGGAGAAAGATGATTTCCCCAAGACCTGATCGGCGGATGCGCGTGCAGAGGTCGGCATCCTCGGGGCCGTAGAAAATATTTTCGTCAAGTAAGCCGATCTGATCGAACACACTGCGGCGGATAAGTTGTGCAGCACCAATGACGTAGAATGGGGAGAAGGGTGCGTCAGGGATTGTGTCGGGGGGGACAATGTCGGGAGTCAGTCGCAGCAGACTGCTGATTTTCTCTGTTATTCCGGGAAATGGTCGGAAGGAGCGCTGAGTGTGTCCGGCGGAATCAACAAGGCGTGGAGCGACAAGAGCGCAGGTGGGGTGAGCGTCGAGATAGGCGGCAAGCGACATGACTGCTCCGGCGGTCGGAAGGGTGTCGTTGTCGAGCAACATGATGTAGCGTCCACGGGCATGAAGGATGCCGGCATTGCGACCACGCGCCACGCCGATGTTTTCCTGCAAAGGAACGATAATCACACGGGGATAGAGACGGCTGACCTCGCTGATGGTGGAGTCGGACGAACCATTGTCGACAAGGATAATCTCAATGTCATCGGGAAGCTGTCCAAGTGAGGCCAGACACTCAAGCGTCGTGCGGCACTGGTTGCAGGTGAGGATAATGATAGAGACTTTCATTATCCGAACAGTTTTAGTTTCAGTGAATGCAGTGCGGCTGCAAACTCGGCGGGGGAGCGGAATCGGCCGAGCTGCCTGACGATGAAGCGGGGGGAGAGGAAGAAACGCAGGTTGTGGCGGAAAAGCAGTCGCTCCATCTGCCGCGCGGAGAGATCGGGAAGATTGAGGATTGAATTGCGCTGGACGTCGGTGGGGACGTAGCGGCCTCCCTCGAGCCAGCCGTTTTCGACGCACATGCGGTGAAATTCTGTGCCGGGAAAAGGTGACACAATGTTGATCATGACCTGATCGACCGGTAGACGTCGCACCTCGCGGAATGTATTGGCAACGGTGCGGGGAGTCTCAAGCGGCGAGCTACCGATGAGGATATTGAGCTTCACCGATACACCGGATTCGGCAAGCAGACGGACTGCGCGGCGGATGTCGGCAGCGGTTTCCCCTTTCCTGATATATGCAAGAATGCGGTCGTCGAACGACTCCACACCGATATCGACATAGCGGCATCCGCTCCGGGCGAGCATCGCGGCTATGGCGGGAGTGATGGCGTCGGCGCGTGCCTGACAGCCCCATAGAAGCCCGTGACGCCGCATGACGTGGCATATCGCGGCAGTGCGCGCTTCGTCCCAGATAAAATTGTCGTCCATGAACCCCACGGCGCGGTAACCCTGAGAGGCGATAAGCGACATCTCGGCGTCGATAGAGGCGATGGAGCGGAAGCGCACGGGCGGTTTGTGGCCACTGCCGTGAGCACGCCGGTGCTCGATCTCGCGGGCGAACGAGAGTGACGAAGGAACGCAGAAAATGCAGTGATACGGGCAGTTGCGTGAGGTGAAAGCAGTGGTGTAAGGGCCGGTTTTCAGCTTGGGATTATGGAAGTTGCGGCCGGCGATAAGGTCGCGTGCCGGGAAGGGGAGTGCGTCGAGATTGTCGTTGAGCGGGCGCGATGGGTTGTTGTGTATCTTCCCGTCGGTGTCGAGCCACGATAACCCTTTTATATGTTCGGCCGGGGTTGCTGCGGCGATCGCATTGATAAGCTCACAGGCGGTGATTTCGGGCTCGCCGCGGAGGACGAATGTATGCGGGTCGGTGAGGTAGTTTTGTGGAGCGTAGGTAGGTCCCGGCCCGGCGAAAATGACGGGGTGTGCCGGATGCCGGGCGCGTAGGTTGGCGAGCGCGCGGCGGTCATCGTCGAGCGAGAGATTCACGCTCCAGATGATGATGAAATCGCAGCCGGGATCATTGGCGAAGTGCTGAAAGCGTGTCACCGGGGAGTTGCCGCCGTGGGTGAAGTCGCACAGCGTGACATCGGCACCAGTGTCGCGGCGCACAGTGGCGGCAAGCGTCAGGAGATAGATATTGGGCACAGGCACGACCACACGCGTGCATCCAGCCGAGCGTTCGGCGGGCTGACGGTGGAAAAACGACGGCGGTGTGAGAAAGGTGACTCGCATATCTTCATGTGACCTGTTGGCGCAAAAATATGAAAAAAAACGTGGCTCAGTATTGCTTATTTGAAAACAAAGGGTAATTTTGCGGTATGATTTATCGCGAGCTATATTATTCCGGCCGAATGTGCCGATGTTGTTGAGCTCATCTGTTTCTCAGGCAAAACAGATGACCGTGTGTTTTGCGCTGAGTCTTTCCGGCTGTTGTTTATAAGAAGCCGGCTTTCCATAGAACTTTTTGCTGTTTAAATCATTTTACTGATATGAGCCGTTGCGCCGCAGATGTGCGTACCGGCCGGAGTTTACATATTCATCACACTTACATAGATTATGCCAACTACTTCATCGGATATAACAAACACGTTGTCGCACACGGTGCTCCGGCTCTCGGAGGTGACCGAGGCCGAGCGTCCAGTGTTGGCCGCACAGGGGCGTCGCCTGCCGTCGGTGGTGGTGATCAACGAAATCATCCTCACGCTCAAGCAACTGCTTTTCCCGGAGTTTTTCTACAATCTGCGTTCGGGAGGCACGATGCGCCACTACCACATAGGGGTGGGGGTCGACAAGCTTTACACGCTTCTCCAGAAGCAGATTTCGGCCAGTCTGCATTTCAGCACTCCCGACAATGTGGCTGATGAGGAGATCGAGAAACTTGCTTGCGAGAAGGCGGCAAAAACGGTGGCCGAGCTGCCTGAACTGAAAAGGAAGCTCTACACCGACGTGCGCGCGATTTTCAACAACGATCCGGCCGTCGACAATGAGGCTCAGGTGATCTTCTGCTATCCTTCGATCAAGGCCATGGTCAACTATCGCTTCGCCCATCTGCTGTGCGGACTCGAAGTGCCGCTACTCCCGCGCATCATCGCCGAGATAGCCCACTCGGAGACCGGAATCGACATTCATCCCGGTGCCACGATAGGTGAGTATTTCAGCATCGACCACGGCACGGGCGTGGTGATAGGGGAGACGTGTGTGATCGGAAGGAACGTGAACATCTATCAGGGCGTGACGCTCGGCGCAAAGAATTTCTCGCTCGACAGCAACGGGCATCCGGTCAACGTGCCCCGTCACCCGATTATCGAGGACAATGTGACTATCTACTCCAACGCTTCGGTGCTCGGCCGCATCACCATCGGGCATGACACAATTATCGGCGGCAACGTGTGGGTGACCCACAATGTGCCGCCTCACTCGCGCATCCTGCAGGGGCAGATGCGCAGCGAGACGTTCACCGACGGCGCAGGAATTTAACCAATAAACACTATTTCACCTATTTATTTATAACAGAATTTATGAAGATTGCAAAAAGTCTGCCGGAAATGATCGGCAATACTCCGCTTCTCGAGGTGTCGAATATCGAGAAAGGTGAGGCGCTTGAGGCGCGTCTGCTTGTGAAACTCGAGAGTTTCAACCCCGGCAGCAGTGTGAAGGACCGCGTGGCTCTGGCGATGATCGAGGATGCCGAGGCTACAGGGGTGCTCCAGCCGGGTGCAACCATCATCGAGCCGACTTCGGGCAACACCGGCATCGGTCTGGCATGGGTGGCCTCGGTGAAGGGTTACAAGCTGATCCTGACGATGCCCGACACGATGAGCGTGGAGCGGCGCAATCTGCTCAAAGCTCTTGGCGCGCAACTCGAACTGACGCCCGGCAGCGAGGGGATGAAGGGGGCTATCCGCAAGGCCGAGGAGCTGCGCGACGCCACGCCGGGCGCGGTGATCCTGCAGCAGTTTGAGAACCCTGCCAACCCTCGCGCCCATTACCGTACGACCGGGCCCGAGATATGGCGCGATACCGATGGCGCGGTGGATATCGTCGTGGGTGGCGTCGGCACAGGCGGCACGATCAGCGGTACGGCCAAGTATCTGAAGGAGCAGAAACCGTCGGTAGTTGCTGTAGCCGTCGAGCCTGAAACGTCAGCGGTGCTTTCGGGCAAACCGGCCGGCGCGCACAAGATTCAGGGTATCGGTGCGGGATTCGTCCCCGGCAATTACAGCGCAGAGGTGATCGACAAGGTAGTGCCTGTGGGCGACAAGGAAGCTGTGGCAGCTTCTCGTCTGCTGGCCTCGGCCGAAGGGGTGCTGTGCGGCATTTCGTCGGGCGCGGCTTTCCATGCGGCTCTCGAGCTTGCGCGTGACCCGCAGAATGCCGGCAAGACCATCGTGGCGATCCTCCCCGATACCGGCGAGCGGTATATGTCGACAATCCTGTTTGCGTTCGACAGCTTCCCGGCGTAAGCTTCATAATAATGATATGATCCCCCCACATCGGGCCAATGGCAAGGTGTGGGGGTTGGTTTTATTACCCGTCTTCGACGGGGGATATGGTGGCCGCCCCATGCTTTCGCGCGGCTATACCTCTGTTACGAGGGTGAAATTACCGTGGTATAAGCGTGTGATTTCAGTTTCGATTTGTCCGATAGTAATGTGTCCTTCATCAAGCATCATCCGGTTTACAAGGAGATATATAGAGTGGTTTTTATCATTTATTTGAACAAAAGCATCCGGGCTGAAAAGCGACAGCATCATTCGACGGTAGAACCTGAAACGCTTGTTAATTCCGATCTTCTCTCCGTCAATATTGTCGGCTGCTACAAACCCGAATGATGCACATTTATTTTCCTTAAAATAATGAAGCATAATCTTTATGCACGACATGACTATTTTGCGAGGCTCGAAGTCGTGGGTGAGCAGTGAATAACGTTTCTTACTTTCTGCAACACCTTTCCAATAAAATTTCAATCCGAGAAAATCATGTGAAAACCATTCCACTTCAACGATATACCATTTTCTGCTTTTCTCTGACCTGAACTTCCATAAATCAACAATGCGAAGCGTGCTGGGGTCGGTGCTTCGCATTATGAAGGTGGCGGGGTAGAACCCCAATTCGTGTTCCATCAGAGGATATAGCCGTAAGAATGTACGCGAAAAAGATCGCGTTCTGCGTCAGAAACCACAGTAAGTTGTAGTTTAGTTGGCTTACCTGTTGCGTTGGTGGTCGTGTCTTTTATTGCCTTTTTAATAGGTTTCATAATTTTTGAGAGAGATTTCGTTTCTATCACAACGCAAAAATACTTATTGACGTTCAATCATCCAAACAATTTTCAACAAATTCGGTGGGGGTATCGTGTTAGGGGGATATGAAAGCGCGCCCGCGGCGGGGGACGGCGCGGGCGGCAAGGGGTGTGTAATCGCAGTATTTACGAAGTTGTCGTTAGCGTTGGGGCTGGATCACGAGGCCGGGGCCGGTGAGTGAGTTGGCTGCGGCGGTGCGATTGAACGTTACCTGTGTCTTGTTGAAGTTCAGGTTGTCGATCGCCACATGAACAGTTGTAGGACTCACGGTCTCGATGGTGCGGAAGCGGCAACGGATGCGGTGGGTCACGGGGCCTTCATCGGTATTTCCAAGCACGGTGCCGTTGTCTTCACGCACATCCATGCGGAGCGGTGCGTTGTACTCGGTCCATGTCACGCTCTTGATGTATTGGATGCGGTTGTAGCCGTCGTTTTCGGGGAAAAGAGATGGACCGGGAGCAACCACAATCGTACCCATCGGCTCGTTTTCGAGTCCCTGCAGATCTGACTCAATGGTGAACTCGAGTGGGAAGAGCACTTCAGGGATATTGTCGGGGATATCGAAGAAGATGGTGAACTGAGAGCCTGCATTTGTACCGCACCTATTGTCATAGTTGCCATTCCGTAGTCCGGTAATCTGAGTGCCTTGACTACCGTTTTCATTCTTTCGGTATAGGCCATTGTAGGTCTCAGGATAATCCTCCCATATACCGGCATACTGGCATGGGTTCTCAAATTCCCATTTTTTGTGAGATACAAGGTTGATGGTGCGTCCGAGGCCGGAACTGCTGTTTACGACGACAAACGACTGAGTTTCTGTAATGTCGGTGGGGTTGTTGCAGGAAATCTTGGCTGTGTACCAAGTGGTTTTGTCGGCATCGGTATAGGTTCTTTTGTTGGTGATACTCTTGATGACGGTGCCGGGCTCGAAACCGACCTGCATATTTTCCAGATTATTGATATTATCCTCGTATTTACCGCCATTGTTTCGTATACCGGACTTGTAGGCATACTCGAAGTCGAAGGAGTAGTTATCATCGGTAACCACGACGGTGGTGGAGTTGACTCGGATGATGTTCTGACCGTCTGACATGTTTTTCAGCTCATCGGTGTCGACGTCGAAGGCTATGTTGTTGTAAACCGTTCCATCGGCAGCGGCTGCCGGATTGGGGTAACCGTCGGTTTGCACACCTATGATAGTGATGTTGTAGTTGAAGTTGCGCAGGATGCCGTAGTAGCGGAATATGCCGTTATTGTCATTGCTGCCGATGTCGAGTTTGTAGAAGCTCGACGCGCCGCCCTTATATTTTCCTTGCACGATGACGAATGTGCGGCTGATGGAACGGAATGGGCGCTCGTACATGTACTGCGTGAAAACTCCATTAATGTTTGTAGCCGTTGCTGCCTCGTTGTCTAGTGTGGTGTTGGCGGGTGAGATGCCGGTGTAGTTTTTCGCCACATCTTCGTAGGAGAGAGGTGTACCGTCGGCCTTGAGGAACTCAGGGAATTCCTTGTTTGTAGCCGAGTAGGGAACCATAGTACCCTTGAGAGGAGCGTTGATGATAGTGAATCCCTCAAGGACGAAGTCGGCTGCCGGAAGGGCAGTGCTCATTGTGATCTTGGCGAAGTTGCGCACCAGCTTCACATTCTTGCCGATGAGCTTGTTGTTGAGATCGTCGTTGATAACCCATTTGTTGTCGGCATCACGCTTGCAGTAGCCATTCTTAAACTCGAGGCGGCGCCAGTAGGCGTCCTGATTGCCCTCTGATGTGAGACCGGGCATCACGGAGCTCTCCACGCCGTAGGGGATGTCGAGTTTATCGTCAGCCACGGCAATGAGGTGGAGAATGC
>CAMWSY010000056.1 GCA_947176995.1 uncultured Porphyromonadaceae bacterium | reverse complement strand
CGCAGGATCATTGAGGCTTTTTCTATTAAGACTTTTAATAGAAATCAGATAATCTATGCCGAAAAAGATACTCCAAAATACCTTTGGTGCCTACTGAAAGGCAAGGTAAAACTATACAAGGACGGTATTGGCGGACGTCCGCAGATACTCCGCCTTATCCGGCCCGTGCAATACTTCGGCTACAGAGCCTATTTCGCGAACGAGCCTTATGTGTCGAGCGCGGCAGCATTCGAGCAGTCCACTATCGGATGCCTCCCCATGTCGCTGGTGCGCGATCTCATACATAACAACATCAACCTCGCGTGGTTTTTCATCACCGAGCTTTCGCGTAATCTCGGCGGAAGTGATACCCGTCTTGTAAATCTCACGCAAAAACACATCCGCGGACGTCTTGCCGAGGCTCTTCTGGCGTTGAAAGAGAGTTATGGACTGGAGGATGACAACACCACACTGCGCATCTACCTCTCGCGTGAAGATCTGGCGAACTTGTCGAACATGACGACCTCCAATGCCATCCGCACCCTCTCAAATTTCGTTACCGAAAAGATCATCACCGTCGATGGCCGCCGCATAAAGATTTTGAATGAGCAGGCACTCCGCAAAATCTCAAAATTCGGCTGACCCCACCTTGGCGTGTGCTCCTGCTCTATTATAATATCTTCACCCGCCTAACCTCATCGCGATAGCGATGAAATATTTGTAGGCCCGTATACCGCAGTCGCGTAGCGACAAAGGTATGCGGGTTATGAGTCCGTAACAAAAACATCAACCGCATAGCGGTTGGACACCACTATCCACATATTACTCCGCGCCATCACCATATCTCACCCCATGCACTATGATATGCCGTCGGCCAAGCCCGTGAAACGGGCGTCACAACCGCCAGCACCGGGTGACCGAAGGGAACCCGGTGAAAAGCGCATATAATCTTGAGCTGCGGAGCTGCGAAACAACATCCTCCCCGCGTCCTCCCCTCCGATCAGAGAGACCAAAAAATATTTTGTCCCGGCACTGTTGCATCAAGCATCCACAGTGTCGGGACAATTTTTTCGGTTCTTTTGTACGTGTCTTAGTCAGCCTTCTCTTGAGCAGCAAGAATCTCCATTGCCATGTCGTAGATAGTAGTGTCATCAAGAACTACAATACCACCGTCGGGCCCCGGCTCGATATGAACTCCATGGTTCTTTCCGAATTCATAGTTGGAACCACCGAAATAGTTACGGACTGTCTGAACCGTTACGTTCAGTTTATCAGCTATCTGATGGGTGGCTCCGTCGGGCAGGCTGTCCTTGAGACGGCGCAGCTCATTGAAGGTTATTGTCTTGCTCATATCTCTAATGATTTTTTACGTTTATGTCGTTTTTGTGAACGATTTTTATGATTTAAATATAAGCCGATATTTCCATTTCTACAAATACAAAACGCGACTCTAAATATGTTTTATAACACATTTTTCATCCCGATGCTTACAAACGCTCTACGTCGGCACTATTAATCCATGCCCGGTGAACATCTCCCACCTTGACCTCGAGCCACATAGTCGGCACTGTATCTGACGTTTGTTTCACTGAATCCACAATCTCTACAACCGCGCCCTCGTGCAACTGAAATGCCTGCTCCGATTTATCCTTCGGCACACGGGGGACGGTCGACAGCTGTACATTCGGCGAGATTACGACAGCCGCATTCTCATCCGACACAATTGAAGCCGATTTGCACGCCACATATATCAGCACACCGTCAAGCACTATGGCGACAAGACCTCCGAAGAAGCAGATTTTTCGCAGTACGACCGAGGTGGAGAACACATACGTTGCAGAAGCCCCGATCAGAAGCACAAATATACCCAGTGCCCACATCGCCCAGCCGTTAGGTGAGTTGCTGAACAGGATACGGTCACCGGTTTTCCTCATCACCGAGCGGTTATCCTCCTGCTTGTCCACAGTCTTCGTCATGACAAACTGAAGGTTCTGCCTTGCGTCACTGTTTGTAGGGTCAAGTTGCAGGGAACGCTTGTAATATAGGATAGCTTTTCCTATCTCACCCATGCGGTAATAGGAATTACCGATGTTATACAGCAGAGCCGATGAAGTGCCCTCTTCCTTCTCTGCTTGGAGATACAAAGAAGCAGCTTGTTGGTAATCATCGGCAAGATATGCCGAGTCTGCACGGTTTATCAGGTCGTTGTTAGCTCCAGCCAGTGGTGCCGACACAGAGAGCACAGCAACCATCAGGAACTTGGCAACACCCTTAAAGATATCTTCTTTCTTCATAATTCCGTAATCTCCACTTCATTTAGAGCTCTTAGTTTTCTCAAGACTGTCGATTGCCTGCTGCGCCTGTTCAAGCACATCGCGGCGGGCTTCAACCGAAGTCGACGAGGGAGTGTAGCGGGCCATTTCACATTCGTCAAGCACTCTCACAACCTGTCCGATTGTCTCCTCCGAAACATTGTGCGACGAGAGGCTGGTAGAGATATTCTGGCGTGTGAGTTGCGATGACGGCAGTCTGAACTTGTCACCGATATAACCCCACATTGCTTTCAGCACCTCTTCATAGAACTTGTCGGCCGATTTCGCATCATCACCGTTCAGGTAAGCCTGAGCCTGTTTCAGACGCTTTTTACCCACCTTGCCGGCCTTCGCCAGTCTGCGCCCTGCCACATCGGCATTACGCTTCGTGATCTTGCGTGTGTAGAATATTGTGCCGCCAAGCATGACCACAAGAAGAATCCATATCGACCAATACCCCATCGAATGCACATACAGGCTTCTCGAAGTCTTCAGGTCATTCACATTCTGCTTGATATGGAGAATATCGGTCACAGCGGCCTTGATGTCCTTCTGTTCAACCTGCACATTCGACGTTGATGTACCCACACCTTTCGCCACCTTGATATTCCTCTCGGGAAGCGGTATGGTCACATACTCCTTCTTGGCAGGATCAAAATACACAAATTCCGTGGGAGGAATAGTGTAGTCACCCGGAGTCTGGGGCACAAATGTGTATTCTACCGTAACCTTACCTCTCACATTGTTACCGACCACATTGGCATCAATATCCGTGCGTGGCGAATACTGCTCGAAATCTGCCGGGAAATCCACCTCAGGAGCTTTTATATAGCGTATGTTACCTGTACCCGAGATAGTTATTGTCATTGAAGCGGCCTCATTGGTTCGCAGAGCTTCGCTGCTGATGCGGCTCTCAGCCGTGAACTGACCCACAGCGCCGGTAAATCCTTCTGGCTGAGGTTCGGGAAGAGGTGTGACATTTACGGTCAGATCGCCCGGAGCCACATGTATCTCCTTCTCAACCGGAATATTGGTAGAGAAGAAACCACCCCCGACACGTTCATATTGCACTACTGATATATCATATTTACCGGAATTGAAAGTCAGTTTACCCGACTTTTGCGGGAATACAAGCACCTTCTTCAACACCGCGGTCATATAATTCTGCCCATTGTAATGCTCTATCTCGTTCAGAGCCGGCTGCACGGCAATCTCATCGATAAGGCAGCCGTCAAAATTAGGTTGCGATACCGACATGAAACTGCCTATCTGATATTTTGTGTAGAGCTTTATCACACACTCTATCGGCTCTTCCTCATAGACCGTTGTGCGTGAAGGTATGATGCGCACAAACACATCCTCCTTTCCCACTGCTTTGTCTGCCGTATGGGTCGACGCATCGTCGACACGCACACCGCTTTGACCCGTGTTGCCGCTGTCCTGCGCGCTGCTGTCTGTAGGTATCACCTTGAATGTAAGCGGTTCGGTCTTGTACGTCTTACCGTCAACCTGAATCGATGCCGAGGGTATAGTGTACTCTCCCGCAGCACCGGCCTTATAGACAAATGAATAGTCTACAGTTTTTTGCGACGTTGTACGTCCGTTGACATACTGGTACGACTGTTGCGTGGAAGTCGAAGGCCCGTACAAGAAAGTACAGCCATTGATCTCCGACACTTTCAGGCCGTTGCCTTCGGCATTCTCAAGACGGAACGTTACGTTAAACTTGTTCCCCTCTATCACATTGCGTGGAGGCAACACACTGAATTTCACATCAGCCCAAAGTGTCACCACCGAGAAGGCAATGACACTGAGTGCAAAGGCAAATACTCTTTTATATCCTTGAGTTGATTTCATATTACTTCATTCTGCAACTCATCATAAGTTTCAATCACTTCATTACCAAGGTTTGTCAGTCTTCTTCTTGGAAGCGTTCTTCTTCTCCTCCTGAGTGCGGCGGGCTTCGATTTTGCGTCGTGTCGCATTCTCCTCATTCTCCATCGCCTTCAGGATTTGTTCGGCATTTCTGTCACTTATGCCGTTCTTGTCATCCTTACGCTCCTGATCCTGATTCTGCTGCTGATCCTGATTCTGTTGTTGATCTTGATTCTGCTGATCTTGGTTTTCGTCCTGATTCTGATCTTGGTTCTGGTCTTTATTTTGATCCTGATTCTGCTGTTGATCCTGATTCTGATCATTTTGCTGATCTTGGTTCTGATCATCCTGCTGATCCTGATCTTGGTTTTGATCCTGATTCTGTTGCTCCTCAAGTTTCAGCTGAGCCAGTCGCAAGTTCTCACGCGCCTTGTCGTTGTCAGGATTCTTGCGCAGTGCCCTTTTATACATGTCGATGCTCTGCTCATACTGCTCCTGATTGAAAGCCATATTGCCGAGATTATACAGCGAGTTTTCAGCCAACTTTATGTCGGCTGCATTAGCGGCAAGGTCTGTGAAAATCTTTTGTGCCTCTACTGCGGGATTATTCTGCTGGCCATCCTCTGCTCCGGCAGCAAGCGATGCCTGTCTTATCAGAGCCGAGGCAAGATTATACATGGCGACTTCCGAGTACTCGTTCTCCTGCAATGCCTTTCTGTACGCAACCTCAGCTTCCGGGTAGCGCTTGTCATTGTAGAGTTTGTTTCCCTCTCTTATATATCCGCGCTCACGTTTCCCCGACGAAGCCGACTGTTGCCCCCATGCAGCGGGAACTGTAAACGACGCTCCGACGACAAAAAGAAGTGCTATTTTCAAGATTCTGCGCATAATCAATTCTCCTTTGTAAAGAAATTGATCCTTTTGAGCCAGCTTATCTTCCGGTCAAGGACAAATATATCAATCACTAAAAAGACAAGTGCTATCCAGCCGAATATCGGGAATTGCTCCGCACTCGCCTTGTAGGTCACATGTGTTAACTCTGATTTCTGAAGATTATCAAGCTGAGTGATAAGCTCACTGAGAGCCGATGATGATGCGCCGTTGATATAGACGCCGTCACCGGCGGCCGCGATCTCACGCGCCATCGCTTCATTAAGGGCAGTCGTTACGGGCTGACCGTCGTAATCTTTCAGGTACTCCCCCTTCGACTGATTGATCGGTATGGGAGCTCCCTTGGTAGAGCCTATGCCTATCACATCCACCTGCACGCCACGCTCTTTAGCCTGTTGAGCCATCTCTATGGCATTTCCTTCATGATTCTCGCCGTCAGTTATCACGATGATAGCTTTTCCGGCATCAGGATCAGGTGTGAATGCGTTGAGTGCCATACCTATCGCAGTTCCTATCGCAGTTCCCTGCGATGGCACCATCTCGGTATTGATATCGTTCAGATACATCTTTGCCGATACAAAATCAGTTGTGATCGGTAGCTGTGTATAAGCTTCACCGGCAAAAACCACAAGCCCCACTTTATCTTTGTCAAGACGGTCAATAAGTTTCGAGAGAATGAACTTGGCACGTTCAAGACGCGATATTCCCAACGGATCATCACTTGACGAAGCCAGCATTGATCTCGACACGTCCATGGCGATCATTACCTCGATACCCTCCGAACGCTCGGTCTCCTCCTTCTCGCCGAAACGCGGACGGGCCACAGCAACAATCAGAGCAGCAAGAGCAATAAGCTGCAACGTCAGTCTGATCCAAGGTTTATATGGCGAGGCGTCAGGCATCAGCGGAGCGAGCGAAACCAGTCGGCCGTATTTTTCCAGTTTTCGTCTGCGGGCTATGCGGGCAAGCAGGAAGAGTCCGGCCATTGCTGGCAGAAGCAGCAACAGATACAGAAGCCCGGGATGTGCGAAACTAAACATAGTATTGGCAATTTACATTACTAAGGAATAGTTCTGAGCACCGTCTGTCTCAACGTCATTTCAAGAGTCAGCAGCCCGAGTGCTATCAGAGCCCATATTAGATAATTATCTTCAGTGTGACTGAAATGCTTGATATCCATCTCCGTCTTTTCAAGACTGTCGATTTCCTCAAAGATGTCCTTCAGCACACTGTTGTCGGTCGCACGGAAGTATTTACCGCCTGTGATCGAAGCTATCTCTTTTAGTGTCACCTCATCGATCACCACAGGAGTGCTCACATACTCTATGCGTCCAAACATATTCTGCATCGGGTAAGGCGCATTGCCGTTTTTACCAACGCCTATCGTATAAACCTTGATTCCAAGTTTTTTAGCGATCTCGGCGGCAGTGATCGGAGCAACGTTTCCGGTGTTGTTAGAGCCGTCGGTGAGCAATATGATACTCTTGCTCTTCGCCTTACCATCCTTTATTCGGTTGATAGCCGTTGCAAGTCCGTCGCCTATCGCTGTGCCGTCATCAAGCATACCCATCTCTATCGAGGAGATGTAATTTGTGAGAGCCGCGCGGTCGGTTGTCATCGGCATACCGGTGAAACTTTCCGCCGCAAAGATCACAAGACCCATATTATCGGCCTCACGACCGGCAACAAACTTGTTGGCAACCTCTTTGGCCGCTTCCAGACGGTCTGGCTTGAAGTCACGTGCGAGCATCGACGACGATATGTCAAGGGCAAGAATTATATCAGTACCCTCCGTCTGCGACGTGCGCCAGCTGTCGCGAGTCTGCGGACGTGCGAGCACAATAATCACACAGGCGATAGCCATTAGCCGCAGTAGAAACAATCCATGCAGCAGAATAGCACGCAACGGCAGTCGTCTGCTCTTAAACGGAAGCGTAGTGCTCACCGAAAGCGACGGGTAAGCATTGCGCCGCTTCATTATATACCACGCAATCAGTGGTATCAATATTGTCAATAGCCATAAAAGGCCCGGATGCGCAAACTGTATCATGACTTCTTCACAGCATTATGATTCTCATTTGCCTTTTCCGACTCTGAAGCTGCATCGGAATCTTCGGCAACAGGTTCGGGAGCCGGTTTGGTTTCCTCGACAAACTGTGCCGCTCTGTTCCACGATGCCACATTGTCATCAGGCATAGGACGCATTTTTGCGAATTTCACAAAGTCAGCCATCTCAAGCACGCGCTGCATCATACTCTTATGCTCACGTGTGTCAGGCTGTTTCTCAAGAGCCCGCAATATCTGGGAGGAGGTCATCTCCATGGCATTGATTCCGAAACGGCCGTCGAGATAGCGGCGCAGAATATCGGTAAGGCGCGTATAGTATTCCTTCTCTCTGCCACTTTCGCAAAGGTGTTCCTCCTTCAGCTGCTCCAGACCGGCGATCGCAGCCTCGTATGGCGAGACGGGCTTCGGTTTGTGGGCAAGCGGCATAGCCACTTTCTTCTTCATTACAAGCCAAGTCCACACACCACCGGCGATAATCAGCAGGCACACCAGAATCCATCCCCAGTAATCGATGATGAAATCAGGAAGCCAGTCATACCATTTCCATCCGCCGTTGGCCACATCGGCCATGCTGTGGATCGTTGTCAGTGAATCGACATTGGCGGGAAGTACTTTGAGTGTGACCGTGTTTGAGTAAACAGTATCTCCACCTTCAGTCATATAAGCGATCGGCGGCAGTCGGTACAGTCCCGAGTCAAAAGACTGGAGGATTATCATTCGCTTTATCTGTTCAAGCTGGTCTGCCCCACCGCCTTTCACGGTATCATCAACACCTGCATGAGCGATCTCGACATTTGTCATGAGCGTGTCTGCCGGAATCAGAAGCATACCCTGAGCGCCTTGCGGCTGAAGCACCTCCACATGCAGCGGAGTCGTTCGTCCCATCATGAGCACAGCCGAGTCAAGCTCGACCTTCACACTCACATTAGGATTCTTCCCGCTTGTCAGTTGAAAGCCCAGAGCGGCAAAAAGCCCTGTTAACAATATATGTCGGAACACTTTTGATGACATTATTCTGCGAATTACTTTATTCTTCTTTACTTGCCCACTCCACGACGCTTAAACAGCCCCATGAGCGCTTTCACATAATCCTCATCCGTCGATATCGACGCAACATCGACACCATTGCGGCTGAGAACCTCCATCATTTTATTCTGGCGGTCATACCACCATTTGTTGTACGTGCGGCGTGTTGCGCTGTCCGACGTATCAATCCAGCGGCTGCGTCCTTTCTCAAGATCCGATATGCGCATCAGACCCACATCCGGCAGCTGCGAGTCTCTTTTATCATAGACCTGCACAGCTATCAGGTCATGCTTGCCCGAAGCGATAGTCAGAGGACGCGAATAGTCGTGGTTATCAATAAAGTCCGAAATCAGAACCGTCGTACAGCGTTTCTTCAGCGCATCGGCAAAGAATGTAAGAGCGGTGGCGATATCCGTACCCTTGCTCTCCGGCTCAAAGTCGAGCAGCTGACTGATGATAAAAAGGATATGCTTTCTTCCCTTCTTGGGAGGAATGAACTTCTCGATCTTGTCAGAGAAAAAGATCACACCCACCTTATCATTGTTGTGTATGGCCGAAAACGCGATAGTAGCCGAAATCTCAGCAATCATCTCGCGCTTCTCCATACCGACCGCGCCAAACAGGCGACTCGCCGAAACATCGACAAGCAACATCACCGTCAGTTCACGCTCCTCCTCGTAGACTTTCACATAGGGGCGGTTATGACGGGCGGTAACATTCCAGTCAATATCCCTTATGTCATCACCATATTGATATTCCCTGACCTCAGAGAAAGTCATGCCGCGTCCCTTGAAAGCCGAATGATACTCACCCGCAAACACATTGTTAGACAGTCCACGGGTTTTTATTTCGATCTTTCTGACCTTCTTCAGCAGTTCTTTGGCATCCATAGAATTATGATACGGGAAAAAGATTAGCTCATTGACCTCGGCACGAAGTCAATCACGGTTTGCATCTTTGCTTGATTTAGGGCACTTCGACCTTGTCAAGTATCTCAGAGATTACTTCGTCTGAAGTGATATTGTTTGCCTCAGCCTCGTATGTCAGGCCGATACGGTGGCGGAGCACATCATGGCAGATGGCTCTCACATCCTCGGGGATCACATAGCCGCGCTGACGCAGGAAAGCGTAGGCCTTGGCTGCCTTGGCAAGCGAGATAGATGCACGGGGCGAAGCACCGAACGATATGATCGAAGTGAGATCCGACAGACCGAAATCTCCCGGGAAACGTGTGGCAAACACGATGTCGACAATATAACGCTCGATCTTCTCGTCTATGTAGATCTGCTCTACGACTTTCTGTGCCTCGGTCACCTCCTCGGGACGGAGAAGCGGAACGATGCGCTTCTTCTCATTGCTGAGATTCTGCCTTACGATAATCTTCTCCTCCTCCTTCGACGGATAGCCGATAATAACCTTCAGAAGGAAACGGTCTACCTG
>CAMWSY010000055.1 GCA_947176995.1 uncultured Porphyromonadaceae bacterium | reverse complement strand
ATAAGCCACAGCCGGAGCGTCGTTGCCGGTAGAGTTTGTGCCATAGGCGAGTGCCGGTGGATCGGTGTAGCCGCCCGACATAAGACCCATTATCGAGAGGAAATTGATTTTGTATACGCCACGGGCGATGCAGCCCACAATGATCAGAGGCACAACCGTGATGATGAATCCCCATATTACCCACCACATGCCGGTGGGGTTAAACACTGTATCCACGAATCCCTGACCGGCAGAGATGCCCACCGAGGCAAGGAAGAGGCATATACCGAGCTCACGCAGCATCATCGAAGCCGACGACGAGGTGTAGGTGATGAGTTTGAGGCGGTAGCCGAAACGGCTCAGCAGGATAGCCACGACGAGGGGGCCGCCCGCCACGCCGAGTTTCATGCCGTAGCCCACATTGACCGACCCGAGTATGATGCCGAGAAGCACGCCTACGAAGATTGTGATGAGGTTGGGGTGGTCAAGTCGCTTCATCGAGTTGCCGAGCTTCACAGCAAGGCGCTCGATGTCGTTCAGCGTACCCACCACGGTCATGCGGTCGCCCATCTGGAGGCGAAGGTTAGCGGTGGCGAGAAGATCCACACCGGCACGGCTCACGCGCGTGGCATTGAGGTGATAGCCGTTGTGCAGGCGCAGCTGTCCGAGCGACACGCCGTCATATTTGCTCTGGGTGATCACGATGCGGCGGCTCACGACCGATGCCGGGGTAGCTGTGTCCCAGTCCATTTCCACCACACGGCCGAGTATGGCCTTGAAGCGGTGCTCGTCGCTCGCCGACATCACGATAAACACCTTGTCGCCGAGTGAGAGCTTGGTTGTCGAAACCGGGATAATCAGTTCGCCCGACGTGGTCATCAGGCGCGAGATCACGAAGTTGCACTGGATTATGTCGTGGAGCTCGGCAAGCGTTTTGCCGGCGACAAGCTGGTTTGTAACCTCCATTGTCACCAGATGCGGCTTGAGCTGCGAGTTGTCGCGCTCAGCCTCGATCTCAGCGATCTCATCTTCGATTTTTATGCGGAAAATACCTTTGATGATAAACATCGAGGCTATGATGCCTACAACACCGAGCGGATAGGCTGCTGCATAGCCCATAGCCATGACATCGGCATCGGCTGCCGAACTGACAGTCTGCTGTGCCGCCGCAAGACCCGGAGTATTGGTTACGGCACCCGACATGACTCCGACAAGTGCCGAAATTGATGTGTCGCCACGCTGTGTAAGGAAAATCACGATTACTATCGCCGCATTGAGCACTATGCCGAGCACGGCGAGTAGATTGAGCCTCACCCCTCCCTGCTTGAACGAGGAGAAGAAGCTGGGGCCTACTTGCAGACCGATGGCGAAGATAAATATTATCAGACCGAACTCACGCACGAATTTAAGCACATTCCCGTCGACCGTATAGCCGAAATGCCCCATGATGATGCCGACAAAAAGCACGAATGTGACGCCGAGTGACACGCCTCCGATTTTGATTTTGCCAAGCCAGATGCCTAATGCGATTACAAACGAATAGAGGGCAATTGTGCTGGCCAGTGAGACATTGCCGGGAGCTAACAGGTTGATGATATCCATTGGAAATGTAGTAAGTGAAAACGTTGCGGCGGCTATGACGATGCAACGCATAGCCGCCGCCGAAAACCGTCGGCAAAGATACTGATTTTTTCCACCTCCCGCAATAGTCGTTTCATATATGACAGTGCCGGCGTCAACAAAAATCCCCCGCCCCTCTCCGAGTGCTCTGAGAACTCCGAGTTCTCTGCCTTGTCAGACCTCCAATGCCTGACAAGGCATTTTCAAGACAGTAGCCGGGCGCACCGCAAGGTGCACCCCGTCTTCGACGGAGCTTGCCCCCATTGTTCGCAATAATGATTATCGCGTCAGCGATATGATGTTTGTAGGCCCGTATACCGCAGGTATGCGGGTATGCAGATGCGGACGTTCAAAAGAACGATGCCGTGAGGTATCAGATAATGACATCCAACCGTTACACGGTTGAATTATAATGGATTCGCACTCATGCTGTCACCCGCATACCTGTGTCGCTCCGCGACTTCGGTATACGGGCCTACAAACATTCCATCGCTGACGCGATGCAACATCCCCCCGCCGAAGACGTCGTCATTTGTCTAACCTATCTCCATCCTCCAATGCCTTTTCAGGCATTGCGGGGGTTATTTCAGGATGGCTGAGCCTGCGCCCTGAAGCTGCGATGCCTCGTTGCCATGTTCGACTTTCTTGCCGAAGCCAAATGTGTAGGTGGCGGTGAGCTGAAACAGTGCATGGTTGGCGGTGGTGAGCTCGCGCTGACTCATTGAGTAGTGTGAGGTGTCGAGAGTCCGGCGGTCGCCTTTCCAGCTCCAGCTGTCGAGATTTTTCAGGAAAAGGCGCACGTTAAGGTTGTCGTTGCCCCAGCCGGCCTGCAGCCACCAGAATCCTTTTTGATTTATCCACACTCCCGACTTGTTGCCCTCGGGGCGCGCCGAGCCGGAGGTAAAGCATGCCCCGTAGTAGAAATTGCCGTGGTAATACATGGCTTCCGCCGTACCCGACAGGCTGAAACGTGAATAATCGAACGGCTCGGTGTCACGGACATATTTTTGTTCGATACTGCCTCTTATCTGCAACTTTGAGTCAAAGAGCCGCAGCGAGCCGTTGATGCCGTAGTCGATCGAGGCGAAGCTGCCTATAGGCTGCCTGATCGTGCGCAGGATTGACCCGGGGCGCGCTTCATACACGTAGGCATAACGGTTGCCTGTGATCCACGCATAACCGTAGGCCGACAGGGTGAGTTGTGAGGTGGGCATGATGATGTACTGTCCCCACAGGTCATAGCTTCTTGTCGGTTTCAGTGCCGGATTGCCGGTGTAGTACATCAGCGGCGACGACTGGAGCACGACATCGCTTTTGAGGTTTGCCGAGGCTGGCCATGTGGAGTAATGGAACACGATGTTTGCCGAACTCTTGCTTGAGAAGGCATAGTTGATGTTGAGATCGGCCCACGGCTTTGACGAGGTTTCGTGGATGCTGTTGAGATTAAACACATTCCATATCCATCCCACTCCGGCATAGGCATACAGCTTGGCGGTCTTGAAGGAGTAGTTTAGCCCGGTGTTGAACATCGATGTGCGGGCGCGGTCGTGGTTGTCGACAGTCCCGAGGTAGGTGATGTCGTTTCCGGTAAACGCATACCGCGAGAAGAATCTGAACACTCGTGATTTGCGGAACTGATGCGAGTAATCGACCTGCATGACTGCCTGATTTGTGTTGTCTTTGGCGTAATTGGCAATCGGGGTGAGATCACCCTCGGCATACAGGTAGTTTTCTGTGGTGTAGGTGTTGGCGTAGGTAGGTGTGAGGGTGAGCGTGTTGTTGTGCGGGAGATAGAACAGCCATTGTCCGTTGTAGATTATCGAGCGGTTGCTGTCTGATCCATCCTTGCTGTACTCGGTGGACTCCATTATCTCAGGTGAGTAGGTCACACGACCTGCCTGAAATGATTGCGGGTGATCCCATGAATCGGTAGCGAATGAGTTGGTGATTATCGCTTTCTCCGACTTGTAGGCCGCCTTGGCTGTGATCCAGTATGATGATGTGCGCTCGTCGGATTTGGTTGTCTCCGACAGCCGCTCGAAGGTGCGGGTGCTTCCGTCGGGCTGCGGCAGGCGGAACGTTTCTGTCTGTATCGAGCCGTTGCCGTGGTGATCGGTGCTGTAATACGCGCCTCCGCCTATGTCGTAGGTCATACGGTTTATCTGAAGCTTCGCATTGGCACCTGCCTGCCCGCTCGTGCCCACAAAATAGTTCTCTACGCCACTTCCTTTCACATATCCGCCATAGTTGTACTGGACTGTGATGAAGTTGATGACATGGGGGCTGCCGGCGAAACGGGGATCAGCGGGATAGTCATAGTATTCGACTCTGACGACGTCGGTCAGCCGCATCGCATCGACATCGGCCGACGATGCCGGGATATAGTCGATATAGACCGAGACGCTCTCGCCTGCTACTGTCGTTACACCGTTGCTGTTGCCTATGCGCAACTGCGGTATGGCCATGCGGTTGAGCAGGTCATAGCCGGTCAGCGAGGCACGTTTCTGCCTTTCCTGCGGCACATAGACACTCTTGTCGGCAAGCAGCAGAGCCTCGTCGGAACTGACCGTGACAGAACCCACCCTCACGGGGTTCAGGTCCAGCACTATGTCGCCGGTAGCAAAGCCTTCGCACTTGTGGTAGGCCGTATTGAACCCGATGCAGCTTACTTTGGCAATAACCTCTGTCACATCACACGGGATGTCAAATTCCCCTTTGTCGCCCGTGACGCCGTAGGTGATCACCGTGGAATCGGCGGGGGAGAGGAGCATGACCGTGGCAAACGCTACGGGATGACTGTTGGTGTCGACGGCTCGCCCGTGATAGCTGAACACCCCTTTCTGAAGTGCCTCGACCACGTAGCTGCTGCCTGAGGCGGTCACCGCGACAGGAATCCATGCGGTGAGTTTCCGCAGGGCTTCCGTGGCATCCTCGGTGTCGATCGAAGCAGTGATTTTATAGTTTTCAAGCTGGTCGTAGATAAACGTGATGCCGATTTCGGGGTGGTCATTGCTGATCTCCACAAGTGCCTGCGACAAAGGCGTTGACCTGAATTCATATCTGAACACCGAGGCGTATGCTCCGACTGTGGCAATCAGAGCCAGTGCAATTAATAGAGCCCTTTTCATCTTCCGCCTACCGCTATGGAGTCACCGATAATCTCGATGTCGATCTGCTCAAAGGTGTTGAGTGTTTCGACCACTTTCTCCACGGGAGTCGAGGTCTCCCACTTCAGATACATGCGCAGGCCGGCAGTGGCGGGGGAGCGGAATCCGGCTTTAAGGCCATGCCGTTCGGCAATCTGCCTCACGATCACATCAAGACGTTGGTTCTCAAATATTATTGTTTCAGGCAGAATGGCCGTTGAGTCCTCGGGCATCACTCGCCCGCTTATGTCGGGCGTCAAAGCATCAATGCCGGTCTGTGCGGTGGTTTCGGTCACGGCTGGTCCCGACAGATACAGGCGCATACCTATCCCGGTGGCACACGCCGTTATCGCCACGATTGCTATGATCGCAGCCGCCACGTTGTGCCGCAGCCGGAAGTTTCTGCGGGGCTGGCGGTGTTTCCGGCTGAAGCGCTCCCACTCGGCATCCACGTCGGGCGCACTGCAGTCGTGGTGCAGCACCGATGAGGTTGCCGAAATTGTCTGGTAAAGATCGGCCACTTCGGGGTCCGACAGCAGCCGGCTGATCTCGTCGTCGGTATATCGTTCGGGATTCTCGATGAGATCGAGAAGTCTATCGTATTTATCCATGTTTCGTCAGGTGTTTCCTTAGGGTTAGTATGGCGTTGCGCAAAGCCTTGTAGACACTGTTTTCACTTATCGTTAGTTCCTCAGCGATTTCCAGGCCGGAATACCCGTCATAAAACCGCATCGTCACAATCCGTTTTGCCCCTTCGGGAAGTTTTGTGTTCACAACCTCCCTTATCTCGGCAAAGGTATCTTCATCAGGCCACTCGTCGATTTCCTGCTCGCTTGTCTCCATTGAAAGCAGATGATGCACCCGCTCGCGGGTCGCACAGTGGCGCAGACGGTTGATGCAGCGGTTGCGGACGGCACTTAGCAGATAGCCGGCAGAGACATCATCGTAGACTCCACCCTGCATGAGTGCCTCGAAAGTGTCGTGTACCACGTCACGTGCGGCCTCGTCATCGTGCAGTAGCGAGGCAGCCACCCGGTGCATCGCCGCGTAATTCCGGCGGAACAGAGATTCTATGTCGGGCTGATGATTCATACACTATAATGACACCTGAGAAATCAAAAACTAACCCTCACCACCCATTTTTTTCAAAAATACATGAAAAAGCCCTGAAAGGTGCAAACTTTCAGGGCTGTAAAATCTTATTCTACTGTTTAAGATTATGCGATCTCGTCGGTGACCTGCTGGGTCCATCCGTGCAGACGGGCGGCGGTCAGTTCGGGGTGGTTTACCTCGTCGAGTACGAGACCATACATCTTTCCGCTCTCGGCATCTTTGGCTTCTGACTCGCTGAAATCGTAAGTCCCCGCATCATACTGTCCGATAAATTCGGCCTGTGTGCGGCCGAGACGACGGTGGAGTTCGCCGACGGCATTGCAGAATGTGTCGGCCATCGTTTCGTCGCCGCAACCGAACAATGCGATCTTTTTCCCTTTGAGGTCAAGCATCTCCACTCCGTTGATGAAGTCGAGCCAGTCGGTCTGCATCTCGCCGCTGCCCCATGTGCTTGAGCCGAATACCAGCACGTCATATTCGCCGGTCATGCTCGGAGCTACTTTCGCCACATCATGTATGTCATTGGCGGGCACGTTGAGAAGTGCGCCGATCTTGCGTGCTATCTTTGCTGTGGTTCCAGTGGTCGAACCGTAGAAAATACCTATTTTTTTGCTCATAAGACAATCATTGAAAACGTTAATTGAGATGCCGTCACCCCCGATGTGTGGTGTCAGGCATCTCAATTATAAAACAATTGTCTTGTTGCGGCGGTTCAGATCACGCCGTGTTCTTTGAGCGTTTCTGCCATCTGTTCGGCAAGGTTGCGAGCCTCGATAGCCGCCACGGTGTCGAAGTCAGTGCCGTTGGAGGCGTAGATGATACCGCGCGACGAGTTCACGAGCAGTCCGCAGTCATCGTTCATGGCGTATTTTGCGACTTCGGCAAGGCTTCCGCCCTGTGCGCCTACACCGGGAACGAGCAGGAAATTGTCGGGAGCTATGCGGCGCACATCGGCGAGCAGAGAGCCCTGTGTGGCACCTGCCACAAACATGAGATTGTCAGTGTTGCCCCACTCCTGAGCTTTGGCAAGGACCCGCTCAAAAAGGCGTGTCCCCCCGGCGTCGGCAAAGAACTGGAAATCGTGGCTTCCCTTATTGGAGGTCAGAGCGAGCAGCACGGTCCATTTGCCGGGATACTCCATGAACGGTGTCACGCTGTCCTCGCCCATGTAGGGAGCTACGGTGAGTGCGTCAACGTCCATGTAGTCAAAGAATGCGCGGGCATACATACGGGCCGTGTTGCCTATGTCGCCACGTTTTGCGTCGGCTATGATAAACTGGTCGGGGTAAGTGGCGCGCAGATAGCGTATGGTCTTTTCAAGCGCGATCCATCCCTGATAACCGAGTGTCTCGTAGAATGCGATGTTGGGCTTGTAGGCCACGCAGTAGGGTGCTGTGGCGTCGATGATCGCTTTGTTGAAAGCAAACACGGGATCTTCGGGTGCTTCCTCAAAGATGTGTTTCGGTATCTTGTTGAGGTCGGTGTCGAGTCCGACACACAGATAGCTCTTCTTGCGCTTTATGTTGTCGATGAGTTCCTGACGGGTCATGATTGTGAAATGTTTTAGAATTTATAATTCGGCGGCTTTCAGTTTTTCGGCGTTCTCTGCCACGGTGAGCCGGTCGATGCACTCCTGTATGTCGCCCCCGAGAAACGCCGGAAGGTTGTACATGGTGTAGTTTATGCGGTGATCGGTCACGCGCCCTTGCGGGAAGTTGTAGGTGCGTATTTTGGCGGAGCGGTCGCCGGTCGACACAAGCGTCTTGCGGCGCGATGCAATGTCGTCGATATACTTCTGGTGCTCGCGGTCGTAGATGAACGTGCGCAGACGCGACAGTGCCCTCTCCTTGTTCTTGGGCTGGTCGCGGGTCTCGGTGCATTCGATCAGTATTTCCTCACTCTGGCCTGTGACCGGGTTCTTCCACATATAGCGCAGACGCACACCCGACTCCACCTTGTTGACGTTCTGACCGCCGGCACCGCCTGAGCGGAAAGTGTCCCATTTTATCTCACCCTCGTTGATATGCACGTCAAATTCGTCGGCTTCGGGAAGCACGGCGACTGTGGCGGCCGAGGTGTGGATGCGACCTTGGGTCTCGGTGGCGGGCACACGCTGCACGCGGTGCACCCCGCTCTCATATTTTAGGAGGCCGTAGACCCCTTCGCCCGACACTGCCACGACTATCTCCTTGAACCCTCCGGCAGCTCCCTCGCTGAACGAGGTTACCGAAGTTTTCCACCCCTTTGACTCGCAGTAGCGCACATACATTTTGTAGAGATCGCCGGCAAATAGGGCGGCCTCGTCGCCACCTGTCCCACCGCGTATCTCAAGCACGGCATTTTTTGCGTCCTCGGGGTCGTCGGGGATGAGCAGAAGTTTTATCTCCTCCTCGAGTGCGGGCACGGCCTGTTGCGCCTGTTCGAGCTGCTCGCGCGCCATTTCCGCGAGATCCTGATCAGATGACGACAGTATCTCGCGTGCCTCGGCAATGTCGGCGAGCGCGCGGCGGTAACGCCCCGTGGCATCGACGATTTTGCCGAGGTCTTTGTATTCTTTGGTGAGTTTGCGGTAACGGCTCTGGTCGGCGATAACGTCGGGGTCGGTTATGAGTGTGGCTGTCTCCTCATAGCGCGCCTCGATCCCTTCGAGCCGTTGAAGTAACTGGTTTTCCTGATCCATGTATTTATGTCACAGACTCCCTCAGCCGAGAGAGGCTACAAACTTCTTGATCTCAGGCATCTGTTCCATCACCTTCTCAAAAAGCCGCATCTGTGCTTTGGTGCGCACGAGATTGTGCTCGGGATAGGCGATCTTGAAGTATGTGTCGCCGTTGATCCAGTCGGCGAGGAAACGCACGGCCTGCATGTAGGGGAACAGTGCCACGGCAAACGGCAGCCAGTCCTTCTCCTCTTTGGTCAGGAACGACTTGGCGGCACTGAGATAGCCGGTAGTGAAGGCCTCGAAAACGTCGTTGCGGAAAGCGATTTTGTCAACCTCAGGCTCATCCTCGGGAGTCGAGCAGGCGGCTGTGCGGAGGAAATCACCGTAGTCAGAGAACACCATCGACGGCATCACGGTGTCGAGGTCGATCACGCAGAGCACGTCGCCTGTGGCGGCATCGTAGAGCATGTTGTTGACCTTGGTGTCGCAGTGACAGATGCGGGTCGGCATCTTCCCTTCGCGGCGCAGACGGTCGGCCTCGGTCATCATGTCAGCATATTTGTCGATCTCGGCAAGTATGTCGGCTACGCCTGCTGCACGTCCTTTCGGATCGGCCTTGACTGCATCGGCGAGCTGACGGAGACGGAACTCCATGTCGTGGAATCCGGGGATGATCTCCACAAGCTGCTTGTCGATGTCGGCAAGATCGCTCTGGAAGCGTCCGAAAGCCTCACCTGCTTGGCGGGCTGTGGCGGGGGTGACTTCCGAGAGAGTCATCGAGCCGGGGATGAATGTCATGAGACGCCACACCTTCCCGTCGGCGGGATCGGTGTAGTATGTCTTTGCACCCTCTTTCTCGCCGAGCGGCAGGAAGTGAAGCACCTTGCGGTCGATGTCGCTCTCGCCGGCGGCTTCAAGCTTCTTGCGCAGATGCGAGGTGACAGCCTCGATGTTTCCCTGAAGCCCGTCTACGTCAGGGAATATGGCGGTGTTGATACTCTGGAGCACATATTTCGGCTCACCGTTGACTTCCACCGCGTAGGTGGTATTGATCAGACCGTTGCCAAGCGGACGCACCTGCGCGTCGGGCAACGACGGGAGGAATTCCCTGACTATAGATAATAATTTTTCCATGATGACTACAAATTTATAGAAAATGCAGTATATT
>CAMWSY010000054.1 GCA_947176995.1 uncultured Porphyromonadaceae bacterium | reverse complement strand
GGGCGGAGGCTGTGGCGCGGAGGAGGGCGAGGCAACGGCGAAGGGTGGCCGGGTCGCGGTCGGCGTGGCGGAACATGTTGAGCAGGCAGTTGCAGGCGGCACAGAAAGTCCGGTCGTGAGCAGCCCGTAGCAACGCCGGATCGGCGGCGATTTCGGGAATACAGCATACGCGCCCTACGACGTCGAGCATATCCTTGCGGCGATCGCTCCACACCGACAGGGTGCTGCGTGGGTTGCGTCGGTAATGGTAGACTGCGGCCGAGGTGAGCGCGACAGCCGATGCCCGGAGAAACAGCCGTGGCATTATGTCGAGGTCTTCATAGATGTGGCCGTCCCAAAGGCGCAGGCCGTCAAACAGATGGCGCGAAAAAATCTTACCCCACAGCGAGGAGCTAAGCCGCTGGTCGGTCTGGTACAGAAGTGTCTCGGTTGCGGCACGGGAGTCGATCACCGAGTTTACGGGGGGCAGTGGAGCGGATGCACTCTTTTCACGTCGGACGTAGGCTCCGCAAGCTATGGGAGCGCGAAAAGTGATGGCAGCCCGAAGAAGGGTTGCTATAGCGTCGGGGAGAAGGCGGTCGTCGGCGTCGACAAAGACAATCCAGCGCCCCGAAGCTATGTCGAGAGCGGAGTTGCGTGCCGTGGACTGGCCGCAGTGAGGCTGCCGGAGGACACTGATAGTTCCGGGATGTACTCCGCGATAACGCGCCAGAAGCTCAGGAGTGGCGTCGGTGCTGCCGTCGTCGACGACAATCACTTCCATGCCGAAATCCCCCGATTGCGACAGCACGGAGTCAAGGCAGTCGCCGAGGGTGTCGACGCTGTTGAATGCGGGTATTATGACCGAAACAGACTCCATGGCACTGCGGTCACAGTTTTACCGGGGCGGCAGGACGCGACTCACGGTTGACCCGGTCGAGGGCGGTGACGGTGAACCGGGTACCACGGGGGCAATCCTCGGGAATGTCCCACGAGTCGGCACCGCGAACTATGGCCTGAATGCACGACGGATCGTCGACCGTGTCGCCATCGGAGTCAAAGCGGTAAACCACATACGCCACGGGGTCGCCCACCGACGCCGTTTCGTGGAGCTGAGGGGCGCGCCAACGGAGCTGCCCGTCGGCAACGCGGAGCTGACGCGGCGCATCGGGCAACGACACACCTTCAGCAAGCCAAGGGTATTCGGGTGGAAGAGCCGGCACAATGTTGAGATCGGCAAGAGCGGTGTGAACACCCTTGTAGTCGGAGGTCAGCGCTGAGGCATACCACCAGCAGTTGCCGGCAACCGAGGGAAGGGCACGTGAAAGTTCTATCTTTTCCGCAAGTTCGTCATAATCCATACACTTCTCTATGTCCTGCCCGATAAACACATGGCGTCCACAGGCATGAGCGTTCCACCAGTCGGCCAGTTCGCGTGCCGGAGCGCGGTCATGGCTGAGTGGCCAGTAAAGTTGCGGCGCCTGATAGTCGATCCACCCCTCGCGCGCCCAAAGCAGAACGTCGGCATAGAGATCGTCGTAGTTCTGAAGGCCGTTGGTAGGGCTGCCGTCGGGGTGCGACGACTGATTGCGCCAGATACCGAAGGGACTTATGCCGAAGCGCACCCAAGGCTTGCGGGAGCGTATGGTAGCCGAAACTTTGCTGATGAGAGTGTCGACGTTGGCACGACGCCAGTCGGCGAGTGATTTTCCTTTCCCAAGCCGGGCGAACGAAGCAGCATCATTGAATTTCTGCTTACCGGCAGGATAGGGGTAGAAATAATCGTCGAAGTGGATAGCATCGATATCGTAGTTGGCAACGATGTCGTCGACCACCTTGCAGATCCAGTCCTGATTCTCGGGTAGCGCAGGATCAAAATAGAGATTGCCGTTGTAGCGCACAGTGCGCTCTGGATGCTTTCGGGCGATGTGTGAGGCAGGGAGAGTCTGCGTGCGTGCCGACGTAATGCGGTAGGGGTTGAGCCATGCGTGTAGCTCCATCGAGCGGGCATGACACTCGTCGACAAGATACTGCAAGGGGTCCCAACCGGGATCGTTCTGCGCCGACCCCGACAGCCACCGGCTCCACGGCTCATGGGAGGAGCGGTAGAAGGCGTCGGATTGCGGACGCACCTGAAAAATCACGGCATTGATTCCCGCCTGCTCCATTATGTCGAGTTGCTCTGATATCCACTCGCGGTTCTGCTCAGGCGTGCGGCGGGAGTAGTGATCCTGAAAGACGGTCTGAATCCATGCGGCCCGCATCTCGCGCTTGGGAGAAGCAGCAGGCACGTCTATGGCAGCGGCGCAGAGCAGAATTATGGACAGGAGAATGCGTAATGTCATACTGGAAATAATGAGGGCGGCGCAGAAATTTTCCGCGCCGCCGATGTGGATTTATTGTTCTGTCAAAGCCGGCACGCCGGCCAGAAATCAGTGTATTGCAATCTGATTGAGCATCTTGAGCGCGTTGCAGCTCACGTTGATGTTGTTGTCGGTAGCCACATACTGGATGTTGCCGCTGAGACCGCTGTAAGGGATGTAAGCCGATACACGCGAAACTGTCATCTCAGGATCTTCATTAGCCTCATACTTCGTTACAGTCTTTGCCACAATATTCTGGTCGGCAGCCGACTCGATTGAAATACCGCTGGCTTCCATAGTGTAAGGGATCTTCTCGAACAGATAGGTCTTTGTGGTGGAAGCGGCGTCGGTGAGCGAAGTGAAGAACGAGTAAACGTTTACAACTTTGTTCTTGGTGTCGAACACAAAGCCATACTCAATATTCTTGTTCTCAAAGCTGGTTCCGTCAACCGGATTTACTACATAAGAGTCACCGCCCATGAGGACAACATTGCCATTCATGTTGTTATAATCGTAATTTGCGGCATAAAGCTGCTGACCGGTCCACACCCACGCCGAGCAGAGAGTGACATTCTCGTTGTTGGCAGTCATGGAAATGGTGAGCCAGTTGCCGTTGATCTGAAGCACGAAGTTGTCGATCGTAACCGAAGAGCCTGTGGGAGCAATGAAAAGCTGACGCACCTCCATGCCGTTTTCATTGAAGGTAACAGGCATCTCAGGGGTAGTGAATGTTTCATTGCCTGACGCAAGGCGGAGATTGGTGAATATGATGGACATTGTGGCAGTGGAGTTTCCGGAAGTCTTGAAAGTTACCTTCAACTCCGGAGGCTCGGGAGTGGTAACGGTGCCGGCGGCATCCAGACGCATAAGCAGATCGGTCGACTTATAGGTGACCTGATTGGTCGTGGTGTCGTGGTTCTCGCCGAAGTTGCAGGCGGTCATTGACACTGCGATTGCAATAGTAGCGAGTATTGATTTCAGAGAGAATTTCATCTTTTTATTATTCAGTTAAATATTCAATTTGGTTTATAAGAAAGTTGTGCAAATATCGGTAAAATTTTCAGAAGTGAAGCAGGGTATGTATGTAAAATTAGTTAATAATCTATTATAGTTGTATATACACCCCCACAACGATAGGGATGGCGCTCATTTGAAGTGGGTTACCTCGTCGATAAGCTTTTCACCCTCGAGTGCGCGCGCTCCCTCGCGCTCAGCGGCGGGGCGAATGATGTAAGTGTCGTAGTAAGAGATGAGCAGCGTGGTGACCGGCAGTGCGATAAGCATACCGAGAATACCGAGCAGCGACCCCCATATCGAGAGCGAGAGAAGGATGATGGCGGGATTCAGCCCCATAGCTTTACCCATAATCTTGGGTGTGAGGATGATATCGGCCACAATCTGCACCACGGCGTAGACGGCGATGCACTCCCACCAGATGGGCCAGAAGTCGATCGAGGAGTCGATGGAGACAACGATGCAGAGGAGTGTGACCGGTATGAGCGACACAAACTGAAGGTAAGGCACCATGAAGAGCACGCCGATGAAGATACCCATGATGACAGCAAGCGGCAACCCGACAATGAGAAAACCAACACTGTAGATCACCGCAACTATGGCGGCGATAAGGGCCTGTCCGCGGAAATAGTGGTTCATGCTCTCCTTCACATCCGAGGAAATCTTCTGCACCTGAGGGCGGTATTTAGGAGGCACGAGATCACGGAAGCCGCGCATGAGCCGCTCATAGTCGAGCAGAATGAAAGCGACGTAGACAAAGATTATCGCCCAGCTGAGAAACTCGAAGATGATGCCCACACCGCCCGACACAACCCTGACGAGATAGCTGATGATACCCTGCATGTCCTGATCGGTGAGCCACTGGGTGATCTGCTTGAAGTTAAGGCTACGGTGGAGAGCCTCATGGACTTCGGGGGGAAGAAACGGTATAACCTCGCCCGACGACTCGGAGTAGCGCTGGATCAGCGAGGCCATGACGTGGAGCTCGTCGATAATCGACGGGATGCAGAAATAGCAGAGTATCAGAATGAAAACAAGGGTCTCGGAGAGGGTGACAAGGATGGGCACAACACGGCTGCGCAAATGCAGCAACTGCTTGTTGAAGCGCACGAAAGGCTCCATCATATAGGCTATCAGACAGGCTACACCAAACGGCAGCAGTGCCGAACGGAGGCGATAGATGAGCCAGACTGCAAGGACGAATCCCGCAAACGACAGAACGAGTCTCACGACGCGGTCGAGAGTGAACGGCTGTCTTGATAATATGGGCATAATCAGAAGTAATGATTTAATTGTGGCCAAATTCGCAATAAAGTTACGAAATAATTGGTTAGCTTTGCAGTTGCAATTGAAAAATCAATCAATATCACAATATGACCAAGCAACTTCAACTTTATCTCAACGACAAGGCATGGGCCCGCTGGACGGCTCTGGCGCTTATAGCGTCGATGATGTTCTTCGCCTACATGTTTGTCGACGCGCTGGCTCCGATCAAGAGCCTGCTTGAACCTCAGTTCGGCTGGAACTCCGCCACCTACGGCACTTACCGTGCATCGGAGTATATCATCAACGTCTGCGGTTTCCTCATCGTAGCGGGATTTATCCTCGACAAGATGGGAGTGCGCTTCACCGGCGTTCTCTCGGCATCGCTCATGTTTGTTGGCGCGTGCATCAAGCTCTACGGTCTCAGCTCGCTGTTTAAGGGCACCGGCTTGGAGCAGTGGCTCAACTCATGGTGGGTGTCGATGCCCGCGAGTGCAAAAATGGCTTCGCTCGGCTTCATGATTTTCGGCGTGGGCTGCGAGATGGCAGGCACAACAGTATCGAAAGCTATCGCCAAATGGTTTAAGGGTAAGGAAATGGCACTTGCCATGGGACTGGAGATGGCTCTCGCCCGCATCGGTGTGTTTGCGATCTTCTCGATCTCGCCCCTGATCGCCGAGAGCTTCGGCTCGGCAGTTGTCCCCGTGGCATTCTGCACGGTGCTTCTGCTTATCGGCCTTATCAACTACTGCGTGTTCTGCGTGATGGACACCAAACTCGACCGTCAGCTCGGTGCAAGCGCAACCGAGGAAGGTGGCGAAGAGGAGTTCAAGATGTCGGACGTCACCAAGATTTTCTCAAGCAAGGTGTTCTGGATCGTGGCGCTGCTCTGCGTGCTCTACTACTCGGCAATTTTCCCCTTCCAAGCCTACGGCGCAGAGATGCTTCAGTGCAATCTCGAGGGCATCTCCCCCTCGCAGGCTTCCAACATCTTCCGCTGGTTCCCGATCGGTGCAGCCGCAATCACGGTGTTTCTCGGCAACTACCTTGACCGCAAAGGACACGGCGCAACGATGCTGATATGGGGCGCGATGCTGCTGATATGCTGCCACCTTGTGTTTGCATTCCTGTTGCCGGCCACACACAGCAAGCTTCTTGCCTACGTGACCATCGTCGTGCTCGGCATCTCGTTTGCCCTCGTGCCCGCCGCCCTGTGGCCCTCGGTGCCCAAGATCATCGACGAGCGTGTGCTCGGAAGCGCCTACTGCCTTATATTCTGGGTGCAGAACATCGGTCTCTGCCTCGTGCCGATGCTTATCGGCTATGTTCTCGACAGGGTGAACGCAACCAACCCCGCCGTGGTAGCCGCCCTCAATGAGATCGCAACGCAGAAAGCCGCCGGAGTCGAAGACCCCAATGTGTTCGTTCCCTACAACTACACGATCCCGATGGTGATCTTCGCAGGATTCGGAGTGCTCGCACTTATATTTGCCTTCGTGCTGCTTGCAATGGACAAGAAGCACCACTACGGCCTTGAGCTGCCCAACATTCAGACTCCGGCAACCGAGGCTGCCGAAGCTGCCGCTGCCGAAGAGTAACGTTATTCCGCACAAGCGGGCAACATATTCCCCACGCCGAGATGCAAACGCCGCCCGGTGTGGGGAATTGAATTAACATCATCTTTGGGTGGAGAGCTCTGAGCACTCCGAGCCCCCAGAATACTCTGAGAAGTGAGATGCGATTAAGAAAAGAGTGCCAAATCCTGTCGGCTGACGGGATTTTTTTGTAATTTAGCACCGTCATGAATTTTATCGTGAAAATAAGACCGATTGCCATGAATGCAATCATAGCCGGACTGCTCTGCGGATGCGCGGGCAAGTCGGGCAATGCTGTGGTGGCCACCGAGACGGTGAGCGAGCAACTGCCCGCCGCCAAGGTGTTGCCTTTCAACGCCGACAGCGCCTACTGCCTCATCGAGCGTCAGCTTGATTTCGGCTACCGGGTGCCGGGGACTGAGTCGCACGACCGTTGCGGCGAATGGCTTGCCGCCGAACTCGCGGCCCGAGGTGCCGACACCGTGATAGTGCAGCGCGGAGAGGTGACGGCATGGAACGGTGACCGTCTGCCCATAGCCAACATAATGGGACGATGGAATCCTGAAGCTGCCGACCGCGTGCTGCTGCTGGCGCACTGGGACAGCCGTCCGTGGGCCGACCGCGAGACCGACGCGGTGAAATGCGACCAGCCTATACCGGGAGCCAACGACGGCGCAAGCGGAGTGGCCGTGTTGCTCGAACTCGCCCGCAACCTGAAAGCCGCAGGGATTGAGAAGGGCATCGACATCCTGCTGGTCGATGCTGAAGACTACGGCACGCCCGAACACGCCTCGGTGTGGAGCGAGGAGAGCGAGGACACATGGTGCCTCGGCACGCAATACTGGCTTGAGAACATGCCTGAGTTCAAGGGACGCACAGGTAAACCCGCATTTGCCATACTGCTCGACATGGTGGGTGGATATAACGCTAAATTCCACCGAGAATATTTCTCCAACCGTCTTGCCTCGAAAGTGGTGGATAAAGTGTGGAGCGCGGCTGCACAGGCTGGCCACGGCGACCGGTTTGTTAACGCCGACGGCTCGCCGGTGACCGACGACCACGTGTATCTGCTCAAGGCGGGGATACCGGCCATCGACATAATCGAATGCAACAATGCTGAGACAGGCACTTTCAACCCGACATGGCACACCCATGCCGACGGAATAGGTGCAATAGACCGCGCCACACTCGGAGCTGTGGGCGAGACCGTGGCACAGGTGCTTGTAAATCCATAAATAAAATAATCTCTAAGAAATGACAATAGATCAGGCACAACGGGAAATCATCGACGAGTTTGCCGACATCGACGACTGGATGGACAAATATGCGATGATAATCGACATGGGCAATGCCCTCCCTCCGATCGACGAGAAATACCGCACTCCTGAACACCTGATAGAAGGCTGCCAGAGCCGCGCATGGCTCAATGCCGCTCTCGACGACGAGGGGAATGTGATATACACCGCCGACTCTGATGCAATAATCGTGAAGGGCATCATCTCGATGCTCGTCAACGTGCTGTCGGGTCACACGCCGCAGGAAATACTCGACAGCGACCTGCATTTCATCAAAGAGATAGGGCTTCAGGAACACCTCTCCCCCACGCGCAGCAACGGCCTGCTGGCTATGCTGAAGCAGATGCGCCTTTATGCGCTCGCGTTCAAGGAGCTTCAGGAGAGCGGCGCGATCAAGGAATCCTGAGACAAGACAAAGAAAGAAAACAAAACAATAATACCAATCTTCACAAACACTACGACAGATGTTCAAGAACCAACCGTCGGGCCTCTATGTGCTTGCGCTTGCCAACACCGGCGAACGCTTCGGCTACTACACGATGCTCGCAATCTTCCTGCTGTTTCTACAGGCAAAGTTTGGATTTGACTCGACCGTTTCGGGTCAGATCTACGCAATCTTCCTTGCCCTCGTGTACTTCATGCCGCTTCTCGGAGGCTTCGTAGCTGACAAATGGAGCTTCTCGAAGTGCGTCGTCACGGGTATTTTCGTGATGTTCTTCGGCTATCTCGTTATGGCCATCCCGACTCCGATCCGCGAGACCTCGTCGCTGCTCATCCTTTTCGGCGCACTGACGCTGATCGCGATAGGCACGGGTCTGTTCAAAGGCAACCTTCAGGTAATGGTGGGCGACCTCTACAACTCGCCTCAGTATGCCTCGCAGCGTGACAATGCCTTCTCGCTTTTCTACATGGCAATCAACCTCGGCTCGATGGTCGCTCCTTTCGCCGCTACCAAGATGGTGGACATCGCGCTCTCCAAGGCCGGTCTCAGCTACTCGGCCGATCTCCCGGCCCTGTGCAACGCCTATCTTGAAAACGGCAGCGGCGCCGAGGCTATCCAGCAGGCCGCCAGTGCCGCAAACATGGCAGTAAACAATGTGGGCGAGTTCGCCACACAGTATCTTGAAGCCCTCACCAACGGCTACAGCCTCGGTTTCAGCGTGGCTTGCTTCTCGCTTGTAGTGAGCTTCCTGATCTATATGCTCGGCCGCCGCACCTATGCCCACATCGTAGGCAACAAGAAAGAGGGCGGTAATGCCGCAGCTGTTGCCGCCGGCCCAGAGCTTACCCCTGCGCAGACCAAGCAGCGCGTCGTAGCCCTGATGCTCGTGTTCTCGGTGGTGATCTTCTTCTGGATGGTGTTCCACCAGAACGGCGCAACCCTCACCGAGTTTGCAAAGAGCTGCACCTCGCCTGAGGCTACAGGCTGGACCCGTATCGGCTTCAACGTGGGCGCTCTGCTCACTATCGCAGCCGGCGTGTGGGCTCTCTTCGTAGCGTTCCAGTCAAAGGGCACGAGCCGCGTTGTCTCGCTCATCGTGCTTGCCGCCGCCGCAGTGGGTGTTTTCTTCTTCTACCAGTACACTCCCGACGCTGTGACCGGTATTCAGCCGCAGCAGTATCAGCAGTTCAACCCCTTCTATGTGGTTGCCCTGACCCCGGTTTCGCTCGCCCTCTTCGGCTGGCTCGCCCGCAAGAAGAAAGAGCCCAGCGCACCCCGTAAGATCGGCTACGGCATGGTCATGGCCGGTGTAGCATACGGCGTGATGGTGATCGGCTCGCTGTCGCTCGTCGGCACAAGTGGTGCAGTATCACCCAACTGGCTCATCTCTACCTATCTGCTCCTGACATTCGCCGAGCTTCTGCTCTCACCCATGGGCATCTCGTTTGTGTCGAAAGTTGCACCTCCGAAGCTCAAAGGCGCTATGATGGGCGGCTGGTTTGCAGCCACCGCTATCGGCAACTACCTCGTCTCGATCCCGATGCTTCTCTGGGGCAAGATACCCACATGGTCGGTATGGGCAATCCTTATCGTGATCTGCCTTATCTCGGCCGGCTTCATCTTCGCAGTGATGAAGAAACTCGAAGCTGCCACAGGCGACTCTGAGACTCCCGAAACGCTTGAAACAGTAGAGGAGGAAGCCATCTAAATGATGACAGAATAGCTACCCGCGGCATCCCCCGCGGGGGCAGTCCTCAATAAACGAATCAGTCATTTAGCGACCACTAAATGGCTGATTCTTTTTTTTACAGATTTTTCATCTCGGGAATTAAAATTAAATCATTTATAAAGTGTTCTTTTTCAACAAATTACTATCTTTACAATCTCATTATCTAATGTATTATCCACC
>CAMWSY010000053.1 GCA_947176995.1 uncultured Porphyromonadaceae bacterium | reverse complement strand
TACCACTGGCGGCGACATGGCGGAGAACTGACAGAGAGCGGTCGTAGGTTGCGGAGCAACGCACATCAGGGGTGAGCCGGCGGACAGTCTCGAGATTGTGTGAAATGACGTCGGGACGCTCGGCAATCACAATGTCGATAAGTTCGGTCTTACCCTGAAAATCGGGTATGAGTGTCTCAAGGGTAACTCCGGGACATTGCGTGCGGATGGCGCGGATGAGTGCGGCCCAGTGTGCGGCTCCACCATCGGGGAGGTCATCGCGGTCAACGGAGGTCACAACGGCGTGTTTAAGCCCGAGTTCCTGAATCGAGCGCACTATATTGCCGATCTCAGCGGGGTCGGGCTGTGTGCCGGGACGTCCGGTTTTTACAGCACAGAACTTGCAGGCTCTTGTGCATGTGTCGCCCCCAATCATAAAAGTGGCGGTGCCGGCACACCAGCACTCGCCACGATTGGGACACATTCCGCTTGAGCAGATTGTGTTAAGGTTTCTCTCGGCAAGCATCTGCCGAATTTTTCCCGACTTGACAGCGTCGGGTAGCTTGATGCGCAACCACTCGGGTTTGCGCAGGTAAGAGTCGTTTTTTACGGCCATGTGATAGACGTAACGTGGACGGGTCATGACTTAGAGAGTGGGACGTTCAAAGACCCGCTCACGTGAACAGTCATTCGTCGTTTGGGTTGTTACCCCGGTTCTTGGCTTTGTTTTTTGTTTTAGTGGCAGCCGACGCCATGTCCTTTTCCTCTTTGAGGTCAATTTCATTTTTGTGGCTGTCGATGACGCGATACTGCAGGTAGGCAAGCGACTGATCGGGCATAATCTTGAAGCATCGTCCGAGCTCCATGCGCCATTTGCGATAGAGCGATGAAATCAGCCCCTTTTTGATGTATGCATCGACAAAGGGATGAACATACATGATGAAGTTGCGTTGCTGCAGGTCGTTGATCAAGTAATCGAGCTTTTCCTTGAGGGTGTCGGTGAACAGCAACGAAGGCTGTATCTCACCTTTACCGAAGCATGAGGGACAACTCTCGGCCGTGACTATGTCGAGAGCGGGGCGCACACGCTGGCGCGTTATCTGCATCAGTCCAAATTTGCTGAGAGGCAGAATATTGTGCCGGGCCCTGTCGTTGGCCATGACTTCTTTCATGTGGTCAAAGAGCGCCTGACGGTGCTCCTGCTTGGCCATGTCGATAAAGTCGATTACGATGATACCTCCCATGTCGCGCAATCTGAGCTGCCGGGCGATCTCGTCGGCGGCCCTGAGATTGACTTCAAGGGCGTTTGACTCCTGATCGCTTGAGGCTTTTGACCTGTTGCCCGAGTTGACGTCGATGACGTGTAGGGCTTCGGTCGATTCGATTATGATGTAAGCTCCGCTGCGGAATGAAACCGTTTTTCCGAATGACGACTTGATCTGTCGCGTGATGCCGAATTTGTCGAAAATCGGCTCGGGCGAGTTGTACTCCCTGACAATGTCGCGACTCTCAGGCGCAATGATCGACACGTAGTTGCGTATCTGCTGCGTAATCTCGGGGTCGTTGACGTAAATGTCCTGAAATGAAGTAGAGAAGATGTCGCGCAACGCTGTGACGATGCGGCTCTCCTCTTCAAAGACAAGTGCAGGGGCAGTAACTTTCTGTGCTTTTGCAAGTGCGTCTTCCCAACACTTCATGAGGGCCTTCAACTCGGTGTTGAGCTCGGCGACTTTCTTACCTTCGGCTGAAGTGCGCACTATAATGCCAAAATTCCGGGGCTTGATGCTCCCGATGAGCTGGCGAAGTCTTGTGCGCTCTTCGCCGGACTTTATTTTCTGTGAAACCGATATCTTGTCGCTGAATGGCATCAGTACAAGGTAACGTCCGGTAAGAGAAATTTCGGTTGTAAGTCGCGGTCCTTTTGATGAAATGGGTTCTTTGACGATCTGCACAAGCAACTCCTGTCCCGGTGCCAGCACGTCGGCAATGGCTCCGTGTTTGTCGATTTCAGGCAGGAGCGTTTTTTTCTGGAGCTGTGGTAGATGCTTCTTGTCGGCGAGCAGGTCGCGGACAAACTGGGAGTAGGACGAGAACCTGGGGCCAAGGTCCAAATAATGAAGGAATGCGTCTTTTTCATAGCCGACATTGACGAAGGCGGCATTGAGACCGGGCATGAGTTTCTTGACTTTAGCCAGATAAATGTCGCCGACGGCATAGGCAATCCCGCGTGATTCTTTCTGTAGGGACACGAGCCTTGAATCCTCAAGGAGTGCAACAGAAATGTCGCTTGATTGCACGTCTACGATAAGTTCACTTTTCATTACATAACATTGGCAAAAAGGCAAAGGCCACTATCTTGAGAAAGACAGGGCCAGCCTACATTGTTGACGAAGAGACACGGGGGGCGATAAATACGGTCTGCCCGCATCCGGAAGCCACGATAACGGCACCCGGAGCGGTCAGCCATCGCCTGCAGAATGTGCCTTACTTCTTCTTGTGGCGGTTCTTTCTCAGACGCTTTTTGCGCTTATGCGTAGCCATCTTGTGGCCTTTTCTTTTCTTTCCGCTTGGCATTTTAGAGGATTGTTAATTGATTTATTGAGTAGTGAGATGCTGTTTCCGTCACGTGACGGGTGAGCAGTAATCCCAGTGAGGCAGATTATTCTCCCTTGACGTTGTTCATGAACACCTTTGCGGGCTTGAAAGCCGGGATCTTGTGCTCAGGAATGATGATTGTTGTGTTCTTGGAGATGTTGCGGGCTGTCTTCTCGGAACGAGTCTTGACGATGAAGCTGCCGAATCCGCGAAGGTAAACGTGTTCGCCGTTAACGAGGCTGTCCTTCACGATTTCCATGAACTTCTCGACGGTAGCGAGGACGCTTGCTTTGTCAACTCCTGTTGTCTTGGAGATTTCGCTGACGATTTCTGCTTTAGTCATGTCTTTTTATAAATATAGATTGAGTGTTTAATAAACTTTCAATGTGATAGTTTTGTGCTAACTGCGCACTGCTTCGCAGTTTGACGGGTGCAAATATGGCAATTTTTTTGCAAACAACATATTTAATTCGCAAAAAAATGTTGTAAAGTTGCGTTAAGCGGGTAATTATGAACTGTGACTTCAAAAGTCGCTGAAATATTTGGGTCGGATCACCATGCCGATGCGCAATTCTGACCGGTATTTCTTGTAGTCGAGCAGCCCTTCGCCATATCCGTTGTAGTATTGCACGAATAAATACTGATTGTCGTTGTTGAAGATTTTATAGCCGAACTCGGCGATGGTGTTGAAGCATGGTTTCCACTTGGCCCGCTTGACGAATGTGAGCGAGCCGATGATGCGTCGGTTGTTGCTGACGAAGTGCACGCCTGCCTGACAGATACCCACGTATTTGGTGATATCGCGGTTGTTCTCGCCGTCGACGATTGGAATCCAGTATTTGCCATGCACCATGACGTTGCGGTCGATGATGATGCTTGCGCCTAATGACACACGATTCCATGAACGGGACTGAATTGAGTCGCGACCGTTGCTCTCATGCTCGAGCTGCAAGATGGCTTTGCCTATGTAGTTGCCCTCGGCAAAGAGCGGCTTGGCGAGTCCGACGCCGGGGTTGAAGTTCAGGTCGTGGAACGGCATGGAGTTTTCCATGACGTTCCAGAAGGCTTTTTGTGTGTAGAAGAGGTAGAGGTAAGTTCCGAAAGGGAGTGTGGACTTGGTGAGTTTCTGGGCAATGGAAATCTGAAACTTCACGTTGGAATTCTCTTTGGTCGGACGGGGGCCTACTGATGTTCCGAAAATAAAATAGTTGTCTTTGTAAAGCCCGAAGTAGGGCTGGTCATCGAAGGCTTTGCGCAGACTGTCGATGCTTGCTTTGTCGGATTCGGTCTTTGTGATAATCTGGGCGCGCAGGGTGCCGGATGTGCAGAATAGAATGGCCGCGAGCAAAAAAACGCGGAAGATTAAGGCCGGTTTTGACAACGAAAAATGTGCCACGTAGATTTCAGATATGTCAGGGTTAGAAATTGCTTTAGTTATCATAATGTTGAAACTGACGGCAAAATTAGGAATAAAGAAAAAAATACACAATGCCGGTGAGATTGTGTTATGGTCAATTACGCATTATATGTAGTAAAAAATTCGTATCTTTGGCAGAAATCTGTCATAAAAAGAAAAAAGGAAATCATGCAGCAAAGAATAGCTGTGCTCGGATCGACGGGGTCGATAGGACGGCAGACTCTCGACACGGTTGCATCGTATGCTGACCGGTTCAAGGTGAGTGTGTTGACGGCAGGGAGTAATCTTGACCTCCTGTCGCAGCAAGCTGCTAAGTTCCGTCCTCACTGCGTGGTTGTGGCTGCCCCGCGATCGCGCGAGGCGTTTGAGTCTTTCAGGAGCGAGATGGATTCTCTCGGCATTAAGGCCTACAGCGGCGATGAAGCTATAGCTGACGCGATGGAAGATGATGACACGGATGTGGTGGTTACGGCTACTGTGGGTTACAGCGGTCTCATCCCCACAATGCGGGCTATCAGGGCCGGAAAGACTATCGCTCTTGCCAACAAGGAAACTCTCGTCGTGGCGGGGGAAATAGTGACCCGGGAGAAAGAGCGTCACGGGGTGGATATAATTCCTGTGGACTCGGAACACTCGGCGATCTACCAGTGTCTCGACGGAGAGGACCGTGAGGCGGTGGAGAGGCTTTGGATCACGGCATCGGGAGGCCCGTTCAGATGCACGGATGCAGCGGTACTCGCACAGATGAAGGCTTCGGATGCATTGCGTCATCCCAACTGGAGCATGGGTGCCAAAATCACGGTTGACTCGGCCACGATGATAAACAAGTCGTTTGAGATAATCGAGGCACGGTGGCTTTTTGATATCCCGGGGGAAAGAATCAAGGCTGTTGTGCACCCGCAGTCGATAGTTCACTCGATGGTGGAGTACCGGGACGGGGCACTGAAAGCTCAACTGGGCGTGCCTGACATGCACCTGCCTATCAGGTATGCCTTGGCCGGCGGAAAACGCCTTACATTGCCGGGCGAGGAGCGCAGACTGACGGTGAAAGACCTGAGCACTCTGACGTTTGAGGAACCGGATGATAGCAAGTTTCCGGGAATAAAACTGGGACACTATGCGCTCAAACAGGGTGGCAACACTGCATGTGTGATCAACGCTGCCAACGAGATCGCTGTGGATGCTTTTCTGCATGACCGCATTGGTTTCACCGATATCGTGAGGGTGATAGAGGAGACTCTTGAACGCGCCGACCGCGTGGAATCGCCTGAGCTGGAAGATTATGTGGCATCTAACGAACAGGCACGCCGAATAGCGGCAGAATGCCTGTAACAGATAAATTTTATATAAAAGAAATACGTGGAAACAACACTCATAAAGGCATTGCAACTTATAGCGGCTCTGAGCCTGCTCGTGATCGTGCATGAGTTCGGTCACTACATGTTCGCCCGTATATTCGGGATGCGTGTGAGCCGCTTCTATCTTTTTTTCAATTACAAATTCTCGTTGCTGAAGTATATACCGCGAGAGGGTAAACTGCTTCTGCTGTCGCCAAGCGATGACAAAGCGTTGGTAACTCTGAAGGTGGGGAAGCCCCATCCGGCAAGCGAGGATAAACCGGGGAAGGCATCGTGGCGTGACACGGTGTACGGCATAGGCTGGATTCCTCTCGGCGGTTACTGCCAGATCGCCGGAATGATCGACGAGACTCAGGACAAGGCTTCGCTCTCGGAGGTGGCCGAGCCGTGGGAGTTCAGATCGAAACCGGCTTATCAGCGCCTGATGGTGATGCTCGGCGGAGTGATAATGAATTTTGTGCTTGCGGTAGTGATATATGCCGGCATCGCCTTTTACTGGGGTGAGTCGCATATCAATTTCCGCGATGTGACGGAGGGATTTGATTTTGTTCCGGCAGCGCAGTCGGCTGGTTTCCGCAACGGAGATATCCCTGTGGAGGCTGACGGGAAAGATATTGGCTCGTCGTTTGCTATTCTCGATATTGTCGAGGCGAAAGAGGTGAAGGTGCTCCGCAACGGAACGGACACGGTGAGCATAGCGCTTCCTGAGGATTTCATCTTCAATGTGAGTGACGCCGGCGGCTTCATGGCGATGCGCGTGCCGGTGATCGTGAAGAGTCTCGCGGCGGGTGACCCGGCAATAAAGGCGGGGGTGCAGGAGGGTGACCGTTTTATAGCTGTGAACGGGGTGAGCACTCCGTCGTACACGGAATTCAGCCGTGAGCTTATTGAGCGTGCCGGGCAGAGCACGGAGTTTGCGGTGGAGCGTAACGGGGAGGTGGTGAATCTCGAGGCTACTCCAACGGAGGATGGTAAACTCGGAATAGGCCTGAAACTGCCGACTGAGGTGTATCCGGTGCAGTACGTGCGCTACGGGCTGCTGGAGTCGATACCGAAAGGAATCGCCAACGGAAGCGAGACAATGGGAAACTATGTGGGCTCGCTGAAGTATCTGTTTACGAAACGTGGCGCTGAGAGTCTCGGTGGATTCGGGGCAATCGGATCGATGTTCCCGTCGGCATGGAACTGGCTTTCGTTCTGGGAAACTGTGGCGTTTCTGTCGATAATATTGGCATTCATGAATGTAATTCCTATTCCTGCACTTGATGGCGGGCATGTGATGTTCCTGCTGTGGGAGATGGTAACGCGCAGAAAACCGTCGGACAAGTTTCTTGAATACGCGCAGATGGCCGGAATGTTCTTCCTGCTCGCCCTGCTGCTTTATGCCAACGGCAACGATCTATATCGTTTCTTCATTAAATGAAGTGCTTACTGTGATGAAGGAGATAAAGTTAAAGAAGGGGAAAGAGGAGTCGCTCGGGCGCTTTCATCCGTGGGTTTTCTCGGGTGCTATCGCTACCGTGCCCGGTGACGGGATCGAGGAGGGTGAAATCGTGAAGGTGAGTGGTCACGACGGGCGTGTGCTCGGCTACGGTGACTGGCAGATAGGGAGCATCGCCGTGAGAATGCTTGCGTTTGGTGACGGCAATGCTGAATTTGATGAGGTTTTTTTCAGGCAGCGTCTGGAGGATGCCTACAAACTGCGCCGCTCACTCGGCCTGATACGTGAGGATAACAATTCTTACCGCCTCGTGCATGGAGAGGGCGATTTCCTGCCGGGACTTGTGATTGACATATATGGCGAGACTGCCGTGATGCAGGCTCACAGTGTCGCGATGCATTACCGGCGCGAGATGCTTGCCGAAATCCTGACGCAACTGCCGGAGGCGGGTGTGAAGAATGTGTACTACAAGTCGGAAACAACGCTTCCCTACAAGGCTCGTCTTGACCCGCAGAACGATTATCTGAAGGGGTCGTTCACAAGCGACGTGGCGATGGAGAACGGGCTGAAATTCCGTGTGGACTGGCTGAAAGGACAGAAAACGGGTTTCTTCCTTGACCAGAGGGATAACCGGTCGCTTCTCGAGAAGTACAGCTACGGCCGCAAGGTGCTAAATATGTTCTGTTACACTGGAGGTTTCTCGGTGTATGCGATGCGCGGCGGAGCTGAAAGGGTTGTGTCAGTCGATAGTTCGGCGAAGGCTATTGCGCTTACCGACAGTAATATGACACTTAACTATCCTGATGACACACGGCATGAGGCTGTTGCGGAGGATGCTTTCAAGTATCTTGATGCAATGCAGGATGGTGAATTTGATCTTATAGTGCTTGATCCACCGGCATTTGCCAAGCACAGATCGGCTATTCCGAATGCTCTGCGCGGATACCAGAAGCTAAATGCAGCCGCTATGAGGAAAATTGCGCCGGGTGGGGTGTTGTTCACTTTCAGCTGCTCGCAGGCTATTTCGGCAAGAGACCTGCGTCTCGCAGTGTTCTCAGCTGCTGCATCGACAGGACGGAGGGTGCGCATACTGCATCAGATGACACAACCGGCCGATCATCCGATCTCGATATATCATCCGGAGGGTGAATACCTCAAGGGACTTATACTTGCAATAGATTAAATAAAAACAGGCTAAAAACATCATATAAGATGAAGAACGAAAGAATACTTGTAGCAGGTGGCACGGGATATATCGGCAGCCACACTGTAGTTGAGCTTCAGGAGGCAGGTTATCCTGTGGTGATTGTCGACAATCTGTCGAACAGTAACAAGGAAGTGCTTGACGGAATCGAGAAAATCACCGGTATCCGTCCTGATTTCGTAGAGGCAGACTGCACCGACATGGCCGCTATGGAGAAGCTCTTTAACAGCTATCCCGATATCAAGGGTGTGATCAATTTTGCTGCAAGCAAGGCTGTGGGCGAGTCGATGCAGAAGCCCATACTTTATTACCGCAACAACCTGAACACGCTGATGAATCTGCTCGACCAGATGGCCAAGCACGGCACAAAGGGAATCGTGTTCAGCTCATCGTGCACGGTTTACGGCGAGCCTGACGAAAATCCTGTGACGGAGGCTGCTCCTATCAAGAAAGCTACTTCGCCCTACGGTAACACCAAGCAGATTTCGGAGGAGATCATCACGGATGTAATCGCCGCAGGCGCTCCGTTCAAGAGCGTCATTCTCCGCTATTTCAACCCGGTGGGTGCGCATCCGACCGCAGAAATCGGCGAGCTTCCCAACGGCGTTCCCCAGAATCTGCTTCCCTACGTGACTCAGGCTGCCATGGGTATCAGAAAGGAGCTGAGCGTGTTCGGTAACGATTATCCCACACCCGACGGATCGTGCATACGCGACTACATCAATGTGGTAGACCTCGCTAAAGCTCATGTGATCGCAGTGGAGAGAATGCTTGAGGACAAGTCGAATGAGTCGGTGGAGATCTTCAATCTCGGCACAGGTAACGGTGTGTCGGTTCTCGAACTTATCGACACGTTTGAAAAGGCTACCGGCGTTACTGTTCCGAAAAAGATCGTAGGACGCCGCCCGGGTGATATCGAGAAGGTGTGGGCCAATCCCAAACACGCCAATGAGGTGCTTGGCTGGAAGGCCGCCACTCCGCTTGCCGACACCATGCGCTCGGCTTGGGCATGGCAACAGAAGCTGCGTGAGCGCGGTATCATGTAAAAAAAAGAAGGACGCACGATTTCGGCACATAATGTGTCAAAAAAATAACCAAAGTAAAATGAAGATTTCATACGTCGTATACTGTATGACAATTGCAGCAGCGGGGGCTGTTGTCGGCGGATGTGCCGAAAAAGGTTCAGCCCTCAAAAGCCTCGACACGACTTCGGTAGATGAAACTATCGCTGCAGGTGAGGATTTCTACGGACATGTGAACAAGGGGTGGCAGCAGGCTCATCCTCTGACGGCAGAACATGCCCGCTACGGTCAGTTCAACGTGCTTGACGAACAGAATCAGGAGCGCGTGAAGGATATTGTGACGTCGCTTGCCGAGACTAACCCTGAAGCAGGAAGCGTTGCTTTCAAGGTCTCGACGATCTACAATCAGGCTATGGATACCGTGCGCCGCAACAACGAGGGTGCATCGCCAATTCTGGCTGACCTGAAGAAGATCGAGGAGACGGCTGAGGATGACAAGTCGATGACTGACCTGTTCATGTGGATGCAGTCGGACTACGGCAGCCCGTTTTTCAACGCCGGCCCGATGGAGGACTTCGATGACAGCAATGTCTATGCCATGTATGTGAGCGGTGGCGGCATAGGTCTGGGTAACCGTGACTATTACCTGCTTGACGACGAGCGTAACACGGCCGTGCGCAACGCTTACAAGACTCTGATCGAGTCGCAGATGAAGAATGCGGGTTACAGCGAGGAGGATGCAAAGCGCATCATGGAGAACGTGATGAAGATCGAAACCTCGCTTGCCGAAGAGACGTGGAGCCTCGAGGAGAGCCGCAATATCGCTGCAATGAAGAACCCGCGCACGTTTGCAGAGCTGAAGAAGATGTATCCTGCAATCGCCTGGGACCGTTTCTTTGTGGAAACAATGGGCATCGAGTCGCCTGACAAGGTGAT
>CAMWSY010000052.1 GCA_947176995.1 uncultured Porphyromonadaceae bacterium | reverse complement strand
GCGCTCCACCGGTGTGCCGCATTGTGCTTGTTGCGAGGCATCTCTTTTCACGATTATACCGTTCGACCAGTAGCATAGCTTCACAAGCCCAGAGCAGTCCATCGATTTTGTCGACAGGCCTCCCCACAGATATGGCACTCCCATCAGAGCCTCGGCACGCGCAATAATTTTCTCCATGTCAAATGGTTGCGCACTCCACTCCCCTATCTCCATGAACCGGCTCCTGTCAGCATAACCGCTTCGCCCGTCAGGTAGCGTCACCGCAAGCACCCCGGGAGTTCTCACAGCACTCCCTTCCACAATGCAGCCGTCCACAAGGTCGGTCACCACCCCCTCTGCCGCATTAAGACTGCTGTCGGCATACACACGTATCTCCGTCGGTGAATCCACCACATAGCGCTCTGTCGTGCGCCACGCAGCCATTTCATCCTCGCTTTTTTCAGCTATCGACGACTGGTTCACCCAGCCGCGGTATCCTTCAGGAGTCATCACATCGAACCACTCCCCTTCGCGCCCAATTATGGCCACAGGCATTCCGAGCAGACATTGCGATACAAGTTCCGACCCATGTCGGGGTTCTTCGCGCATACACGCAACCGAGATCAGCGGCTGTCCCCATCCCTGTTGTGTTTCATCCGCATCCCCGTTCCGTTCACCCGACCCGCTGCTACATGACACAACCGGGGCGACAAACATCGCCCCGGCCATTATCATTCCGAGAATACATCTACTTTTTTCCACCCTCAGTGATAAGTTTATCATACAACGCTTTATCCTTGATCAATCCGATAGCCTTCTCGTATGTTCCGCGGCTCACCGGGTTCACGCTCCTGAAATATCCGTTCATATCCCACACATCGCGGGCGATAAGGCCCTTCGTGATAGCGCAGATTATATCGCGGCTCTTTTCAAGCCCGTCATCGTTGCGTTTCACTCCGGCCTTCTCACCGAGAGCGATAAGGCTGTTCATCATTTCGGGAGTGAAAACGAAGTTCTTTACAAAATCACTCTCCGTCGGATACTTGCTTTTTATCTCGTCGCGGTGTTGATCCACATATTCCACTGCATACCTGTTGAATATGCCGTTAGCCATCAGGTCACGGTAGTAATCAGAGTACATTGTGGTGTCGATAGGCACAAACAGGTCAGGCATGATACCTCCGCCACCATAGACAGGACGATGGTTCTTCAGAGTCTCCACCTTGAGCGAATCAGCAAAATGTATGCTGTCGGCACTCATGTATTCCCCCGACATATAGCGGTTGTAGAGATCCATTCTGTAATCGTCACCCTCGCCGTTCACGTATGGTTTTTGAATCGAACGACCCGTGGGGGTGTAGTATCGTGACACTGTCAGTCTTACCATCGACCCGTCTGGGAACGGGAACGGACGCTGCACAAGTCCCTTGCCGAACGTACGACGTCCCACTATCACACCGCGGTCATTATCCTGTATGGCACCCGCGAAGATCTCACTTGCCGAGGCAGAATTTTGGTTCACCATCACTACCAGCCGTCCATCCGGCATAAGAGGCTTGCCCTGTACACGATAATCCTGACGATCCACGCGTGCGCCGTCAGTGTAAACCACAAGGTCACCCGGCTGCAGGAACAGCGAAGCCATGTCGAAAGCCGGATTCAGGTATCCACCCCCGTTATCCTCAAGGTCGATGATCAGATCCTTCATCCCCTGCTTCTGGAGCTTCATGACAGCCTCAGCCACTTCATTACCCGTGTCCTCGGCAAAACGGCTTACCCTGATGTAGCCCGTCGTCGGGTCTTCCATGTAAGCGGCATCCACGCTGTAGAGCGGGATATCGTCACGTATGATTCTGAACGTGATAGGTTCTGGTGTACCGCGGCGAAGCACCTTCACCACAACCTCCGTACCCTTCGGTCCACGCAGTATGTTCAGTATTTCCGCATTCGACCGTCCGGCACCCGATATGATCGTGTCGTTGGCTGAGAGGATTCTGTCACCCGGCTGAATGCCCACTGCCTCCGAGGGGCCTCCCGAAGTAGTCTGTATCACATAGAGCGAATCGTTGTTCATATTGAACTGAATGCCTATGCCGCTGAAATTGCCCTGAAGCGGGGTTGTCAGCTCCTTAGTCTCCTCCGCATCCGTGTAAACCGAGTGAGGATCAAGCGTCTTCAACATTGCGATGATAGCTTCCTCCACCATTTTGGGTGAGTCGACGGTGTCGACATAGAAACTCTCTATCAGCCTTTCGGCATACCCCAGTTTTTGCAGAGGCGAGAAGTCCGGTGTCTTCTCCTGCGGCTGGCGGCCACGCGCACACACCGCAACCACTGCGATAGCGGCGATAACCGCCGCACCCAATATCTTTTTCATTTTCTTTGACTTTAGCATTTGTTTGGATCTTTTTTATGGAACGAAGTCCGAAATGTCGGCTCCGTACCGTTCCAGTTCCCTTACCACCGACGAACTCACCGAAGCGTGTTCCGGCAGCGTTATCATGAATACCGTCTCGATTCCCGACATCCGTCGGTTCACATCGGCAATTTGTTGCTCATAAAGGAAATCTGAGCTGTTTCTCAGCCCCCTTAACAGGCAGTCAGCACCTAATTCACGGGCTTTTTCGTATGTAAGTCCGCTGTAACTCAGCACTTCAACCCTGTCACCGAACTTCGACACCGCCCTCTTGGTCGCCTCTATCCGCGATTTTGCGGCAGCTTCTCCGCCCGGTTTGTTTATGTTCACTCCGAGCCCGATATAGATTTTATCGAACAGGCCGAGTCCGCGCTCGACTATCGAGAGGTGTCCGACCGTAAACGGATCAAACGATCCGGCATAAAACGCCGTTCTCATCTCTTATCGTTATCTTTAGCTTATCTCTGAGTCATCCTCTATAACAAGATTGTCAATGATGAAGTTCTGACGTTCCGAGGTGTTCTTACCCATGTAGAACTCCAGCAGTTGACCAACACCGTCATCCTTGCGCAGTGTCACGCGGTCCACGCGCATATCCTCACCGATGAATCCCCTGAACTCCTCCGGCGAGATCTCTCCCAGCCCCTTGAATCGGGTTATCTCGGCGTTTACTCCGAGTTTCTTTATTGCTGCCAGACGCTCCTCGTCTGTGTAGCAGTAATATGTATCCTCCGGTGTCCCCTTTGACTTCCCGCTTCTTCGTGAAGTCTTTTTGTTTCTTACCCTGAAAAGCGGAGTCTGGAGCACATACACATGCCCTTTCTTCACAAGATCAGGGAAAAATTGCAGGAAGAACGTCAGCAGCAGCAGTCTGATGTGCATGCCATCCACATCGGCATCCGTTGCAATCACCACGTTGTTGTAGCGCAGTCCGTCGATACCGTCCTCTATGTTCAGAGCAGCTTGTAGCAGGTTGAACTCCTCGTTCTCATAAACCACCTTCTGTGTCAGCCCGTAGCTGTTGAGCGGTTTTCCGCGAAGCGAGAACACGGCCTGCGTCTCCACATCGCGTATCTTCGTGATCGATCCGGCAGCCGAGTCACCCTCGGTTATGAATATCGACGAAGCGAGCTTCTTTGCGTCGTCACCCTTGGCATCATTCAGATGCACACGGCAATCGAGAAGCTTGCGGTTATGCAGGTTCACCTTCTTGGCTCTTTCGCGTGCAAGCTTCGTTATTCCCGCCATCGATTTGCGGTCACGCTCGCTCTCCTGAACCTTTTTCAGGATCACCTCAGCCACATCGAGATTCTTGTGAAGATAGTTGTCGAGTTCCTTCTTGATGAAATCACCCACAAACTTCGCCACCGTCGGCCCGTTGGGCGACATGTCGCGTGAGCCAAGCTTTGTCTTGGTCTGCGATTCAAATACCGGTTCCTCCACCTTCACCGACACCGCCGCGATCATGCCGTTGCGTATGTCACTGTACTCAAAGTTGCGTCCGAAATAATCCTTAAGCGTTCTCGACACAGCTTCCTTGTACGCCGTCAGGTGCGTGCCACCCTGCGTCGTGTGCTGTCCGTTCACAAACGAGTAATACTCCTCACCATACTGGTTTGCATGAGTCAGAGCGATCTCTATATCCTCACCTTGCAGGTGTATCGGGTTATAGAGCGGATCTTTTGTCATGTTCTCGCGCAGGAGATCGAGAAGACCCTGTCGCGACACAAACTTCTGACCGTTATACACGATCGTCAGTCCCGTGTTCAGGAAAGTGTAATTCTTGATCAGCGGGAGCACAAACTCATCCCTGTAGGCATAATCCTTAAAGATCGAGCTGTCAGGCTTGAAAGCCACCGTTGTGCCGTTAGCCTCGTTGGTATCGGTGATACCGCTGTCCTCCACGATTACCCCGTGGCTGAACACCGCGCGGCGTTTCTTTCCACCCACAACACTCTCTATCGCAAAAGTCGCGCTTAGAGCGTTCACGGCCTTTATACCCACGCCATTAAGTCCAACCGACTTCTTAAACGACTTTGAAGTGTACTTCGCGCCGGTATTCATTTTCGACGCGACATCCACAACCTTACCGAGCGGCACGCCGCGGCCGAAGTCTCTCACCATCACCTCCCCTTCGGCGATCTCCACGATGATCTGCTTGCCGTTTCCCATCATGAACTCGTCGATAGAGTTGTCCATTACCTCTTTCAGAAGCACATAGATACCGTCGTCGTAATTGCTGCCGTCACCGAGTTTGCCTATGTACATACCGGGGCGGAGCCTTATATGCTCCTTCCAGTCGAGAGTTACGATATCATCCTCCGTATACTCCGCCACAGGCGCATTAAGCTCGTCCGTCATAGCCTCCATTTCGGCTGCCGACAATCCGGCCTCTATTTCCTCTTCTTCTGCCATTTCAGTAAAGACTCCTTTGTATCAAGATTCAAAGATACAAAAAAACATCCTTTTACCAACGCCCGGTTGCCCCGTGTACCCCCTCCGTCATCTTAAATAAACTTAACGCCTAATTATAGCGCCACGGTCGGTATATACGCGCAAATCTCCGCACGGCCTCTATTGAGGCATCCGACAACCCGTCGGCATCGGCCGTTCCCCTCACCACCGTTGCATACTCCACCGGCAGCTTGTAGAGTGTCCCGTCCACCGGCACGTTTTCAATCCGTTTAGGTCTGCGTTTATCCATCTCACATTTCTAAACGTCCTCACCGCCCCTTTTATTGCCTCACTGCCACATCGCGACGGGATATATGAAAAAATGCAGGAAATCGGCACTCACGTGTGGATCTCCTGCAACCACTACTTATTGTTTATTGCATCACCTTTTGAATTGAGTTACAATAACCAATCATAGCTATATCGACTTGCATTGCTATATCAACTTGCATTTTGGTTATCGCATTAAATTAACAGGTGTGATTTCATTTTTATCTACTATGCACATTGGTGCATCCCACTAATCCCAACGCCATGTCATACGATGCCAGTGTGAGCGCCATAGTGCTTACGCACCCAAGACAATAAGTCAGGATCTCGGCTACTTGTCCCGATTGAAACGCTGGAGATATACTTGCGAGGTCATGGCTGCTGAGCCATTGCGTAATATACGGCATGACCGAGAAGAATAATCCTCCTGCCACAAAACCGACGGCACAGGCGACTGCCATGGCAACACGGTTACGCCGTTTGGCTGCCGTTTTTTTCTCTTTGATAAACTCCACTGCGCGCAGACTTCGTTCAAGCCGTGCCATAAACATGGCATCACTCTGAATATCCGGCTCATAGTCGGCAAAAAGTTTCTTCAGTTTATCGTCATTCATCGTAATATGTGTTTTAAGTGTTCACGACCCCGTTTCAACAGCTGTTTTACTGCATCAATTGTCGAATCTGTTATCTCCGCAATTTCCTTTATATCATACCCTTCCATGTAAAACAGCAGAATAGCGGTTCGTTCTTTCTCCGACAACTTGTCCAATGCGGCATAAAGTTCCTGATACTTGAAAGAAGCATCGCTTCGGTTTCCTGATTCTATGCTATATAGCTCGTCAAGCGGCACACTTGTCTTTACAACTCTTTGGCTGCTTATGAACGTGTTATAGGCAATCCGATGAATCCATCGCACAAACTTCTCCTCATCCCTCACACTATCGCAACTCAGATAAGCCTTTATAAAAGCATCCTGAGCTATATCGTCAGCTCTCATCGAGTCCCCGCAGCAGAGAGCCGTCAGAAACCGGCGTACCTGCTTCTGACACCCCTCTACACACTTTACAAACTCGATCTGCGTCATCAGCTTTTTGGGTTAGGCAAGCAACGGGCAATATTTTTACTACTCATCTCCAGCTTTCTGTTCCTCATTCTTCTCACTCACAGCCTTTCTCGTTACGAAATAAACTATAAGATAACCTATTCCGATAGAGAAACATACCAGCGAGAAAAAGCACATTAACTTATAAAGTTCATCGCTTGAGACAACAAACATCATAATCAATAATGACACTCCCAGCAGAGTGAATATACAACCATTTAGTAATCTGGTCTGCAACATTTCTTCTGCCGTTTTTTTTAGGCTTTCAAAAACATCATCCAACTTTTCAGGAGAGACGTTAGTTTCGATTGCCTTTGTCATTACCTCGGCACGCCGGTTTGCCTTATTATTCATTGAATTGAAATAAAACCAAGCAAGCATAATCGGAAGAAGTACGCAGACTCCTAACGGAACTAATAGTGCAACAGCCTCCATATTTTTAAGTATTTGTAATGTTTAACTTATGTTGTTTAAGACGTCTTTATCTAAATGACGCATCCCGCCTGTCAAAAGTGACATCTTGAACAGAAATAATGCTAAAAACATTGCGGGCGGCAAGACCGGAGTCTGCCGCCCGCAGTATGGGGATAATTTAGTACTCTATGCTATCAGGCTTCCTTGGCGGGAGTGCGTGAGCTGCGCTTTTCCTTCTTGGGAGCAGCAGCCACAGCTACCTGAGCCTTGTTGCCACCATGACGGCGGCTGTCAGTCAGGTATGCTACAGGTGAAGCGATGTAGATAGTCGACAATGTACCGGTGATCACACCGAAGAGCATTGCGAACACGAAGCTGCGCAGGCTGTCACCACCGAGAACGAAGATGCAGAGGAGCACGAGAATAGTCGAGCCCGAGGTAATCAACGTACGGCTCAGAGTCTGATTGATCGAATTGTTGATCGTGTTATACAGGGTCTGCTTCGGATAAAGCTGAGTGTTCTCGCGCACACGGTCAAACACAACCACTGTATCGTTGATCTGATAACCGATAACGGTCAGGATTGCGGCGATAAACGTCTGGTCAATTTCCATTGCGAACGGAAGCACACCCCAGAAGATCGAGTAGAAGCCGATAATCGTGAAGGCGGTAAACGCTACGGCAGCAAGAGCACCGACCGAGAAGGCAACGTTTCTGAAGCGGAGAAGGATGTAGAGGAACATCGCGATGAGCGACAGAACGACGGCGATATATGCATCATTACGCATGTCATCAGCCACCGTAGGTCCGACCTTCTGCGACGATACGATACCCTGAGTTTCGTCAGTAGTGCTGAACTCCTCGGGAGTCATACCGGCGCGGAGCTCAGGTTTCAGGGCGTTGTAGAGCTTGCCCACGATCTCCTGCTCGACACCTTCGTTGTCATCGTTGATCTTATAGTTGGTCGAGATGCGCACCTGATTGGAGTTCTCGATAGTGATAACCGTTACCGATGCGTCGGGGAACTCGGGAGCGAGACGTGTCTGGAGCTCCTCGGTATTCACCGGCTTGTCGAGCTTCACAACATAGTTGCGGCCACCCGAGAAGTCGATACCCTGATTAAGACCACGCACAAAGAACGATACAAGAACCACAGCTACAAAGATACCCACAACCGTAAACGAGGCCTTGCGCTGACCGAGGAAGTTGATCTTGGTGTTGAGAAGCCAGTTACGCGAGATCTTGGTGTCAAATGTGAGCTTCTGGAATGCCTTGCTGCGGTCACCGAGAATAAACACGATACGTGTCAGATAAACGGCTGTGAAGAACGAGCAGACAATACCGATGATAAGTGTTGTGGCGAAGCCCTTGATCGGGCCTGTACCGTAGAGAAGCAGGATTACACCTGTGATGATCGAAGTGAGGTTAGAGTCAAAGATTGCAGAGAATGCGTTGCTGTAACCGTCGGCGATTGCATTGCGCAGAGTCTTGCCGGCGCGGAGCTCCTCTTTGGTGCGCTCAAAGATAAGCACGTTGGCGTCAACAGCCATACCCAAGGCAAGCACGATACCGGCGATACCCGACAGAGTCAGCACTGCTTGGAACGAGGCAAGAATACCGAATGTGAAGAAGAGGTTGAACACAAGACCGAGGTCAGCGATAAGACCCGGGATAATGCCGTAGATAAGTCCCATGAAGATCATGAGGAGCACGAGCGAAAGGATGAACGACAGGAAACCTGCCTTGATAGCCTGTTCGCCGAGCGACGGGCCGATCACCATGTCTGAGATGATGTCAACCTTAGCGGTCATCTTACCGCTCTTGAGCACGTTGGCAAGGTCTTGTGCCTCCTCTACGGTAAAGCCACCGGTGATCTGCGAGCTACCGCCTTCGATTGCGGTGTTCACATTGGGATATGAATAAACTTTGTCGTCGAGCACGATAGCAATTGCATTACCGATGTTGGCACCGGTCACGCGGGCCCACTGCTTGGCACCCTCATTGTTCATCGTCATCGAAACGACATTACCCTGCATGTTGTCGAAGTCGCTTTTGGCTGAAATCACGCATGAACCGTCAAGAGCCGGTTTGCCATTATTGGTTTTCAGAGCGACAAGCTGATACAGCTCGATATTGCGGCCGTTGTCGGCAGGAATAACCTGAGGCTTAACAGTCCAGCGAAGTTTCAGGTTGCTCGGGAGAATCTGCTTGGCAGTAGTTGTTGCAAGGATTTCATCTATAGCGTCGCGCTTGGCAGCGGTTGCATAGCCTACGATGGGAGTAGCACCGCTCTCGACACCGCCGTCAAACTGGGCGATCAGCCCTTCCGGCATATTGAGAGTCGAATCCTGAGCCACGGCGTTGCTGAGCTGCGACAGGGCAGCCATGATTTCATTAGCCTTATAGGTCTCGTAGAACTCGAGGTTGGCCGAACGCTGCAGAAGCTCACGCACACGCTGATGTTCCTTCACACCCGGGAGCTCGAGAAGGATCTGACCGTCCTTACCCTGAAGCACCTGAATATTGGGAGAAACAACACCGTAGGCGTCGATACGGCTACGGAGAACGTTGGTTGCCGAGTTGTTCACGCGATCCTTAACCTCGTCCTTAAGGGTGGATGCTACAGATGCATCATCGGCACCGCGCTTCACGATACCGTTGAACACTACCGAGTAATCAGCCCCGGGATTAAGCTCGCGGTACTGCTTGGTGAAAGTACCCACGTAATCATCGCTCTGATGCGAGGCGATAATTGAGTCGGTTGCGGCGATAGCTGCATCAAATGCGGGATCGGGATCGGCATTCTTCATCGAGCGGAGAATCTCAGGCATCGAAACCTGAAGAATCACGTTCATACCGCCCTTGAGGTCAAGACCGAGTCCTACGCCCCACTTCTGCACCTGCTGGTAGTTGTAGCCCATGTAGACGGGCTCTTTGGAGATTGAGTCGATGTAGGCTTTGTAGGCCTTCGCATACTGCTCGGAGCCTGTGCCCGCTTCTCCGGCTACCTGCGCGGCGTGGTCCTTGGCCTTCCCCTCGAAGTGATTGCTCACTGCCGAGAACGAAAGATAGAACGCACACACAAGCACGAGGAACACCGCTATGATACCGGCGATAAGGCTTCCTAACGTTCCTTTGTTTTGCATGTGGTAATGATATTTATTTTTTCTTTCAATTTTTACTTTTTCCGTGCTGCAAAGAGACCTTCACAGCAACGCATGATTTTCAGCTTGCAAATGTAGAAAAAATCTTTTTTCCAACAAACACATTACTTTTCTTTGTCGTGGTCTTTTTGCCTCTTTTCACTTTATTTTTATAAAATCATGCTGTTTTCCTAACTTTGCGCGGTG
>CAMWSY010000051.1 GCA_947176995.1 uncultured Porphyromonadaceae bacterium | reverse complement strand
TACTTTTATTCAGCGGTCTGTTCGTCAAACTGTGCGTTTCTATTTGGATTCTTCACCGTTTTTCCAACATATCGATTGAGATCGACTGCTGCCATGCCCTATCTATAAAACTCGGCTTATAATCCCATAAAGAAAGTATTTATCAGAATTTCTGCATATCCACAAGTTTGCGGTAATAGCCGTCGAGCTTCATCAGTTCGTCATGAGTGCCACGCTCCACTATGCGCCCTTCATGCAGCACGCATATCATGTCGGCGTTGGCAATAGTCGAGAGTCGGTGAGCTATGATCAGAGTCGTGCGGTTCTTCATCAGCGAGTCAAGAGCCTCCTGAACAAGATGCTCGCTCTCGCTGTCGAGTGCCGAGGTTGCCTCGTCGAGGATGAGTACCGGCGGATTCTTGAGAATCGCGCGGGCTATCGACACCCTCTGCCGCTGTCCTCCCGAGAGGCGGCATCCGCGGTCACCTATATTGGTCTGATAACCATGCTCCGTAGCCATGATGAAGTCATGCGCGTTGGCTGTGCGGGCGGCGCCCTCTACCTGTTCCTGTGTGGCATCAGGTTTGCCGAACGCAATGTTATTGAAAAACGAGTCGTTGAAAAGTATCGCCTCCTGATTCACATTGCCCATGAGCGCACGCAGATCATGCACCCTGAGGTCGCGCACGTCGTGACCGTCGACTGTGATACGTCCCTTATCCACATCATAGAAACGCGGAAGCAGATCGGCAAGCGTAGATTTTCCCGATCCCGACTGACCGACGAGTGCCACCGTAGTGCCCGCGGGAATATCAAGGCTGATACCCGACAGCACATCCTTATCACCGTTGTAGCTGAACGACACGTTGTCATATCTGATGTGTCCTTTAAGATCTTTGGCCGGAACTGGATGCGCAGGATCGGTTATCGGATTCACCGCCTTAAGAATGCGGTCGACACGCTCCATCGAGGCAAGCCCCTTCTGGACGGCATACGCCCCTTTCACAAAATCCTTGGCCGGATTGATGATGCTGTAGAAGATCACCATGTAGTAGATGAACGAAGCGGCATTCATCGATGTGGTGCCGCTAAGGATAAGCGTGCCGCCAAACCACAGCACTATCGCGATAGCCGCTGTACCGAGAAACTCACTCATGGGATGCGCAAGCGACTGGCGGCGCATCACGCGGTTGGAGATATGCAGAAACCTGTCATTCTCGTCATGAAAGCGTCCCGAAACCATCTTCTCGGCATTGAATGCCTTTACTATCCTCAGTCCGCCCAACAGCTCCTCGATCATCGACATGAGCATTCCCCACTGCGTCTGCCCCTCGAGCGACTTACGTTTAAGCGATTTGCCCACCCTGCCCATGAGCGTGCCGGCAAGCGGGAGCAGAATCAGCACAAACAGCGTAAGCTGCCAGCTTATCGCAATCATCATGCCGAGACACACGATGATCATAACAGGGTTCTTGAAAAGCATATCGAGCGACGACATGATCGAGTTCTCTATCTCTGCCACGTCACCGCTCATGCGCGCCATCACGTCACCCTTGCGCTCTACAGTGAAGAAACCTATCGGCAGCGAGACAATCTTGTCGTAGACATAATTGCGTATGTCGCGCACAATACCCGTGCGGAGCGGAATGATAAAATAGCTGCTCAGATACTGCACACCCGTCTTCAGCGCCGTCATCACCACAAGCATCGCAGCAAGCGCCGCAAGCGTGGCCGATGCGCCCCAGTCGGCTATCGCTTCCTGAGTATAGTAATAGAAGTTATTGATGATCACATCCTTCAGCGACGCGCTTCCCACCGGCATATACCCGTAGGTGGCCTCCCTGACCTTGAAAAGCATCTCGAGAATAGGGATAATCAGCGCGAACGAAAACAAAGTGAGTATCGCCGACAGCAGATTGAATATAAGGTTCAGTATAAGATATTTCTTGTAGGGCGGCACAAACCTGCGCATCACCTGAAAAAACTCTTTCATTATTAGTGGAAATGTATAAAGCGTAATTTTACTGCAAAAATACGTATTATAAAATAAAAATCACTACATTTGCCAAAAGAGCCTCCACTACGGCGGTTCATCATCAATAATTATTTAATTCTTCAACACAACATAGAAGGCATGTCTGCCAAACTATACCCGCTAAAATTCATACCTCAATTCAAGAGTGTGATATGGGGTGGAAGCCGTCTCGCAGCTTTCAAGGCTACCGAAGCCGCTACAAACGACGTCGGTGAGAGCTGGGAATTGTCCGATGTGACCGGTCATGAGAGCATCGTGGCCAACGGCGATCTGCAAGGATGCAGCCTCCACGACCTGATCACACAGTACGGGGAAAAACTCGTAGGCGAAGTTCCCCTCCGCCGCTTCGGAACAAAATTCCCCATCCTCATCAAACTTATCGACGCCAACGATGACCTTTCGGTGCAGGTGCATCCCGACGACACACTGGCCGCCGCACGCCACAACTGCATGGGCAAAACCGAAATGTGGTATGTGATCGATGTGCAGCCCGGAGCGAAGATCTATGCCGGCATGGCACGCCACATCACCCCTGACCAGTATGTGAGCCATGTGGCCGACGGCACATTTACCGAAGACATAGCTTGCCATCAGTCGCATCCCGGCGACGTCTTTTTCATTCCCGCAGGGCGCGTCCACGCCATCGGAGCAGGCAACCTTATCGCCGAGATACAGCAGACGAGCGACATAACCTACCGCATCTACGACTACAACCGCCGCGACGCGCAGGGCAACCAGCGTCAGCTTCACACCGAGGAAGCCCGCGATGCAATCGACTACAACGTCAGCACCGACTACCTCACCTCCTATGACCATAACGCCCCTGTCGCCACCCTTGTCGACTGCCCCTTCTTCACTGCAAAGCTGCTGAAGCCGCAGGGAACACTTGCCGTCGACATGCCGCAGGGATCATTCCTCTCGCTCACCGCAGTTAGCGGAAAAGCCTGTATCATTGCCGACGGCGTTACGGTCAGCATCCGTCAGGGCGAAACCGTGCTTGTTCCTGCCGAGACCTCGTCACTGACACTCGGCGGCACCGCGACAATCCTCTCCGCCTCCATACCCTCTGAAAAATAACTTTATTACCCACAACAATATTATTGAACATGGACACTACATCTTCTTCACCTGCAACCAAGCCTTACGTACTTGGCATAGACATAGGTGGCACAAACACTGTATTCGGCATTGTCGACGCACGCGGCAACGTACTGGCTACCAATTCAATCAAGACACAGAGCTATCCTATATTCGAAGACTATATAAAGGCTCTCCACGAAAAAGCCAGCGATCTCATCAAGGCCTACGGAGCAGAAGGCAAGATCTTCGGCATCGGCATCGGTGCGCCAAACGGCAACTACAACACCGGCGAAATCGTTTTTGCCCCCAACCTCCCTTGGAGCGGCAATGTGCCTCTTGCATCGGCTCTGAGCGAAGCATTCGGCGGTATACCGGTCGCAGTGACAAACGACGCAAATGCAGCAGCGATCGGTGAAATGACCTACGGAGCAGCCCGTGGCATGAAAGACTTTATCATGATCACCCTCGGCACAGGAGTAGGTGGCGGTGTTGTTATCGACGGCAAAATGGTTTACGGCACCGACGGAATGGCCGGTGAGCTCGGACACATCACATCGCGTCACAACGGCCGTCAGTGCGGCTGCACACGCCGCGGCTGCCTCGAGACATACTGCTCGGCTACCGGTGTGGCTACAACAGCCCGCGAGTTCCTTCAGGCACGTGCCAACGAAGCATCACTGCTACGAAACATCCCGATCGAAGATATCACATCAAAGGATGTGTATGACGCAGCCGTAGCAGGCGACAAACTTGCCAAGGACGTGTTTGATTTCACAGGCAAGATACTTGGTGAGGCACTTGCCGATTTCGCCTCCTTCACTTCACCCGAGGCCTTCATCATCTTCGGCGGTCTCGCCAAGAGCGGAGAATTCCTCATGCGCCCGCTTCGCGAGTCGTTTGAAGCCAATAATCTGCCTATCCACAAAAACAAGATCAAGATCCTCCTTTCAGAGCTCAAAGAGAGCGACGCAGCCGTTCTCGGCGCATCGGCACTCGGCTGGGAGGCCAAGTAAACCACGATTGCCACAGCAATCTACACCGAGCGGGAGACGCCACCAGCGTCCCCCGCTCCTCTTTCAGTGTCCTTTATCTACCCTTAGCAAACCATTTACTATTATTGTGCATTATAATAATTTCATAATTCAACACTTAATACTTAAATTTGCGTAAATGCTATCTTATGCCAAGACAAAGAAAACATACCGATAGACGCTACTCATCAATTTCAGATGAGCAGCTCATACTTATTATCAATCAGGAACGAGAACGTAATCCTTCCGAATTTTCTAATTCCCGAGCAATGGGTATCACCGATTCCCATAAATTTCTCACCAACACCTCTGCACGAGGAATAGCACCGATTAAAAAATTGCTGTAACCTCTGCCCATCAAAGAGAGATTGTCGAAGTCTCATTTCGGTTTCTCGACGGAGTGATGCGTATTCACCCAGCATTGGTTATTTCGGTAGACGAACTTCAACAGGCATAAGAGGGAATGTTCTATGCCGTACTTATTTCATCAAAAAACCTTCATCCTGAATATACAATCGAGATTACATCTAATGATATTCTAGGTGCTGACATGGACAAGAAATCATATTTTGTTACCCATTTTACAGCCTACTTCACTTTAAATGATATTGTAAGTCGCAGAGGTCAAGTTGTTAAAAAAAACAAATTTAACGAAGTAGTTAATACTATTATAGACAACATATTCGGAGATGAGTTATAGCTTCTATAATATAGAAAATAATCAAGAACTCTAACCCCTCAGCACAACAGGAGACGCGATGTGCACTTCCCGCTTGACGTTCATTCCTGTAACCCATAATCGCCAATTAAGGCCTGCTTTTGCAAGCCTTAATTGGTTTAGCCTTTGTTTACGTATCACATATTTGTAATCGCTTCATCCATAATACCAAAGCGCACTTGATATTTTCTCTTTAATTCATCAACACTGTCCCTATACTTCATCGTTTCTTCTCCATTTGTAAATGGATAGAAAAGCGATACATTTATAGTCCACATTGAGCAATTAATCTCAGCACTTTCACGCACTTCCTAATCCTGAAATGCAGCCTCGTATCTTCAACAAAATACTGTTTTTGGTTGTCTTGTGCAAAAAACGGTGCAACTTTCTGTGCAACTTTCTGTGTCATAATCAGTGCAACTTTAGCGTTTCAGCACCTCAACGAGTGTTTTTCCGATTTTGCTAAAGTGTTTATTTTCAAACACAACCTCAAAATTCAGAAGTAGGTAGAAAAAAAATTGATTGTCTCACGACAACCAACCTTTAATAACCTTAAAATCTAATACCATGAAAAACACGTTGCAAATGTACTGCTTTTTTTTGAACCGGCAATAGTTTTTGCTAATTTTTTTTGAAAAAATATCATTTTTTCCATCCGAAACCGACGTTATTTCATAATTATATATGGAAATTTCATTTAAATCATTCTATAACAATCTGCACGCACTGATAGAACGACTTACCGGATAGTAGCAGAAACGAGGGAGTCGGCAGTGTCAATAAGGGCGTCTGGATTTTCCACCGAGCCAAGCGGAATTAGCATGAAGGAGCCGCCACGGAGAAACAGAACTACATATTGCCCCGACAAAGCTGTGTCGCTCACGTCACCGGCGTTAATATATCGGACCGTGCGTGTATCGGGAGTGATATCATCAGCTACCGGGACTATCTCAATTCCTCTGCGGGTAATCCTGACGTAATGAGGGCGGGTTGACTGTGCGAGGTCAGGTGTAGCCGTCTGCGACCATGCTGCCATGACCGCAACAAAAGGATATACAAGGCACATCAGCATCGGTATCATGAAAAGCCAACGCCTGTCGAAGGCAATGCCCGCAATGAGCAAGACCACAACCGGCAATGCCGCAAACCACACACACCGGCGCATAACACGCCGGAAAGCCACGCGGTTTATTGCGCCAAGCTCAACCCTGAATACCTGCGTCGTCAGGACAGCGGTACTGCCCCTTTCCTGCGGTGGATTTTCCATAGTCAATGGCTCTGACAGGACAATAGTGATAGCAACGCAGACACAGGGCGCAATCTGATCCCCACACCGGACGATGAGTCGTTGCGTCAAGAGTGATATTGCACGTCGGGCACTCCCGGGCGCAGCGTCCGCAGCCTATACAGACTTCCGATGCACGAAACGGCTTTGGCGACATTGCATATCGCCTGAACCACGGGTAAATTACACCTGTCTTTACTACGCTCCAGCTTCCGGCAACCACGTCGGTCTCATCAGATCCCGCAGCAATCATAGCAGCTATATGCTTTACCCGTGCCGGCATCGCCTCAAGTTTGGCATGGGCTACCGACTCGGCATCCACATCAAACCCCTTCATGCACACGTATGTGTTAGGCATCTGCACCGACCACACTCCTTTGGCCTTCCAGCCGCGTCGGTTGATCATGCGGCGCCACTGACTGTCAATGCGCCCAACATCGTCACCGCACGTTGTCACCATAAAATGCCCGGCACCGTCAGCCCCAGTTATCGTCACACGCTTGATAAAACCGGCAACTACCGAAGGCACTCCCCAACTATAGGTGGGAAACACCCACACTATGCGATTGCCCGAAAGCCTGACAGACGGAGATACACTACAAAGCAGTGCGCCCGACAGCATCACCACCTCCTCATCGCCAAGATGCCGCGACAGCACTGAAGCCACCGCGGCACTGTTACCCGTACCCGTGAAGCAGATTATCATCTTATGATAACCTGAGTTGCACCGAAACCATACTCGCGGAACGATGCATCCTGCACATCGTGCCCCTTATAGCGGTGCGTGAGTTCCTTTATAAGAGCACCGCGCAGCACTCCCTCACCTTTGCCATGGATAAAGATTATCTTACGTCCCTTGTTACGCAGGTTGGCGTCCATGACCTCACGGAATTCGTCGATCTGACGGTTCAGCATGTCGGCAGGAGTCAGCCCACGCACATTATCAACAAGTTCAGCGATATGGAGGTCAACGACCAGCTCCTTTGTAGGGTCAGGATCGCGGTGACGCTGACGCTTCATGAGCGGCCGACGCTCCGGGCGCAAGTCAGCTGCTTTTTTCGACGCAAGCATCGACCGCCGCAAGGCACTTACATCCACCTTCTTCTTTCCCGCAGGCACGTCATCAGTCACAATCTCGTGAGCGATCACATCGGTGTCGAAGTATGGATTATCCTTGTAGCAATGCAGCTTGAAGAATTTTGTGGTATCTATCTTAAGCTCAACCGACGCCGGCTGCTTCATCGAGAAACTGCTGTCGGTCTTGTAGGCGATATACTGCACGGCGATGAAATCGAGAGCCGGAATATCAGTGCTGTCAACCTCGGCCAGACGCACCTGTGTGGCAGGCTCGACCGATGTAGCCCGCAGGAACGTCCATGATTCATCACCTGCGCCGCGGCACGACAGTGACACCGACAGGTAATAGTTGGAATCATTCACGAGCACCACATCCCATGTAGTCGACGAAAGCTGCCTCAGATCAAGCGGCTCAAAAGCGAGAATCACGTTAAGCTTCTCCCCTTCGGGCGTCTCGTGGAATTTCTCTTCAAGCTGTTGCGGAGGCGTCACGGCCATCTGCGGCTTGCCGGCAACCGAAGCCGGAGCGGTTGTGCGCTGCCGGTCGGTCTCAGCCACCACACCCTGCGGCCTCTCGGGCTGCATTGCGCGCGCATCGGCCACTACCACACACTCTCTGTCGAGTACCGGAGTGAGGAAACCATCCTCATCCTCCACATATATCATGCCGCCGTCGACGCGTGCCACCACGCCGCCGCCCACGGCATTCAGAAATCTCACCGTATCTCCTACCTTAGCTTTTGCCATCAGCCTTTATCTTATTCTGTAATTTTATCACTCCATTTGGCTATCACGTTGAGCCGCCCGTCGCTCTGCGACACAATGCCGTTTTTAAGCAGGAAACCCACCGCTTTTTTGAAATCTTTTTTGCTGCACTGGAGCATCGATTTTATCTCCTCGGGAGTCGAAGCATCCGAAAGCGGCATTATGCCGTTGGCAGCTTCGGCAAGATAATAGATCTTCTCAGCAAGAACCCTCACACGCGAAGCCGCATCCGGCCCCGGACTCAGATCGATCTTGCCGTCGTCGCGCACCTGCTTGACATGAGCGTCGATCGTCTCGCCCAGTTCGATTTCGGTGTAGAGATCACTGTCGTAGATTATTCCCTTGAACAGATTGTCGACAATCACGCGGTAACCCGGGTCTTCATGCCGTAGCACAAGAGCCTTCACATTATCGCCGCGCTTGTATTTCGGGATAGTATTGCCTAAGAATTTATCGAGTTTAGTCGAGGCGGCCACGCGCTTCGTAGCCATGTCGAGATAGACATAAACCGGGTAAATGCCGCCACGCATCATGCGCGTTTTCTGCTCGCTGAACGGCACAAGCAGATCCTTGCCCGATATACCCCAGTCGAGGAACGCCCCCACCTCATTGACCTGCGACACTTGCAGGAACGCAAATTCACCCACTTTGGCAAACGGCCTCTCCGTCGTTGCTATAAGCCGGTCCTCGCTGTCGGTGTAGATAAACACATCAAGCTCGTCGCCGATCTTCACTGTCGGGTCCACATACTTTTCGGGCAATAGTATCTCCACACCGTTTCCACCGTCGAGATAAGCCCCGAAATCCACTCTTTTTACAACCTTCAGACGGTTGTATTGTCCGATATTTACCATAATAAAATAGTTGAATCTTATTTGTGTTTTCTACTATAACAACAAAGATAAGCCATAAGGTCGGTTTTACTGAAATTAATTAAACCGTTTTTCTTAACACGACAGCCTATATTTGCCCTAAACACCCTTTTTATATTTCAAATGTGGACCGTCTGACTCGATACCACACTACCAGAGGTTGAAGCGATAACCCACCGACAGTTCAACCGACATCATGTTGGACAGCATCGTTGACTCATGGTCTCTTATCAGACTGGTGGATATTCTGCCGACAAGACCGGCAAAAAGCTTGCCGCGGTTATATACTCCCGACACGCGGAACACGTTGTAGGCGCCAAAGGTATTCTTGGTTCGCTCCTCGTTGACCACACCGTGACGCAGCCCCATCATGGGTGACTCCGACACAGCCACAAGCCAGTGACGCCCGAGCACCCAGTTGTAGCCATAGCCACCTTTCAGAAAATAGTTTTTCACCTTCACATGATAGGTGTAGTCATCCCAGCTGAGCGGCAGCCTGTCACGGTACTGCTCATCGAGTCCCGAGAAATTAAAATTGTATTGCTCATTGAGATAGGAGAATCCGACATACCATGACCCCTGACTGCGCCGCTGTATCTTCGAGAAATTGAACGCGGCGGCCTGAGAATAGCGCTTATTGTTTATGAAATAGTAGAGATCGAGTCCGAGAGCCTTGTTGTCGAGCCCTTTGAACGGTATGTCAACCTTATCGGAATACCCCCTTTCACCGAAGCGTGTTATCGTCGTGCCTGTATTGTTGTCATACACATAGAGGTCTGCCCCGAAAAGCGCACAGTTGAATGCGAAGTTGAAACGCTTGCGCGATTTCGTGTTACCCGTCACCAGACGCGATATATTCACGTCATAGCCCACCGACACCGCAAGATAAGTCAGATAAGCACCCATCGCCGTCGATGCGTCCGACACCATGTTGATACGGTTGTTATTCTCCAGTTCAAAGAAATAGTGGTCGATCCACGAGTCAGTCTTGAATTTCACGTTGAATTTAGTGCCCGTGCCCACTACATAGGTCGAGTCATAGGAATTGAAAAAGCGGTCACCCCACCGGTAGGTCTTTACGCAGAAGTTTGGAAAGCGCCCCCATGTGGCTATGGAATCAAGCGACAGAGAAAACGCATGACCGACCTGTGCGGAAGCTGCAAAAGCCACCACCGCCAGACACACACGCAACATCATCCGCCGCAATTCCACGGAAAAGTCCGAAGAATAAACGCGTTCAGCAACTCGACACATATTCACATTTCGTGG
>CAMWSY010000050.1 GCA_947176995.1 uncultured Porphyromonadaceae bacterium | reverse complement strand
CAATAAACACCCGTTCATAATCCTTGCAGGAATTGAGTGAGAGCATTGGTAAGAGTATCGCAATTAAAAACAGCATCTTTTTCATCATTCAGTTATTTTGAAGTTAGTTTCTATGAAGTCTTTAAGATTTAGTCGGCAGGTCGATGACGACTGCGCCGCAACCACTCCAGCGCCAGTTGAGACATTGCTATAGCCCCACAACGGTTCGCCGAACCCCAGCTCGCTGAGATCGCCGCGTGGCCCCTCATCACGTTGCCACACATAGTTTGCCCAGTTGTAATAGCTCTCCGACACGCTGTACAGCACAAATTCACATCCACACTCAAGCAGTTCCGCATTCCACTCACTTGCTTCTACCTTATATCTCCCGTCAGCAAACTGAATATGAAGCGGATAACTTTTCCCAGAGAACTGCCGGTCAGTAAAGAAAGAAAATCCATAGGGCTCACTTCCCGAGATCGACTCAAACACACCTATATGTTCCGAAAAGATCGGTTCGGCCTCATACTTCAATATCCCCATATTGAAATAAACATCAGCATAACTCCTCCACGGCTCATACCAAACTCCGTCACCGTGATCTCCATTACTGTCATGATCTGAGTAGAAAGAATTAGAGGTAAACCAGTAGTAATTTTCCGTTTCACGGGGATCTTTCACCACAATCTCAGCTTTTAGGTTGAAAGAAATGTCGCACATCATTTTTCGATCCGGCTTTTCATCACTCCACGCGCTCGTCACTGTAGGCGCCCAATTGACTATCTCTATCGGCACGGTATATGGCACTGTGACCTCCGCTTCCGCGTGACCGTAACGCCGGCTGTCAGCCGAAATCTTTATGTGGTCTCCCTCCTTGGGGAGATAATCAGATCCCATCTCTTCACCGTCGACCATTATGACGACCGTAGCGTCATCCACATTCGCGTCCGGCTGTAGGTTTTCGGTGAATAGCCATGTGTGCGACACCTTCACCTCAATAGGCTCACCGGCTGTTATCAGGGAGTTGAGACACAAAACCGGCTTCACATCCGTTTCCGGGATAAAATCCTCATAGCATCCGGTCAGACAAACCGGAAGGAGGAGCACCGTAATGATCTTTTTCAGAATTGCCATGTGTAGGAAATTGACGGAATTACAGGTAATAGTTTCACTTTCTGGAAAACAGGCTTTGAGATCCTTTTCGTCCCCGACGGCGTTGTTTCCATCACCATTTTGTAAGATCTCCTTATTGCGATAGTATTCATGTGACAGTAAGCGTTGTAAAGACCGAATGTCCAATATCCATGCCTGTTGTTCACGCGGCACGACAGGTCAAGACGGTGATAGAAAGGCAACTGATAGTTGTTTATGCGGCTTTTCAGAGGAATACCCTCTCCCGCCTGATCCCATTCGCTTCCGAAACCGGGCGACTCAAACATCTGCGGCAGCAGAGTGAAGCGGTTACCTGAATGTCCTGTCCATGCCGCGTTTACTGTCACTTTGTCATTTATATTCCAGTTTATCAATACGTTTATCGTGTGTCGGTTGTCAAAACGGGCCGGGAAACTCATCCCTCCGTTTTTTTCCTTGAACTGGCGGTCGGTCCATGCCAGAGAGTAAGCGATGTGTCCCGTAACCTTTCCCGATGTTTTTTCTATCTTGAAGTCCATCCCTTTGGCAGTGCCTTTGCCCGATGTTAAGCGTGCATCCCACATCTCAAGCGGAGGACTCAGGTAGTATTCGTCGCGGTAGTCCACAAGATTGTGCATGAACTTATAGTAGCCTTCCACCGACGCGGCGTACATTCCCTTGCCGCTCTGCAAGTACATCCCCGCTGCAATCTTATCCGCACTCTGCGGCTTGAACTTTCCCGTAATAGGGATCCATTGATCAGTCGGTAGCGATAGGTAACTTTGTGTCAGCTGATGCACATACTGCACCGTGCGGCTGTAGGCCGTTTTTATCACAACATTTTCGTTCGGACGATAACTCAGTGAGATTCTGGGCGACAGACCGGTATGCGTCTTCCCGTCGATATTGAATAGCGACGCGTGTACTCCCGCGTTTGCCCTGAACCGCTCCGAGATTATCATGTCATCCTCTATATAGGCGTTGAACTCGTTTGCATGATAGGCCGAGATTGAATCCGTCGTTGTGACTTTCGAGTCATTGAAAGAATACTCCCTCGCCGTGCGCACCGGAAGAAATGAATGTCTCACATAATTGCCGCCGAATCTCACTCTCGATTTTTCACTTGGTTTCCAGTCGAAATCTCCGCGGAATATCCAGTCATTTATATTGTTGTCGGTTCTCACGATTATGCGTGTCTCGCTTTCATCCTCGTAGTTCCACTCTTTGTCCCTCTCGTCATGCTTTATCTTGGAGAAATAGCGGGTATAGGCGGCCGTGAACTCCGAAGTCATCGCATCGTTTATGCGATAATTCGCACCACCCTGTAGCAGAAGATTTCCCCAGTTGAAATCATAACGGTCCTTTTCCCACCAGCCCCAATCGCCGTCTGATTTGTCATCCGATCCGCTTTTAAGCATATCATCTCCGTAGTAAGCGTTGAAATAGATATTTGCCCTCTGCGAAAGCCGGTGTGTTATTCTCGCGTTGAAATCCATGAAATAGTAGCGCAGACGTATCTTCTCATCAGGATTCTTTGAGTTCACGATGGCCAGTGCCGGTGCCGACAGCACATCATACCACGACCGGCGCACACCTGCCAGATAAGTCGTTCTCTCCCCTATCGGCCCGCTTATGTTAAACGCTCCCGATGTCAGCCCGAGTCTTCCTGAACCGTGATGCCCATCAGTGTTCCCGTTTTTCAGCCTCACGTCCATGAACGACGACAGCCGTCCGTCATACTTTGCTGGAATCGACGACTTGAAGAAATCCAGATACCTGATTATATCCGTGTTGAAAGCCGAGAATAACCCCGCGAAGTGGTTTACCTGATACAACGGGACATTCTCAAGCATGAACAGGTTTTCATCATCATTGCCGCCATGCACGTGCATTCCGGCCATTCCCTCCGTTCCTTCTGTCACACCCGGCTGCATCTGCAACGACTTTACCACATCGCTTTCACCAAGCAGTACCGGCGTGTTTCTCACCTCATCAGCCGTTATTTTTTTCGCGCCGATCTCAGCCGATTCCACCTGTGGAGTCTCCAGTCGCGAAATCACAACCACCTCCTTGAACTCAGCTCCCTCAATGTCCTCCCCTTTCCGCTCTATGACATTACTCTGTTTCGCTTTCGGCACATCTCGGCGCACGCTCACCGGTTTGTACCTTCTCTTCAGAACCACATTGTTCCCCCTTATCTTGTATTCGATTCCAGTATTTCTGAACATCTCCCCGAGCACCTTTTTAAGAGGCTTGTTTTTTGCATCCACAGTCACCGTCACGCCATCAAGAAGCTCCGAGGAATACACGAAATTCTTTCCCGTTTGCTCAATGATGCTCCTGAACACAGCGGCCGCCGCCTCATCCTTCACCTTGAGCGTCACATTCTGAGCCAAGCACCCCATCCATCCCGTTATAATAAACAAGACTGTAAAAATCCATCTTCTCATGGCCTCTCCACCTCCATTTCCGTGTAAAGTATGTCATTGATCGTATCGACGAGATCCTCCGCCGTCCCCTCATAGTGTAGCGACAGGCGGTAACTGTCCGCGTTCTCCGGCACATTTCTCACCTCCACGCCATACGTTTCCCTTATCCGTTCCACAACCTCCGTCAGCGGCGTGTTCTCAAAGTCGATCACTTTCACTACAGGTATCTCCGTTGGCTGCCCTTCGTTAGCTGCAATAGATTCCGTTGGCGCTAAGGTAGCGTAATGACGATAGATTACAGCGGCAGTAGCCGACAGCACAATAGTCGCAGCCACGGCAGCCGCCACACGCAGCCGCCACCATTTCGACGTTATGCCTATACCCAGTCTGCGCCATCCTTTCTCCACCGAGAAGCCCCCCTTGCGGTAGTGGCGCGCCACAAACATTATTTCTTTCTCGTCCATGCGGTAAATCGTGATAAAGACCCTTCATTCAGGCCACATTTCGTTACTTATCCCACATCGTTTACCCTAAAGACGCATTCATCCCCAAAAAGTCCCATCCCGCCTGCAAAAAAATTTCTCTCCCAAACAGCCCCTTCTGCATCCTCAAGTGCTCAGCGATCTCCGAATTCTCCGAGTTCTCCCTACCCCAGCGTAGGGACGCACGGCCCGTGCAATGCGGTTCAAATAGGCATGTAGTCCGCATTAGTCTGTAGGGGCGTTGCGACAGCACGCCCATCCGGCCGGAGGCCGGACATTTCCGTTAGCCGCGGGCGTTTACGCCCGTGGACAGCCGAGCACGACTTACAACTAATCGTCCCCGGCGGGGACGCACCAAAATTGGCAAACTTATTTGAACCGCATTGCACAAACCGTGCGTCCTCCTGATTATCAGCGTGCAAAGCACGCGATTTCTATAGTAACCGCGCCTATCAGGGCGCGGATACAGCAACCCTACTGCAAGAGCACGCAACGCGTGCGCCTCAAACATCTCTCAGCGATCTCCGAGTCCTCCGAGTTCTCAAAAAAGCAACTCATTATCTCCGTAAGCTCGCCCCACGGGCACGTATCCCACCAATTCAAAGAAACGGAAGAAAGAACGGTTTATGTCCGTCCGATAGAGCCTCACGCAAGCGTGAGAAAGCCTTAGTCATCTGGTTCTTGACCGTTTTTTTCGAGATCCCGAGCTCTTCGGCGATCTCCTCATTCGACAGACCGTCATGCTTACTCAGCAAAAACACCTCCCGGCAACGTTCAGGGAGCTCATCGATAGCCTTCCAAACCCTCGCATCCCGTTGCGAAGTGTCCACCGTTTCATCACTCAACTCCGGCACCTCATCAAGCCCGACTACCTCCCTCCTCTGGCGCAGGAAAGAAATACATTCATTCCTTACAACCCGGTACATATACCCCTTGAAACTATCAAAATCCTGTCCCGCCTCCACATTTTGCCAAGCCTTCATAAAAGCGTTCTGCACAAGATCTTCCGCGACGTCAGCCGCATCCACAATCCGCAGAGCGTACATCCCTAAAGGCAGATACAACCTTTTGAACTCCCTTTCAAAATCCCCCCGTGTCATAACTCCTCAATCAGTAAACTTATCATTAAATCCACATACTAAATTCCCCCACTCTGCTATCTCAGCGCGCTCCGGAAGCTCCCTTCCCCCCTTGCGTCCTCCTCAATCCCCCAGTGCCGCGATAAGTGCCGTCACATCCTCCTCCGTCGTGGCCCAGTCCGTCACAAACCTCACCGGCGTCTCCTTTTCGCCGCGCGGTCCCCATTGCTCAAACGAGGCAACCATTTTCAGCATGTCAATCTTCTCGTTTGGCATCACATAGAACTGTTGGTTGGTCGGCGAGTCGATAAAAAGCTTATACCCTTTCTCCACAAAACCCTCCTTCATCCTCATTGCCAGCTTTACCGCATGAGCACCGATCCGCTCATATAGCCCGTTGCTGAACAGCGTCGCGAACTGCACCCCGAGCAACCTCCCCTTGGCAAGCGTGGCACCGCGTAACTTCATCAGCGACACAAACCGTGGCAGAAGCTCCGGCCTGCGTGTCACCACAGCCTCGCCAAAAAGGGCCCCGCACTTAGTTCCCCCGATATAAAACACGTCGCACATCGCAGCAATGTCCTTCAGACCGAGCTCGCCACCCTCCGCAGCAAGCCCGTAGGCCAGACGCGCGCCGTCCAAATAAAGCGGAATATTCCACTTCCGGCACACATCACTTACCCCTTGCAGTTCCTCGCGGCTGTAGACCGTGCCTAATTCCGTCGGATAAGAAATATACACCATCGCCGGGCGCACCATGTAGTGATTCGTTTCATCGCGATAGAAATCATTGATATACTTCTCAATATCCTCCCCTCGGAGCTTACCGTCATGATTAGGCAGCGTGATCACTTTGTGTCCGTTAGCCTCGATAGCTCCCGCCTCATGCACATTGATGTGAGCAGTATCGGCAGCAACCACCCCGTCGTTATGGTCAAGCAGCCGGTCGATCACCACAGCATTGGTCTGCGTGCCTCCCACCAGAAAAAACACATCCCCGTTTTCGATACCACACGCCTCAAGCACCTTCCGCTTAGCTTCAGCCGTAAACTCGTCAAAGCCATAGCCGACCGTATGCAAACCATTTGTTTCCACAAGTCTCTCAAGCACTTCAGGATGTGCGCCCACCATGTAATCGCTGTCAAAGTATATCATAGCATATAAATTTCTAAGTTTAAATCACTTCTTAATCCACTTGCAAAAGTAAGAAGAAGTTAACGATTTTTTCTGCGAAAATGACCATTGAGTTAAATTTCCTTCATTTGACAGCGCATAACACAAAAAGAGCACCGGCCTCCGATGCTCTTTTTCATGCCATGTTTTGCAATATGTGTTTATGCTTTCTTCCTGTTGCGCGGATCACAAGTCAGCCCCACACCGAGCTTCTTGAAAATCTTGTGGTCGACCTCACCCAGCATTACGGTCGAATGTACCTGACATCCTTCCAGTTCTGGTAGATACGACAAAGCGCGGCGACACTGCTCGTCGGTGGTCGACAGCACGCTCAGAGCCACAAGCACCTCATCGGTGTGCAGCCGCGGATTATGTGAACGCAGGAAATTTATCTTCGTGTGCTGTATCGGTTCGATCATGTCCTGCGGTATCAGCTTCACGCTGTGATCTATCCCGGCAAGATGCTTGATTGCATTGAGTATGAGAGCCGCGCTCGGACCGAGAAGGTCACCCTGCTCTGCGGTTATGATCGTCCCGTCGGCAAGCTCTATCGCCGAACTCGGCCGGCCGCTCTTGGCAGCACGCTCGCGGGCAGCCACTATCTGCGGGCGGTCATTAGGCGAAATTTTCGCCTGATTCATGTTGAGGGCGATTTTGCTCACCTCAGCGTCATTGCCCTTACCGCTCGCCATCTGGTTGAGAGCCGTATAGTAGCGCCGTATGATCTCATTCTTAGAAGCCTCGCGGCACACCTCGTCATCGCTGATGCAGAATCCCACCATGTTCACACCCATGTCGGTAGGCGACTTATAGGGATTCTCGCCATACACACCCTCAAACAGAGCGTTAAGCACTGGGAATATCTCAATGTCACGGTTGTAATTGATCGCCGTGACACCATATGCCTCCAGATGGAAGGGGTCGATCATGTTCACATCGTTCAGGTCAGCCGTGGCCGCTTCGTAGGCGATATTCACCGGATGTTTCAGCGGAAGACTCCACACCGGGAACGTCTCAAACTTGGCATATCCCGCTTCCACTCCGCGGCGGTGCTCATTGTAGAGCTGACTCAGGCACACCGCCATCTTGCCGCTGCCCGGCCCCGGAGCCGTCACGATCACAAGCGGCCGCGTCGTCACCACGTAATCATTCTTGCCGAAGCCATCATCCGAGTCGATAAGAGCCACATTGTTGGGATATCCCTCGATTGTGTAGTGGCAGTAAGTAGTGATATCGAGGCGACCCAATCGGCGGCGGAAAGCATCGGCGCTCGCCTGACCATTATAATGGGTTATCACCACCGAGTTCACTAAGAAGCCGCGCGCCATGAACTCGCTACGCAGTCTCAGCACATCCTCGTCGTAGGTGATGCCGAGGTCACTGCGCACCTTGTTTTTCTCGATATCGAGAGCCGAGATCACGATCACGATTTCCGCCCTGTCAGCAAGTTTGCTGAGCATTCGCAGCTTGCTGTCGGGCTGAAAACCCGGAAGCACACGGCTTGCGTGATAATCGTCGAAGAGTTTGCCGCCGAGTTCAAGGTAAAGCTTGTCGCCGAACCGGGCTATACGTTCCAGTATGTGTTCAGACTGGATCTTGAGATACTTCTCGTTGTCAAAACCATATTTCATAACGGGTCATAAAATTACTCATAAATTCTAAAAACGTCACCCTCGCGGCACTCTTTTAACACAAAACTTCTCCACATTAAATTATTTCAAACCGGCAAATCACATCCAATTCACCTATCTTTGCACACGCTTTCAAATCCAATAGTGATGCCGGATATTTCGATGATACGCGAGGGAGTGCCCATGACTTTTGCACGGCAACTCCGTCTTACTGTCGCTCTTGCCACTCCAGCCATGCTTGCACAGCTGTCAAGCATAGCCATGCAGTACATTGATGCGTCGATGGTAGGGCACCTCGGTGCCGATGCCTCAGCGTCGATCGGACTTGTCTCCACCTCCCTCTGGCTCTTTTGGGGAATATGCTCGGCCGTCACGACAGGCTTCTCAGTGCAGGTCGCACACAAAGTCGGTGCGAAGGATTTTGCCGCCGCACGCGACGTGCTCCGGCAGGGACTCGTGGGCGCATTGATCTTCAGCATCATTATCTCGGCCATCGGAATTGCCATATCCGGCCCGCTCCCCCGTTGGCTTGGAGGCACACCCGGGATCTGTCGCCAGTCCTCACTCTACTTCCTCGTTTTTGTCTCTGCGCTCCCGCTCCTCACAATCAGCTATCTGGCCGGAGGGATGCTGCGGTGTGTGGGCAACATCCGTGTGCCAAGTGTGCTCAGCATCATGATGTGCGTGCTCGACTGCCTTTTCAACTTCCTCCTCATCTTCCCCACCCGCGACATCGGTGTGGCAGGTACAGTTTTCACCGTTCCCGGTGCCGGGCTCGGAGTGCTTGGCGCAGCCCTCGGCACCGTACTTGCCGAAACCGTTACAGCCGCCGTCATGTTCTGGTATCTCTATTGCCGACAGCCCGAACTGCGTCTGCGCGGACTGCACGGAAGCTACCGGCCGCGCAGAATCATTATGCGCAAAGCCGCCACCATCTCTGCTCCCATGACCCTCGAGCACGCCGTCATCTGCGGCGCGCAGATAGCCGTCACCACCATTGTCGCGCCCCTCGGAGTCATTGCCATTGCTGCAAACTCATTTGCTGTAACAGCCGAGAGTCTCTGCTACATGCCCGGCTACGGCATAGGCGATGCAGCCACCACCCTTGTCGGGCAAAGCTACGGCGCCGGCCGCCGCGACCTTGTCCGTCGGTTCGCCTACATCACCGTCGGTCTCGGCATGGCGGTTATGACCCTCATGGGAGTCGCCATGTGGATTGTAGCCCCTCTCATCATGGAGATGATGACACCGGTAAAAGAAATTTCAGTCCTTGGAGTGGAGATACTCCGCATCGAGGCGTGGGCCGAGCCAATGTTTGCGGCGGCGATTGTCACCTACGGAGTATTTATCGGAGTCGGAAGAACCACCCTTCCTGCAATCATGAACTTCGGCAGTATATGGATCGTCCGCCTGCCGCTCGCATGGATATTGTCACGCACAATGGGACTAAAAGGCGTATGGATAGCCATGTGCGTCGAGCTTATTTTCCGTGGATCGATCTTCCTTGTGCGTCTTCTGCGGGGTCGTTGGATACCGTTATCCGATAAAAAAAGCATCCGATGACTTTTTTTATTTCTCAAACGTTATATATTTGTAGACAAGTGTCACGGCACTCACGTTTCATCCAAATTTTGACTTAACTTCACGCTCTGATACACATGAAGGTTACTTTTACTATTGATTATCGCACCAATTGGGGAGAAGCCCTGTTCATAACCGGTGAACCGGAAGCCCTTGGTGCCGGTAATCCCGACAAAGCCGTCGCAATGATACCGCAGTCCGACTCTGTCTGGTCTGTCACTGTCGATATTCCCCAGTCAAACCCCGATTTCACCTACCGCTACTTCGTCCGCCACGAGCAGGGCGACATCATAGCTCGTGAATGGGGCAGGACACCTCACTTCTATCATCACTCATCGGGCGACACGCCACGCGTACGCCGGTTTGACTACTGGCAGGATATGCCAGCCGACAAGCCCTACTATTCATCGGCGATAGTCGACACGATCAACCGTCGTGATCCGCGCAAGCGCATCCAGCGTCCACGCAACGGCATGATCACCATATCCGTCGAAGCTCCGATGGTTGCTCCCGGGCAGGTTGTGGCGATAGCCGGAGGAGTCGACACCCTCGGCAACTGGGATCCCGCCAAAGCTCCGGTGATGAACGACCACGCTTTCCCGGTATGGACGGTAAACATTCCCGCTGCGGCACTACCCCGCTACTTTGAATACAAGTTCTTCATTCGTTCCAAAGAGTCGTCAGAGCCTGTTGCATGGGAGGATCGTGACAACCGAACCATTGAAATTCCTGCCGACGCGGCATCCAC
>CAMWSY010000049.1 GCA_947176995.1 uncultured Porphyromonadaceae bacterium | reverse complement strand
AATCATCGGACGCAACAACGGACGTCGTGAAAGCGACGAGGAAGTGAATATGGGAGCGGGGAGCGTAAGGCTGCGTGATTACAATGGGCCTTACAGTAAAATGACTGCCAAACAGCTGGAAGCCACAGGTGAAACGTTCATTGCCGATGCACTGAAATGGATGCCCGGAGTTATTACTCTAAATGGGAGAGTATCTATTAGAAATTCTTGGTGTGCTCCAATATGGGTTGTCGATGGTGTCATTACAGACCCGGAAGGGCTTACCGTGATGGAAGTTGAGAGGGTGATTGTCCTTAAAGATGGTGCTATGTATGGCACTCGAGGTGCCGGCGGAGTAATTGTAGTCACTACCAAGGGGAGTAGTTTTTAATGCCGTTTAATCCAACCACTAATCGCGATCGGACAGGTCGGACAATTCAGACGAGTCGTAGGTAGGGAAAAGCGAGTGCTTTGCACACTGAGAATCAGGCGGACGCATGAGCCATGCGTCCCTACTCTTCTTTTTATATTTGTTTTGAAAAAAGAATAAATATCTTTTTGTAAAGATAATCTGTTTGTTATATTTGCAATATCTAATAAGATCCACCTAAGACTTGTGCCATGATAAGATTTTTCGCTGCATTAATATTTGCTGCTGTTGCAGGATTGACCTTGATGGCATCTGAGCCGTTTATCGGGACTTTGCGCAATACGAAAGGGCAGCCCCTCAAGGGAATAAAGGTGTATCTGAACGATTCACGCGAAGTGGTGAAGTCCGACAAAAATGGTGAATTTACTCTCGACAGTGTTCGACCCAATGACATTCTGCATGTAAACTATAAGGGTAAGATTCAGGATGTGCTTGTTACGGATAAACAGAGGATGCATCTCATAGTTGGTGAGGATAACCGTGTTTTTGAAAAGGAGGCTTATACCGGCGAGTCGTTTCATGGCACTCTGCTGAATCACAAGGGTAAAGGAATAAGGGGTGCTATGGTTTACGCTTCAGATCCCTTTGATTATGTGAGATCAGACCGCGACGGAAAGTTTGTGCTTGACAACGTTCATCCTGATGATACCTTGCATATAAGGCACGACGGCTATCTTCATGATATCGCGATGGACGGCAGCAAAGGAATGTATATAATCATCGGACGCAACAACGGACGTCGTGAAAGCGACGAGGAAGTGAATATGGGATTTGGTACCATGAGAATGAGAGATTACAACGGTCCCTACAGTATGATGAACGCAAAACAATTGGAAGCGACTGGAGAAACTGATCTAACAAAAGCATTAAGATGGATACCCGGTATTACTGAGAGAGATGGTCGTATCAGAGTAGGGAATTTAAATACCGAACCAATGTGGATTATAGACGGCTTTCCAGCTTCTCCTCTTGATGTCTCTGTCATAGAGGTAAAGAGTGTAGTTGTTCTGAAAAATGGAATGGAATATGGCAGTCGAGGGGCCGGCGGAGTAATAATCGTGACAACAAAATGGAGTAGCTTGTAGCAACTATACCATAATATCGAAATAAACATTTTTTATCGTATATTTGGAATATTATCATCCAATAAAATATCATAACCATGAAACGGGTTTTTATTTCATTTATGCTTGCTGCTGTTGCAGGATTAACCTTGATGGCTTCGGAGCCGTTTATCGGGACGGTGCGTAATACCAGAGGGCGCGCGATGAAGGGGGTAAAGGTATATGTTACTAATCCCAAGAAAGCGGTTAAATCTGATAAGAAGGGGGAATTTAGGTTTGATAATATAACCCCGGGTGACTCTATACATGTGATTTATAATAAAAAGATTCATGGGTTTGCTGTAAACGACCGAAGGGATGTTATGCTCGTCGTGGGTGAAGACGGCAGAATATTTGAAAGAGATAATTATGTTGGCGATTCTTTCCACGGTCATTTAGTTGATTATAAGGGTAAGCCGATAAGAGGGGCTGTGGTTTACACGACCGATCCTTTTGATTACGTAAAATCCAACAGCGAGGGAAAATTCTTGATTGATAATATTGTCGAAACTGATACGATTCACGTCAAGCATGACGGCTATATCCATGACATAGCGATGGATGGCAGCAAGGGGATGTTTATAAAGATCATGCGTAACACTGGACGCCGTGCTGAAACAGATCTTGTGAATACGGGGGCTGGATTAGTGGATGCGAGATATTATAACGGGCCTCGCGCAGTTATGACAGAAGAACAGCTCGAAAGAGTGGGTACACAAAATTTGGCCGAAGCGATGTCGGGAATGCGTGGTGTAACCGTAGTCAGAGTCAAAAATGGAGAGTATGCAGTACAAGTGAGAGGTGGTTCTCCTCTGTGGATTGTTGATGGTGTCAGGATGAATGGTACTCCAGAATTAATGGTGGTAGAAATAAAGCAGATAGAGGTTTTGCATGATGGTGGATTGTTTGGTATCGGTGGATTCGGCGGTGTAGTTAACATTACGACCAAGGGGAGTGAGTTTTAATGCTGCTGAATTCAACCACTAATCGCTATTGCGATCGGACGGGTCGGACAATTCGGACGGGTCGGAGGCCGGGAGAATTGCGTGCAATACACGCTGAGAATCAGGAGGATGCACGATGTTGTGTGTCCCTACCATAAGGCTGTTTCGCAGCTCCGCAGCTCAATAGGAGTGTACCGGGTACACCGGGTTCCCTTCGGTCACCCGGTGCTGACAGGTGTGTCGCCCGTTGCACGGGCTAGATGGGCGGTGCTGTCGTGCGTCTCTATTTTCCTTACGATTATATTTCCGCTATAATTGTTGGTAGTATGAGGTTTATTGTTATCTTTGTGGGGAGCATTATCACATTAAGGGTTGTAGCCATGAAGCACGTAGTAGCGTTTTTAGTTTCCATACTCACAGTCGTCGCAATGTCGGGCGCCGGGCCTTTGCGCGGCCGTCTGGTCGATTTCAAGAACAAGCCTATCAAAAGTGCCAAGATCTACGTGCATGACTTAAAAAATTTCGTCAAGCCTGATAAGCAGGGATACTTCCGTCTCGAGGATGTGAATCCGGATGACACAATATATGTAAAATGGCGCGGACGTTTCTACGGCATACCTGTAGAGGGTAGTCGTGGAGTTACTGTCAAGTTTGACCGTGAGCCAAATAATTCGGGATATGTCAACATGGGAATAATGGGAACCGTACGTGCCAACAACAATACCACGCCCATTCACAGATATGCTACCATGGATATGGCCGTGGAAATCATGAAGCAGGAATCTCTAAAATATTACAACAGAGAGGAAGATCTTGTAGAGGAGGCGGGACGCGACGGCATGACATTCACGTCAAAGCCTTTCAAGGGGCAGCTTTTTGATTACAAGAACAAACCGATCAAGAATGCCAAAGTCTTCACTCACAATCCCAAGAAATATGTCAAGACAGACAGCGAGGGTCGATTTGCTCTCTATGAGGTGCTGACGGCTGACACGATATATGTGAAATGGAAAGGGGAATATTATGATATTCCTGTCGAGGGCAATGGCATGGTCGTGAAATTCGGTAAGGATTACCCCAAGCATCGTGACTTTGTGGATACCGGCAAGGGGCTTATCGATGCCCGGCTCTATAACGGACCGCGCGATGTGAGAACCGCCAAGCAGCTTGAGGCGACCGGAGAGTCAGACTTGATTCAGGCTCTTAAAGGTATCGTTGGCGTACACACATATTACGACAAAGATGGCAAATCCAAAATTTCAATCAGGCTGGCTGGTGACCCGCTTTGGATCGTGGACGGCGTTGAGATGACAGAGTTCCCGGATATCACCGTGATGGAAGTGGAGCGTGTCGAAATCCTGAAAGACGGAGCGCTTTATGGTACACGCGGGATGAATGGCGTAATTGTAGTCACGACCAAGGGAAGCGGCTCTTTTGACCCAGAGAAGGAAAAGAATTAGTAAGGGCGTTGCTTGGAACGCCCTTACACAGCGGGTGATGGGGTGTCGGGGGAAGGAATGCGGAAGATGGAGAAGTTGACACTGCCGTAGACACGCTTTTCAACAAAACCGGGTAATGCTGAGAAGTCGCGTTTTGAGGAGTGCTCGAGCACAAACAGTGTGCTGGGCTTCACGGCTCCCGACTGCATGACAAGCGTTGGAACGCTCTCAAACTGTGGATGATCGTAAGGGGGATCAGCAAATATAATATCGTAGGGTGTCTTGACCGTACGGATAAACTTGAACACATCACCGCGAATGAGCGTGAGCGTCTCGTCGGCAAGTTTTGCCTTTACCTCAGAAATAAACCGACACTGCACGGGAGCCTGCTCCACAGCTGTGACCCGGGAACAGCCACGCGACACAAATTCCCAAGTAATGGCTCCTGTGCCGGCAAACAGGTCGAGCGCCGCAGGGCCCCCGTCGAGATCGATCATATTTTCGATCACATTAAAGATATTTTCTCGCGCAAAGTCAGTTGTGGGTCTGGCCGTGATGTTTTTAGGTACATCAAAGCGACGCCGTCCATATTTACCTCTTATTATTCGCATAAAAAACGGGATTAAGTTGGGGCAAAATTAAAAAAACATGCTTATATTTGCACGCATCAAAAGCCGATAAAGGCTTTCAAGTTTCAATTTCTCTCAGATGAAGGAAGAAATAAGATTCACAAAGATGCACGGTATAGGCAATGATTATGTCTATATCGACTGCACCACCCACACTCCCGACCGACTTGAAGAACTTTCGATAGAAATGAGTGACCGTCACACCGGCGTAGGTGGTGACGGCATTATTCTTATTCTGCCATCGGAAGTTGCAGATTTCAAGATGCGCATATTCAATGCCGACGGTTCGGAGGCAAAAATGTGTGGAAACGGTATCCGCTGTGTAGGAAAATATGTCTACGACAATGGTCTGACATCGAAAACCGAGATTGCGGTTGACACCAATTCAGGCATAAAGTATCTGACACTTACCCCCGGCACCGACGGGAAGATTGCTGAAGTCACCGTAGACATGGGTGAGCCAGATCTCATCGCCGCCCAAGTTCCGGTGAAATATGACGGAGAGAAGATGATCGAAGCCGAAGTTGACACAACGACCGGCGGCCGCCTCGCCGTGACAGCCGTGTCGATGGGCAATCCCCACGGTGTGATCTTCTATAATAACGAGAGTCCCGACGTGCATGTGACGGGTCGCGAGCTGGAGATTCATCCCATGTGGCCTGACCGCGCCAACATAGAGTTTGCAAAGGTTATCTCCCCTACCGAGATCAACATGAGAGTGTGGGAGCGCGGCAGCGGCGAGACCATGGCGTGCGGAACAGGCGCATGTGCGACAGCTGTCGCAGCCATCACGACCGGACGCACGGAGCGCACAGTAACGATACATCTGCTCGGAGGCGACCTCACCATATTCTGGAATCCCGACGATAATCACGTTTATATGACCGGAAGCGCAACCACTGTGTTTACTGGCGTCTATCCGCGTCAGAACTAAACAAACGACAACAATGTTCAAAGTCAACGATAATTACTGCAAACTTCCCTCGACATATCTTTTCACCGAGATAGCACGTCGCGTCAACACTTTCCAGAAGGAAAATCCCGAAGCTAAAATCATACGCATGGGTATCGGCGACGTGACCCGTCCGATTATCCCGGCATCGATCGACGCCCTGCACAATGCTGTGGACGATCAGGCCGATGCAGCTACTTTCCACGGCTACGGCCCAGAGCAGGGATATGATTTCCTGCGCTCATGCATCGCCGAGAACGACTATCACAAGCGCGGCATAAATATCGATCTCAACGAGATATTTGTGAGCGACGGTGCCAAAAGCGACACCGGTAATATAGGCGACATCCTGTCGATAGACAATATCGTGGCTGTGACCGATCCGGTTTACCCGGTTTATGTGGACACAAACGTCATGGCCGGACGCGCCGGAGAGTTCGACGGACAGAAGTGGAGCAATATCGTGTATCTCCCCTGCACTTCAAGCAACTCGTTTGTTCCGGCACTGCCTGAGCGTCGCCCCGACGTGATCTATCTCTGCTATCCCAATAACCCCACCGGCACAACGCTTACCCGCGATCAACTGAAAGTGTGGGTGGACTATGCCCGTGCCAATGGCTCGCTCATCCTCTTTGACTCGGCCTACGAAGCATATATAACCGAGGAGAATGTGCCTCACTCGATCTATGAAATAGAGGGGGCACGAGAAGTTGCCATAGAGTTCCGCAGTTTCTCAAAGACAGCCGGATTCACCGGTCTGCGCTGCGGATATGTGATCGTGCCGAAAGAGCTGAAAGGTGTTGATGCAAACGGGAAGGAAGTGTATCTCAACCCGCTGTGGAACCGCCGTCAGACAACGAAATTCAACGGTGCATCCTATCTGGTACAGCGCGGTGCAGCCGCAATCTACACCTCACGAGGACAGAAACAGATCAGGGAAACCATCGACTACTACATGAAGAATGCGGCGATGCTTCTCGACGGTCTCAAGAGCATAGGCATCGAAGCTGTGGGCGGCATCAATGCCCCTTACGTGTGGCTCAAGACTCCCGACGGACTGTCGTCATGGGAATTCTTCGACCGTCTTCTCCACGATGCAAATGTCGTCGGCACTCCCGGCGTCGGCTTCGGCCCCTCGGGAGAAGGCTACTTCCGCCTTACAGCCTTCAGCAGTCACGAATCGACCTCGGAAGCTGTCGAGCGTCTGAAAGCACTAAAGATTTAATCTGCGAGGGCTGCCCGTCACCACGGCGCAGCCCTCTCTCATTTATAACTGCAAAGAAAAAAGATCCATTCACTCTATAAATACCCTATGTCAGATCTCAGATTCAAAGCGGTAGAGGAAGCAATGGCACGCAAGGCCGTGCATGTCGACATCCCCGCCCAAAGGCCTGAAACCTATTATGGCTCACTTGTATTCAACCGTCAGAAGATGTTTGAGTATCTCCCGAAGCACACCTATGACGCTCTGGTGAAAGCTATCGACATGAAAGAGCCGCTTCCGCGCGATCTCGCCGACAGCGTTGCTGCCGGAATGAAGCGCTGGGCCATCGACAACGGCGCACGTCACTATACCCACTGGTTTCATCCGCTGACCGACGGCACTGCCGAGAAGCATGACGCTTTCATCGAGCATGACGGCAAAGGCGGCGTAGTCGAGGAATTCAATGGCAAACTTCTTGTGCAGCAGGAACCCGACGCATCGAGTTTCCCCAACGGCGGCATACGCAACACATTTGAAGCCCGCGGCTACTCGGCATGGGACATCTCCTCGCCGGCATTCATTCTGGATCAGACTCTGTGTATCCCCACCATTTTCATTTCCTACACAGGTGAGTCACTCGACTATAAGACTCCCCTGCTGCGCGCCCTCAACGCCGTGGACCGTGCAGGAACTAAAGTTGCTCAACTTTTTGACCCTGAGGTGAAACATGTGTGCTCTTATCTTGGATGGGAACAGGAATATTTCCTCGTGGATGAAGCCCTGTTTGCAGCCCGCCCCGATCTGGTGCTCACCGGCCGCACGCTCATGGGGCACGAGAGCGCAAAGAACCAGCAGCTTGAGGACCACTATTTCGGTTCTATACCCAAGCGTGTGGAGGCATTCATGCTTGATCTCGAGATAGAGGCACACCGTCTGGGCATCCCTGCCAAGACACGCCACAACGAGGTAGCGCCCAACCAGTTTGAGCTTGCTCCTGTGTTTGAGGAGGCCAACCTCGCCAATGACCACAACCTGCTGCTCATGTCGCTGATGACCGAGGTGGGTCGCCGCCACAACTTCCGCGTGCTTTTCCATGAAAAGCCTTTTGCAGGCATCAACGGTTCGGGTAAACACAATAACTGGAGTCTCGGCACCGACACAGGCACACTGCTTTTCGCCCCCGGCAAGACTCCGGCTGAGAACCTGCAATTTGTGACATTCGTAGCCAACACAATGGCTGCCGTACACCGCCACAACGGTCTTCTGAAGGCATCCATAGCATCGGCGACCAACGCACACCGACTCGGCGCAAATGAAGCTCCCCCCGCAATCATCTCGGTGTTTGCCGGACGTCAGCTTTCCGATCTGTTCACCCACATCGTCAACGGCGATGACACTCTTGATTTCGCAGGTAAAGAGGGCGTGAAGATAGGTGTGCACCAGATCCCCGAGATCATGGTGGACAACACTGACCGCAACCGCACGTCGCCTTTTGCATTCACCGGCAACCGCTTTGAGTTCCGTGCTGTGGGTTCGTCGGCCAACTGCGCCTCGGCCCTCATAGCACTGAATGCTGCCGTGGCCGATCAGCTTGAGACTTTCTACGGAAAGGTGCAGAAGCGTCTGGCTGCAGGTGAGGAGCTTAACCACGCTATTCTTGCTGAAGTGCGCGAAATTCTCATTGAGTCACAGAACATACATTTCGACGGCAACGGCTACAGCGACGAGTGGAAGGAGGAAGCCGCACGCCGCGGACTTGACTGCGAGACAAGCGTTCCAAAGATCTTCGACGCATATCTGCGCCCCGAGAGCGTTGAGATGTTCTCACGCACCGGAGTATTCTCGTCGGTTGAGCTTGAAGCACGCAATGAGGTGAAATGGGAGATGTATACCAAGAAAGTGCAGATCGAGTCGCGTGTGCTCGGTGATCTTGCCCTCAATCATGTGCTTCCGGTTGCCACCCGCTATCAGTCGCTGCTCGTCGACAATCTCGTGAAGCTGCGCACCCTCTTCCCCGGCGAACAGGGCAAGCACATCTCGGCAGGTGACCTCGACTCTATCGAGCACATGGCCGAACACATGACCGAGATACGCAACGAGGTGGAGAAGATGACGCAGGCCCGCAAGGAAGCCAACCGCATCAAGAGCGAGCGCGAGAAGGCAATCGCCTACCACGACAACGTTGTGCCGTGCATGGAGACAATACGCTATCACATCGACAAGCTCGAGCTTATGGTGGACAACGAGATGTGGCCTCTCCCGAAATACAGGGAGCTCCTTTTCATACGCTGACACATCCCCACATAAGAGCCTTAACCCAATAAAGCGACAATGCAGAGAGAGGGTGTGTCAGTGACAACGACGCACCCTCTTTCCCATCTTTTGGAGCACGACACTGAAATCACAGCACTGTGGAACAGATAAAACATGAATGCGGAGTGGCAATGGTGCGCCTGCGCAAGCCACTCGCCTACTACAAAGAAAAATACGGCACATATACCTACGGCCTTGACAAACTGTATCTCCTCATGGAGAAGCAGCACAACCGCGGACAAGAAGGGGCCGGGATAGGAGTTGTGAAAATGCACGCTACGCCGGGACACGAATATGTGTTCAGGGAGCGCGCCCTTGGCTCAGGCGCAATTTCAGAGATATTCTCAGCCGTGGGCGAGCGGTTGCGCAAAGAGCAGCTCTCGACGCTCGAACCAGACTATGTCGAAAGCTATGTGCCGTTTATCGGCGAGATCTATATGGGCCATCTGCGCTACAGCACCACAGGCAAGAGCGGAATATCATACGTGCATCCGTTTCTGCGCCGCAACAACTGGCGGTCGCGCAATTTGCTGCTGTGCGGCAACTTCAACATGACCAATGTGGAGGATGTGTTCCGTTCGATAGTCGAAACGGGGCAGCATCCGCGACTCTACTCCGATACTATCGTACTGCTTGAGCAACTTGGTTATGCACTCGACAAAGAAAACCATAACCAGTACCGACGGTTCCGCGACACACTCCCTAATCCCGAACTCACGACTGCCATTGAGGACAATATCGACCTGTCGGCTGTGCTGAAAAGCGCGTCGCCCGACTGGGACGGCGGCTTTGTGATATGCGGCGCAACCGGTTCGGGCGATATGTTTGCGATGCGCGACAGCCACGGCATACGTCCGGCATTCTACTACTATGATGACGAAGTGGTTGTGGTGACATCGGAACGGCCTGTGATACAGACGGTGTTCAACGTGCGCCGCAATCAGGTGAATGAACTGACGCCCGGAAGCGCCATAACTGTGAGGAAAAACGGCGATATAGAGATATTTGATGTGCTTGGCGAGGGAGCTAACCGCCGCTGCTCGTTTGAACGCATCTATTTCTCCCGCGGAAGCGATGCCGACATCTATCAGGAGCGCAAACGCCTCGGTCATCAGCTTATCCCTGACATACTCCGAGCCGTCGACAATGATCTTGAAAACACGGTAATCTCCTTTATCCCCAATACCGCGGAAGTCGCTTTCATAGGGATGTGCGAGGAGCTTGAGCGTGAGCTCAACCGCCGCAAAGCCGAGGAGTTGCACAAAGCGCTCGGCGAGGGAACGTTGTCGCATGAATCGATTGACAGGATTCTCGGTAAAAAACTGCGTGTCGAAAAAGTAGCCATCAAGGATATAAAACTGCGCACGTTCATAGCCGAGGGCACGTCGCGCAACGACCTTGCCGCACACGTCTATGATGTGACCTACGGGTGCATCAAAAACGGCGTAGACAATCTTGTGGTCATAGATGACAGCATCGTGAGAGGCACCACACTGAAACAGTCGATCCTGTCTATGCT
>CAMWSY010000048.1 GCA_947176995.1 uncultured Porphyromonadaceae bacterium | reverse complement strand
GACCAGAGATGCCGCAGGCGATGTAGAGCTTGGGACGCACGGTGACACCTGTCTGGCCGATCTGACGGTCATGCTCGGTGAAACCTGCATCGACAGCGGCGCGCGATGCGCCTACCTCGGCACCGAGGGTGTTGGCGAGGTCGTGGAGGAGCTGGAAGTTCTCTTTGCTGCCCACGCCGTAGCCGCCGGCCACGATGATGGGGGAGTTCTTGATGTTGATCTTGCTCTTCTCGATGTGGCGGTCGATGATCTCGACAACAAAGTCGGTATCGTTAACGTATTTCTTTGCATCGAGGTTGATGACTTCACCCTTGTGGTCGGGGTTGACGATCTCTTTCTTCATGACACCCTCGCGGACGGTGGCCATCTGCGGACGGCAGTCGGGGTTGACAATGGTTGCCACGATGTTGCCGCCGAATGCGGGACGGATCTGATAGAGAAGGTCGGTGTACTCTTTGCCTGTCTTGGGGTCTTTGTGGTCGCCGATTTCAAGCGCGGTGCAGTCGGCAGTGAGGCCGCTGTGGAGGCATGATGAAACGCGGGGGCCGAGGTCGCGACCGATGCAGGTGGCACCCATGAGGCAGATCTGGGGCTTGATCTCCTTGAAGAGGTTGATCAGGACAGCTGCATGGGGATTGGAGGTGTAGGGGAAAAGACGGGGATCCTCGACTTTGTAGACGGTGTCGGCTCCGTAGGGGAAAATCTGATTCTCCACACCGTCGAGCTTGTCGCCGATTACAAGTGCTTCGAGCTTAACGCCGAGGCGGTCAGCAAGCTGACGGCCTTTTGTGAGGAGTTCGAGGCTGACATCGGCAATCTTGCCTTCGTCAAATTCGCAATATACTATAAGGTTGTTCTTGTCTTCTGCCATGATGTCTTATCCGATGGTGTGGTTTGCGATAAGTTCCTTGATGAGCTCCTCGAGCTGAGCGTCGTCGTTGTCGAGACGCCGGCTTTCCTTTGCGGTGAAGACAACGTTTTCGATAGCCTTAACCTTTGTGGGTGATCCAGCCATGCCGATCTGCTCGGGATCGGCCTCGACGAATGCTGCACCCCACTCCTGCAGGTTGAGGTAGGGACGAGCCTCGACGTATGCCTGCTCCTCGGGTGTGAGTTTGGCTTTCTCAGAGGGTGAAACGACGCGCTTGAATTTCATGATGCGCTTTGCGTTGCGTGGACGGCACTCAGCGGCTGAGCCGTTGACAGTGACCACGCAGGGGAGGGGAGCCTTGACGGTCTCGACGCCCTGCTCAAGACGACGCTTCACGGTAACATATCCGTCCTTGAGATCGAGAATCTCCTCGGCATAGGTGACCTGAGGTATTCCGAGCTTCTCAGCGATCTGAGGACCTACCTGAGCGGTGTCGCCGTCGATAGCCTGACGTCCGCCGAGGATGATGTCGTAGTTGCCGAATTTCTTGACTGCCTGTGCCAGCGAGTAGGAGGTAGCAAGTGTGTCGGCACCTCCCAGCGCACGATCGGTGAGCACTATGCCGGTGTCGGCGCCGCGGAAAATTGCTTCACGGATGATTTCGGAAGCACGTGGAAGACCCATAGTGAGGATTGTAACGGTCGAGCCGGGGTTAGCGTCCTTGAGACGGAGCGCCTGCTCGAGGGCGTTGAGATCCTCGGGATTGAAGATGGCGGGGAGAGCGGCACGATTGATAGTGCCATCTTCTTTCATAGCATCTTTTCCTACATTGCGGGTGTCGGGCACCTGCTTTGCGAGGACGATGATGTTTAAACTCATAATCGTTATTTTGAGTGTTTAAGCTATTTGTCGTTGTTGAATGCGGCGCCCGTGATGCCCTGAAGGCACGTGGCGGCAGCCATTGACGTGCAAAGATAGTAAAATATTGTGGTTTAGCAAAATAAAATACTACCTGCTGAAAGCCCCCGTGATTACTCGTAGCTCGAGCCGTCGAAGCAGTGGGTGCAGATGCAGTCGCCGGGGAGTCCGATAGAGCGCGTGACGCAGTCTATACTGTTGAATTTCAGGGATGTCAGATTGAGCCGCTTGCGTATTTCCTCAACCATGCGATCGTAGCGCTCTGTGCCTTTGGTGGCGTATTCCTTGAGGATTTCGGGAGTGGGTGTCGCGCCTTCAAGATCCTGAATGACACGACGGGTGATGAGCTCCATCTCGCTTTTGGAGTTTGTGAAGTTGATGAAGCGGCAGGGATAGATGAGCGGCGGACAGCTGATGCGCACGTGCACTTCGGTGGCTCCTGCGTCGCGGATGTCCTTGACGTTGTCGCGCAACTGGGTTCCGCGCACGATAGAGTCATCGCAGAATGCAACTCTCTTACCACGGAGAAGCGACTCGTTGACGATAAGTTTCATCTTTGCCACCAGCTCGCGGCGCTCCTGACTCGAGGGGGTGAAGGAGCGGGGCCATGTGGGGGTGTACTTGGATATGCCGCGGCGGTAAGGCACGCCTTTGCCCACGGAATAACCGAGAGCCATGCCAATGCCTGAGTCGGGTATGGCGCTTACGAAATCAACTTCTGTCTCGTCCTCGTGTCCCATCTCCTCACCGCAGGCGTTGCGCATCTCGTCGACGTTGCGTCCCTCATACTCACAAGGGGGATAGCCGTAGTAAGTCCAGAGGAAAGCGCATATCTGCATCTTGTCGCCGGGTGCCTGAAGCTGCTCTATGCCATTGTCGGGGGAAATGCGCACGATCTCTCCCGGACCGATGTTTTTGGCGATCTCGTAGCCGAGGTTGTAGAAAGCACAAGACTCGGAGGAAACGGCATAGGAGCCTTCCTCGGTGGTGTGGCGTCCGACAATGATGGGTGTGCGGCCAAGGCGGTCGCGAGCTGCAATGACCGAACCGTCGTCGAGCAGCAGGAGCATGGAGCATGAGCCTTTTACTTTTTTGAAGACAAGGTTGATGCCGTCGACGAAGTCTTTGCCCTGCGAGATGATATCGGCCACGATCTCGGTGGGGTTTGCCGACTCGGAAGTGTGCTCGTAGAAGTTTTTACCCTGCTGGAGCAACTCCTGTGAGAGCGATGACAGGTTGTTGATCTTTGCAACAGTGACGATGCCGAAACGGCCGATGCGTGAGTTGAGCACGATAGGCTGTGCGTCGGTGTCACTGATAACTCCTATACCGCTGTTGCCGGTGAACTCATGAAGCTCGCCTTCAAATTTGTTGCGGAAGTAGGCGTTCTCGATATTATGGATCGAGCGGCTGAAGTGAGTGCCGTCGACTGTCGCAAGCCCGGCACGCTTGGTGCCGAGATGCGAGTTGTAGTCAGTACCGTAGAAGAGGTCGTTGACGCACTTGGTGCGCTTCACGACTCCGAAGAAACCTCCCATAAGAGTGGTCTGTGAAGTTTATGTTGGTTTATGTTGCGCGGCAAATAATTATGCCTTAGTAGCGTTTTCAACCCAGCGGCGGGCAGCAATGAATGCGTCGATCCACGGGGTGAGCTCGGCTTCGGCCTTGTCGGCAGGCCAGTATCCGCACTGCCACGGGAAGATGCCGCGCTCGGGGTGAGGCATCATCGCAAGGTGACGGCCGTCGGCCGAGGCGATTGCTGCCACAGCACCTACTGAACCGTTGGGGTTGGCGGGGTATGCGTCGTAGTTGTAACGGGCGACAACGTTGTAGCCTTTGGTCTCGTCGGGGAGACAGAATTTTCCCTCACCGTGGGCAACCCATACGCCGAGCTTCATGCCTGACAGAGGCTTGAGCATAACCGACTCGTTGGCGGGTATGTCGAGGCCGAGGAACTGGGACTCGAATTTATGCGACACGTTGTGATCCATGCGGGGGCGCGGATCGGCATCGGGTGTGATGAGCCCGAGCTCAACCATGAGCTGACATCCGTTGCAGATGCCGAGCGAGATGGTGTCGGTGCGGTCGTAGAAGCGTCGGAGGGTGCGCTGCGCGGTCTCGTTCCAGAGGAATCCGCCTGCCCATCCTTTGGCAGAGCCGAGCACGTCGGAGTTGGAGAAGCCGCCGCAGAACACGATCATGTTGATATCGTCGAGAGTCTCACGGCCCGATGTGAGGTCGGTCATGTGCACGTCCTTGACGTCGAATCCGGCAAGGTGGAGAGCATAGGCCATCTCGCGGTCGCCGTTGACGCCTTTCTCGCGGATAATGGCAGCTCTTACTCCTGAGCGCTCCTTGCGTGTGTGGGAAATGCCGCGCGAGGCGAGGGTGCCATCCCAATTACCGGGGATGTTGTAGACGATGGGCTGGCTGCGGTAGTTCTCGAAACGGTCGAGGGCGCATTTCTCGCCGCTCTGGATGGTGTCGAGGAGATAAGAGGGACGGAACCACACGTCGCGGAGCCAGTCGATGCCGAGAAGCCACTCTCCGTCGTCGCCATGACTGATATTGATCACGCGCTCAGCCGAGGGACGGCCGAGTTCAACGCTCTTAACGCCGGCCTCAGCGAGAATCTGCCTAACGGCTTCAAGCTGCTCGCCGTCGGCAATCTGAACAGCCACAGCGGGGTTCTCGGCAAAGAGAATCTTCATGAGGTCGGTTTCGCCAAGTGCGTTCATGGCGGTGGTGTCTATCTCAAGACCGCCTTCGGTGTTGGCGAATGTCATTTCAAGGAGGGTGACGATGAGTCCGCCGGCCGAAATGTCGTGCATGGCAAGGATGCGGCGCTCGGCAACCAGTTTCTGCAAGGTGTCGAACACGGTGCGGAAGTAGGCGGGATCATTTACCGCGGGAACATCGCTGCCGATCTTGCCTTGGGTCTGGGCGAAAGCTGATCCGCCAAGGGCAAGAGGTGAGAGCGAGAAGGGTATATAAAGAACTGTTGACTCGGGTACATCGGCGAGCACCGGGGTCACGGTCTTGCGTACGTCGTTGACTTCGCCGGCGGCAGAGATGATGACGGTGCCGGGGGCGAGAACCTTGGTGCCGTCGGCATACTTCTGCGTCATTGAAAGGCTATCCTTGCCGGTGGGGATGTTGATGCCGAGGTCACATGCAAAGCTGCTGCATGCCTCGACAGCGCGGTAGAGGGCTGCATCCTCACCTTCGTTGCGGCAGGGCCACATCCAGTTGGCACTGAGTGAAACGGTAGAGAGGCCGCGTGCAAGATCGGCACCAACAATGTTGGTGAGTGCTTCGGCAATTGCCAGCACAGAACCGCGTGCAGAGTCGGCGAGGGCTGCCTGAGGAGCGTGGCCGATAGATGTGGCGATGCCGGTTTGGCCGGTGTAGTCGAGTGCTACTACGCCGCAGTCGCTGAGAGGGAGCTGTATCTCGCCCTGACACTGCTGGCGAGCTATTCGGCCGGTCACAGAGCGGTCGACTTTGTTGGTAAGCCAGTCTTTGCATGCCACAGCCTCGAGCGACAGAACTTCACGCAGTGTGTCCTCAAGGTTGAGTGAATCGGTGGCGGGTGCTTTATACTCGCGCTCGACTGTGATGTCGTGCATCACGGTCTTGGGAGAGTTGCCGAACATGTCGGCCATGCCGAGGTCGATGGGACGTTCACCGTCGTTGCGCTCAAAGACGAAGCGGTCATCGCCTGTGGTTTCGCCCACAACATAGAGCGGGGCGCGCTCGCGCTCGGCGATACGCTCGATAAGTGGGATATCCTCGGGACGCACAACCATGCCCATGCGCTCCTGACTCTCGTTGCCGACGATTTCTTTTGCCGAAAGGGTCATGTCGCCTATGGGGAGTGCGTCGAGGTCGATGTGACCGCCGGTTGCCTCGACAAGTTCAGAAAGAGCGTTGAGGTGACCGCCGGCACCGTGGTCGTGGATCGACACGATGGGGTTGTTGTCGCTCTCGGCGAGGGCGCGTATGACGTTGCTGACGCGCTTCTGCATCTCAGGATTGGCGCGCTGGACGGCGTTGAGCTCTATAGCTCCCGCATACCGGCCGGTGTCGACCGACGAAACTGCTCCACCGCCCATGCCGATACGGTAATTGTCGCCACCCATAACCACAACCTTCTCGCCGGGCTCGGGGGTGCCTTTGATAGCATCTTTTGCAGCGGCGAAACCTACGCCGCCGGCAAGCATGATGACTTTGTCGTAAGCAAGTTTGCGGTCATGCTCGGCGTGCTCAAAGGTGAGAAGCGACCCACAGATGAGGGGCTGACCGAACTTGTTGCCGAAATCGGATGCTCCGTTGGATGCCTTGATAAGAATTTCGGCAGGAGTCTGATAGAGCCACTGACGTGGATCCATCATGCGCTCCCACGGCTTCTCCTCGTCGAGACGGGGATAGGAGGTCATGTAGACGGCAGTTCCGGCGATGGGAAGACTTGCCTTGCCTCCGCCGAGACGGTCGCGTATCTCACCACCAGTGCCTGTAGCGGCACCGTTGAACGGCTCAACGGTTGTGGGGAAGTTGTGGGTCTCGGCTTTAAGAGAAATGACCGTCTCGATATCTTTTGTTTCAAAGAAATCGGGGCGGTCAGGGTTAACCGGTGCAAACTGCATCGCCTTTGGGCCTGCAACGAAAGCTACATTGTCCTTGTAGGCCGACACGAGGCGACCGGGATTTTGCTGAGATGTCTTTTTGATCAGCTTGAACAGTGAGGTGGGTTTCTCCTCGCCGTCGATGACGAAAGTGCCGTTGAAAATTTTGTGGCGGCAATGCTCGGAGTTGACCTGCGAGAATCCGAAGACTTCACTGTCGGTAAGCGGTCGGCCGAGACGTTTTGCGAGGTCAGAGAGATATTGCTCTTCATCGGGGTTCAGGGCAAGTCCCTCACGCTCATTATATTCATGAATATCGGCGATATGCTCGACCGGTGCCGGGGTAATGTCGGTTGTGAAAAGCATCTGATCGAGTCCCGAGTAGTGGCGATGGAGCATCGGGTCAAATTCGGGGTCGGCATCGGGATCGTCTACGGGTGTGTACTCCTCGATGCGCACGATGCCGCTGAGTCCCATATTCTGGGTTATTTCTACGGCGTTTGTGCTCCATGGAGTAACCATTTCCTTGCGCGGTCCACGGAAATTACCGGGCAATGACTCGAGTGAAACACTTGATGCTCCGCCAAGAAGCCATGAGATCTTCCGATCGTCTTCCGGCGAGAAAGCATGATCAGCCTGCAGGGCGTAAACCTTGCCGGCGTCGCTTAGTCTGTAAAATAAAACCATTGCAGAGATGCTCTTTATAACAATAATGCAAATTTAGTCTTAATCGGGCTAACTGACAAATTAAATATTGTGACAGTACAGGGAAGAGCTATCTGACAGCCAAATATTAAGATTTGTTAAATCGATAATTGATTAAATTGCTGTTTAATAATGTTTTAATGTTTGTGTCTGTCAGTTTCTGGCAAATGTCAGGTCGGATTGGTATGCTTTTTGTAAAATTTCTGTGAAAAAGCCGGTATTGTTGTAAGCTGCGTGACAGCTTATATTTCAGAGTTTTCGTTAAAATTTGGATCAGATTTCTTAACATTCATTTTTAAACAATCTCTAAAACAATAAGGGCTCTGACTTGTTCTAATAATAAACACACTCAAAGATCCACGGTGAAAGGCCAATGGATCTATAGATTTGATACGCATTATGAATTTCAATAGTTTCACTATTAAATCGCAAGAAGCGATACAAAAAGCTGTAGAGCTTACCCGCCAAGCGGGGGAGCAACAGATTGAGCCGGTCCATATTCTTAAAGGTCTTATGGATGAGGGAGACTCTCTGGTGAAATTTATATTCCAGAAGGTCGGTGCAAATCTCACGGCTGTAGCACAACAGGTGGACAGGGAGATCGCTTCGCTTCCTAAAGTGTCGGGTGGCGAACCTTATCTTAGCCGCACTTCAAATGATGTGCTTCAGAAATCGCTTGATATTGCCAAACAGAATGGCGACGAGTATGTGACACTTGAAGCGCTGCTCATGGCTCTTTTCGAGATCAACAGTGCAGCATCGACGATACTGAAGGATGCCGGACTGGGAGCGAAGGAGCTGAAGGCTGCGATCGATGAACTCCGCAAGGGTAAGAAAGCAACTGATCAGAGTGCCGAGGAGTCGTACAACGCATTGAGCAAATATGCCATAAATCTAAATGAAAGGGCACGCAGCGGCAAGCTCGATCCGGTGATAGGCCGTGACGAGGAGATACGCCGAGTGCTCCAGATATTGAGCCGCCGCACTAAGAACAATCCTATGCTCATAGGTGAGCCGGGAACCGGTAAGACTGCGATCGCCGAAGGGCTGGCTCAGCGCATAGTGCGCGGTGACGTGCCTGAGAACCTCCGCACCAAGCAGATTTTCTCGCTTGACATGGGTGCGCTTGTGGCCGGTGCGAAATATAAGGGTGAATTTGAGGAGCGCCTGAAAGCAATCGTCAACGAGGTGACTCAGAGCGATGGCGAGATTATCCTCTTTATCGACGAAATACATACACTCGTGGGTGCCGGAAAGGGTGAAGGCGCTATGGATGCCGCCAATATCCTAAAGCCCGCTCTTGCGCGCGGCGAACTCCGCAGCATAGGCGCTACGACACTCGACGAGTATCAGAAATATTTTGAAAAGGACAAGGCTCTCGAACGCCGATTCCAGAAGGTCATGGTGAACGAGCCTGACGAGGCTTCGGCTATCGCCATACTCCGTGGCCTGAAGGAGCGCTATGAGAACCATCACAAGGTGCGCATCCGCGATGAGGCGATTATCGCCGCCGTGCAGCTCTCGGAGCGTTATATTACCGACCGTTTCCTTCCTGATAAGGCTATCGACCTTGTGGATGAGGCTGCGTCGAAGCTGAAACTGGAAATCGATTCAGTGCCTCAGGCTCTCGATGACATAAGCCGCCGCATCGCTCAGAAGGAGATCGAGCGCGAGGCTATCAAGCGCGAGGGTGACACTGAGAAGGTGAAGGAGATCGAGAAGGAACTCGCTTCGATGCGCGACGAGGAGAAGGAGTATTCGGCAAAGTGGAAAGCCGAGAAGGAGCTTATCGACAAGATCCAGCAAAACAAGATCGACATCGAGCAGCTTAACTTTGAGGCCGAGCGTGCCGAGCGCGAAGGTGATTATGCCAAAGTTGCTGAAATCAGATACTCAAAGATCCAGAACAAGGAGCAGGAGAATGCCAGCATTCAGGAACAGCTGAAAATGATGCAGGGCGAAAAGGCTCTGATCAAGGAGGAAGTTGACGCTGAAGATATCGCCGATGTGGTGTCGCGCTGGACAGGAATACCTGTGAACAAGATGGTGCAGAGCGAGAAGGAGAAGCTTCTCCATCTCGAGGAGGAACTCCACAACCGCGTTGTGGGTCAGAATGACGCCATCACCGCTATCGCCGATGCTGTGCGCCGCAGCCGTGCCGGTCTTAACGATCCGCGCCGACCGATAGGCAGCTTCCTTTTCCTCGGTACAACCGGTGTGGGTAAGACTGAGCTTGCCAAAGCTCTTGCGGAATATCTGTTTGACGACGAGAACATGATGACCCGTATCGACATGAGCGAGTATCAGGAGAAGCACACGGTGAGCCGTCTGGTAGGAGCGCCTCCGGGATACGTCGGTTACGACGAGGGTGGCCAGCTCACCGAGGCAGTGCGTCGCAAGCCTTATTCGGTCGTTCTGTTCGATGAAATCGAGAAAGCGCATCCCGATGTGTTCAACATCCTGCTTCAAGTGCTTGACGACGGTCGTCTGACCGACAACAAGGGCCGCATGGTCAACTTCAAGAACACGATCATCATCATGACCTCAAACATGGGGTCGAGCGTGATAAGGGAGAATTTCGCCCAAATGACCGATGAGAACCGCGGTGAGACTATCGAGCGCACAAAGGAACAGGTCATAGAGCTGCTCAAGCAGACGATCAGGCCTGAATTCCTGAACCGCATAGACGAGACCATAATGTTCACACCGCTTAATGCCAAGGAGATCGAGGAGATCGTGGGACTTCAGGTGCGTGGCATACAGAAGATGCTTTCGACCAACGGTGTCACTCTCGAAGTCACTCCTGCCGCAATGCACTTCCTTGCAGAGGAGGGCTATGATCCGGAATTCGGTGCCCGCCCGGTCAAGCGTGCGATACACAGGCTCGTGCTCAACCGACTCAGCAAGGATATACTTGCACAGAAGGTGGATAAGGATCGCCCGATCGTTATCGATGTCAAAGATGAAAACCTTGTTTTTGAGAACTAACACACACAACTCAATATATATCTATTAATTATTAATCGGTTAATTTAAAAACTATGAAAAAACTGCTTTATTCACTGTTGGCTGCTCCGTTACTCTTCGGAATGGCAGCATGTAGCGACGACAAGGAAGCCCCCGATGCTGAGATCACAGCTCAGTTCAGCGGTGTCTACACCGTGCCTGACAACAATGTGCTCTATGTTGTAGAGGGTAATCCTGTAGTCGTGGAGAGTGTTTCTGTTGAAAGCACCGGCGACGAGCAGGTAGCTATCGGCCCCGTGACCTATATCTGGAACGGCTTTGACATGGGTACGACCCCTGTGACTCCGTTCAAGTATGAGATCTCGACCGACTATCTGACCAAGGAGTACAACCTCCTTTCTCTCCGCACCAATCTGCTCGTGGTCGATCATCCTCTCTACACCGCTCTTGTTCAGTACAAGATTCAGGTTGTTCCTGACGAGGATTCGCTTCCTGCAGGTGCTACTTATCTCGGTGCTCCCGCCGAGGTAGAGAGCCAGACACTCATCGAGAAGTAAGAATAGTAGAAAGTAAGACCGCATAAAGTAGCGGGCCGACCGTCGGAGGGATGAATCCCCAAGATGGCCGGCCCGCGAATTTTGTATGGAATAAATATTTATAAAGATAATTTACTTGTTATATTTTCAATATGATGAATAA
>CAMWSY010000047.1 GCA_947176995.1 uncultured Porphyromonadaceae bacterium | reverse complement strand
TTCTGCGATCCGGAGGTGCTTGAGGATCCGGAGAAGATGGACAAGCTCATGGAGCGGCAGGCACAGCTTCAGGATAAGCTCGACGCTGCCGACGCATGGAATATCGACAATAAGCTTGAGCGCGCAATGGACGCTCTTCGCTGTCCGCCTGACGAACAGCCCGTCAGTCAGCTCTCGGGTGGTGAACGCCGTCGCGTGGCCCTTTGCCGTCTCCTCCTCCAGCAGCCAGACGTGCTTCTGCTCGACGAGCCTACCAACCACCTTGACGCTGAGTCAATCGACTGGCTCGAGCAGCACCTCCAGCAATATCCCGGCACTGTCATCGCAGTCACTCACGACCGCTACTTCCTCGACCATGTGGCCGGATGGATACTTGAGCTTGACCGTGGCGAGGGTATCCCATGGAAGGGCAACTACTCGTCGTGGCTCGATCAGAAGACCAAACGAATGGCTCAGGAGGAGAAGCAGGCTTCAAAACGCCGCAAGACTCTCGAACGCGAACTTGAATGGGTGAGAATGGCACCGAAAGCCCGTCAAGCGAAGGGTAAGGCCCGTCTGAACAGCTATGATAAGCTCCTCAATGAGGATCAGAAGCAGAAGGAGGAACGTCTCGAGATATTCATTCCGAACGGGCCTCGTCTGGGTAACAAGGTGATAGAAGGAAAGGGGCTGGCCAAGGCTTACGGTAAGAAACAGCTTTTCAAGGATCTTGACTTCACGCTGCCACCTGCCGGTATCGTTGGTGTCATCGGGCCGAACGGTGCAGGTAAAACCACTTTGTTCAGGTTGATAATGGGTCAGGAGACTCCTGATGCAGGTACGTTTGACGTGGGCGAGACGGTGAAAGTGGCCTACGTGGATCAGCGTCACCATGATCTGCTTCCGGAAAAAAGTGTGTATGAAGTGATTTCACAGGGTGTGGAGTCATTCAGAATGGGTGGACGCGATGTGAACGCGCGTGCCTATCTGTCGAAGTTCAATTTCACGGGTGCAGATCAGGAGAAGAAAATCGGGGTGCTCTCGGGTGGAGAACGTAACCGCCTTCATCTTGCCATGGCTCTGAAAGAGGAGGGTAATGTGATACTCCTTGACGAGCCGACCAATGATATAGACGTGAACACGCTCCGCGCTCTTGAGGAGGGTCTGGAGGACTTCGCGGGATGCGCTGTTGTGGTGAGTCACGACCGCTGGTTTCTCGACAGAATATGCACACACATACTGTCGTTTGAAGGGGATGGCGAAGTGGTGTTCTATCAGGGCAGCTACTCGGATTACGAGGAGTGGAAGAAGGCCCGCAACGGAGGTAAGGAACTGCCACGTCGCCGCTACCGCAAGCTGATGGAATGATGAAGCTAATATCAGTGTGTCTGTGTCAAACATGTGTATTTAGAGGAATACAATGGCACAGCCTACGACGTCGGGGATGGAATAGCCGACCTCTCCGAGGCCGATAGAAGATGTGTATTGGAACCCCACACCATCGCCTTCGGCTCGATGTGGGGTTTGATATTATTAGCCGTCATCGACGGCGGCTGGGGAAGGACGCACGGGCCGTGCGTCCCTACCTAAGGTTGTTTCGCAGCTCCGCAGCTCATAGGAGATGTGCATCTTACACCGGGTTCCCTGCGGTCACCCGGTGCTGACGGTTGTGATGCCCGTTTCACGGGCTTGGGAGAGGACGCACGGGCCGTGCAATGCGGTTCAAATAAGGTTGCTAATCTTGGGTGCGTCCCCACCGGGGACGATAAGTGGTAAGTCGTACTCGGCTATCCACGGGCGTAAACGCCCGCGGTTAACTATATGTCCGGCCTCCGGCCGGATGGGCGTGCTTTCGCGCGCCCCTACAGACAGGTTGTGCGGACTATGTGCTTATTTGAACCACATTGCACCATGGGCGTCCCATTTAGTAATTCCTGAATAACTGATTACTGATGAAAAGAATACTGACAGTTGCACTTGTGGGTGTATGGTGTGTGGTTGCCGGCATTGCACAAGTGAATGTGACTCTTGCTGAGCGGGCTTCGCAGTTCTATTCTCGTGGAGAGTGGGCGAGCTCCCGGGCTGCATACACGACTCTGGCAAGGGAACATGCCGGTGTGACTGAGTACTGGGTGCGCGGAATCGTGTCGTCGTTGCTTGATGGTGACAGCCGTTGGGCGCGTGAGGAGACGCTTGCCGGTGTTGACCGTCACGTGCCTATAGATACGATTTTCACCGGGGTGTTCAATGAAACGATTGCTCAGGGGAAGTGTGACATGTATGAACGCTATCTGCTTGACATGAAATCTTCGGAAGCATGGCTCGGGCGCGTCGTCGACCGGTGTCTGCTGAAATACTATATGTTCAGGGATGATGCGGAGAAGATCGTGAATACAGCAACGGTGCTACTTAAGGCAACTCCCGATAATATGCTTTTTCTTCCCGCGCTTGCCTACGGACAACTTCTGAGCGGTGACATGGAGGGGATGGCTGCGACAAACCGACACATACTTGAGCTGGACTCAAGCAACATAGATGCTCTGCTTTACCTTGCCAACTATCATTACAGCCAATGGAAGCAAGGGAAAGCCAGTGAGAAGGAAGCAGCTTTGAAATATGTGAGCCGCGCAGAGCGTCAACGCAAGACTCCGCAATTAGAGCGGATGCTTGCCGAGTTGACGAGATAAGTGATTGTCGGGGGGAGTGGGGAGTTCGCAGAGGACTCGGAGCTCTCGGAGTTCTCGGTGGGACTACATTGTGAGGGAGATGGTGAAGCCTTTGGTGAAGCCTCCTGTGGGGGATGCGGCGAGCATCGGGGAGAAGGACATGGATATTTCATTTGTGGTGAGGCCGCGACGACTTGCTGAGCCGTGGGCACGGTTGCCACGTATGTAACCAAGCGCCTCGTTGAGCGGGTCGGCAATGAATGCTACCGCGTAGCCGAGCGGACGGGAGCCTAAGAGGTAATAGTCGTGACTGACGATGTGGCGTTTGAGGATGTAGAAGGTCTCGCCGAGGATGAGTCCGCCAAGCGGGGTTATGATAAGATCCTGAGTGGATGGCACTTCATTGAATGCCTCAATGCCGTATTCCCAAAAGATTGTGGATATAAACGCAGAGTAGGCCCACGACTGCCAGACATTGCAGCCCTGACTGCGTGCCGACATATAGTAGGCAGCTCCAGCGTAGGGGTGAAGCACCTGATTGAATATGGATTTGTCTTTGTCCCATGTTGGGCCGGCCTTGACGTGTTTCCACCAACGCTTGAAGGGGTTTGTGTGCGCTATTTCGGCTTTGTTCCATGCCGTGGCGTCCTCGGGGAGGATCTGGAGTATGCCGAGCATTGTAAATCCTGCTCCAAACAATACACCGGTATTTGCCATGAGGCGTCCCTTATTGGGAACACTACGTGTCCATGAATATGGCAGATCGTAGATGCAGGGAATGAACTTGCGTGGCTTTATAGCGGGTGTCTCCAAAACGATTTCCTGTGTCTCGACGGTGTCGGGACGAACGTCGATGAGTATCGGGTCGGGTGTGTTGGTGTCGGGTTGCGGCATTCCCACCGACGAAGAAACTGCGAGTAAAAGTGAGCAAAGGAATGTCATGTGATGAATCTAATTTGTGTGTTTTTCCTGTGTTTTCATAAAAAGAACAACCGCCGCAACGATAGGGTTGCGGCGGTGTGATATTTCGGACAAATTTTGTGTCAACTGAACCAATAAAGCTGACCGAGGGGCGCTTCCTTGGCGGGGGCAACGTAGGCGAGCTTACCGTCGACATAGGTGTCGAATGTCTCGGGGTTAACCTCGATCTGTGGCATGTTGCCGTTGAGCACCATGTCGGCTTTTCCGAGCTGACGCATACCGTGGACGGGATAGATGATGCTCTTCAGGCCGAGTTTCTCCTTGATGCCGGTATCGAAGGCTGCCTGCGAAGTGAATGTGACGCGGGTCTTCTCGAGTGCCTCGCCGAATGCTCCGAACATCGGACGCATGATGCAAGGCTGCGGTGTGGGAAGTGATGCGTTGGGGTCGCCCATGTTTGCCCAGCTTATCATGCCGCCTTTGATGACCATCTTGGGTTTCGCGCCGAAGAATGCGGGTTCCCAAAGCACGAGGTCGGCCATCTTGCCAACTGCTATCGAGCCGAGGATGTCGCTGATACCGTAGCAGATTGCGGGGTTGATAGTGATCTGAGCGAGGTAGCGGAGAACACGGAAGTTGTCGTTCTCGGTGCTGTCTTCGGGGAGCTTGCCACGGGCATCCTTCATGAGCGATGCCATCTGGAATGTGCGCATGAATGACTCACCTACACGTCCCATAGCTTGCGAGTCGCTGGAAACCATCGAGAGCACTCCGAGGTCGTGAAGGATGTTCTCGGCACTTTGTGTCTCGGGGCGCACACGGCTCTCGGCAAACGCAACATCGGATGGGATGTTGGGGTTGAGGTTGTGGCAGACCATGATCATGTCGAAGAGCTCGGCCTGCGAGTTGATACCGAAGGGAAGTGTGGGGTTGGTCGACGATGGGAGCACGTTGGCCATCGAAGCGACCTTGAGGAGGTCGGGTGCGTGACCACCGCCTGCACCCTCGGTGTGGTAGGTGTGGATGGTGCGTCCGTCGAGTGCAGCGATGGTATCCTCAACGTAGCCGCTCTCGTTGAGGGTGTCGGTGTGAATGGCAACCTGCACGTCCATGTCGTCGGCTACGGTGAGACACTGGCGTATTGCTTCCATGGTTGCTCCCCAGTCCTCGTGGATCTTGAATCCGCATCCACCTGCCTCGATCTGCTCGGCGAGTGTGGGGATGTAGCTCGAGTTGCCTTTTGAGAGGAAACCGAGGTTAACGGGTAGACCGTCGGCCGACTGCATCATTTTCTGCATATTCCACACACCGGAGGTGATGGTTGTTCCGTTGGAACCGTCGGTCGGTCCCACGCCGCCACCGATGAGGGTGGTGATACCGTTGGAGAGGCTATGATAAGCCTGCTGCGGTGAAATCATGTGAACGTGGCCGTCGATACCTGCTGCTGTGAGGATGAGGTGCTCGCCTGAGATTGCATCGGTCGACGGGCCGGTGCAGAGGTTTGGAGACACGCCCTGCATGATGTTGGGGTTACCGGCTTTGCCTATTCCGGCGATCTTGCCGTCCTTAATGCCCACGTCGGCCTTGATAACTCCAAGCAGCGGATCAAGGATGGTCACGTTGGTGATGACGAGGTCGAGCGATCCGGCTTTTGATGTGACTGTATTGGCTGTGCCCATGCCGTCGCGGATCGTCTTGCCGCCACCGTAAACCACTTCGTCGCCATAGACGCGGAGATCTTTCTCGATCTCAACGTAGAGGTTGGTGTTGCCGAGTCTTATCTTGTCGCCCACGGTGGGGCCGAAGAGCATATTGTTTTCCTGTCTTGTTATTGTAGCCATGGAATTTACTTGTTGAAGTGATCTAAACTTATTACAAAGTATTAATCACGAAGTGAAATGAACCGTGACATTTAATCTTCAGGCCTTCTTCGGGCTATTTCGGAACCTCTCTTCGGTCATAATGGAACCCCATTACTCCCTCATCGCGATTCCGAACTATCCTCGAAGCTGTCTCTGAATCTTAAATTGCCATAAGTTTAGATCGCTTCATTTAGCAGAAGGGGTGGTGAACTCGGCGTCAGCCTCGTCCTCGGTGATGCACTTGAAACCGTCCTTTGTCATGCGGCGGAAGGCACGCTCTTTGACGGGATAGTAGGAAGGTGTGTCTTCGTAGCCTGAGAATCCCATGGTAAGGCCGTTGAAGCCAAGTATGCGCTGCTTGCCGGCGTAGGCCACAAGCTCAATCTCTTTTTCCTCACCCGGCTCGAAACGCACAGCTGTAGTGGCGGGAATGTTGAGGTGCATACCGAATGCGAGCTTGCGGTCAAACTCCATGTAGCGGTTAACCTCGAAGAAGTGGAAGTGGCTGCCTATCTGCACGGGACGGTCGCCTGTGTTGCGCACCTTGATGGTGACAGTGCGGCGGTTCTGGTTGTACTCAATGTTGCCGTCCTTCAGGATAACTCCTCCGACGGGAACGTAGGTTGCCGGTTTGAATCCCGGAGTCATGGGGAAAGCAATGTCCGGCTCGCCCTGAAAGACACCCTGCGGTGTTGTATATGTGTTGGAATCAGTCTGTTGTGCCATTTTGTAAGATCTTAAAGTGTTGTGAGAAAAAATCTGCTCTTACTTGATGGGGTGGTGTATGCTGACGAGTCGGCTGCCATCGGTGAAGACGGCCTCGACCTGCAACAGACCGATCATGTCGGCCACGCCATCCATAACCTGATCTTTTGTGAGAACGGTGGTTGCGTCGTGCATTACTTCTTCGACTGTTTTTCCCTCGCGGGCACCTTCAAGAGCACAGGATGTGATGTAGGCGACAGATTCAGGATAGTTCAGCTTGAGTCCCTTGTTTAGGCGGCGTTCAGCTATCATCCCGAGGGTCAGAAGTTTGAGCTTATCAAGCTCTTTCGGAGTTAAGTGCATAAGAGGAAAATTTAGAAAATACTCTATATGTGACAAGGGAGTCCTCCGATTCTCACAACGAAATCCCGTCCGCGAGAATGGATGACACCAATATTTTAACGTATGGTAACGGTTTATTGTTCGGAATTATGGAAAATTATTCCGTCGCGAACAGATAGTTTGCCTGAATCGATGTGTGAGCGGATGAGTGAAATGGCCTCGGTGTGGCGTGACGGTGGAAGCTGGGATAGGATGTAGCCGATGGTGTGACCGCTGCCAGCGGTGAGATAATCGATTGTGACGGATAACGGTACAGGGGAATCGCTTTGCTTTCTGGCACGGCAGATGTCGCAACGGCCACATGGGACTGCCTCTTTTTCTCCAAAATAGCGCAAAAGGGTGACTGAGCGGCAAGTTGTGTCATCCCATGCGAAGCTTCTGACGGCTTTGATGCGTGCTTCCATGCGCTCACGGCGGACTTCGTAGACAAGGCGTGGGATGGTGATGCGCGAGGCATCTTCACGGGCGGTGGTCCAGAGTAGCCACGGGGTGGAACGGCGGGGTATGAATGAAATGATGCGGGCGGCCGATAGACGAAGGAGCGCTTCGTAGACGGTGCGGGGGGTGAGGTCGAGCGTGTGGGCGATCAACTCCTCGTTGACCGGGGTGTAGTCGGCGAAAATGCCGGTGTAGGTGCGGAAAACTGCGTTCAGGACTTTCTCAGCTTCGGGATCAATGCGTGCGGAATAGATCTCGTCCTTGCCAATGAGCATGAGGATCTGCGCGGATGAGCGCCGATCTTCGTTGAACTCGATGATTCCTGCCTGTGTGAGCAGGTCGAGGGCGTTGCGGGTGGGGACGGATGGAAGGGAAAACCGTTTGCAGAAAAGGTTGAAGTTGAAATTGTAAAGGCGATTCCATCCATCGCCCACTGCGACTTCAAGGAAGACGCCCGCCAAAGCGTAGACGCGGCGGATAAATTCTTTGTCGGGGAACGACTCGGAAAGACGGCGCGAGAGGGTGGCTTTGTCGGTTGGGGAAACGAGCGCGACGGCGAACGACGGTTTTCCATCGCGTCCGGCACGTCCGGCCTCCTGATAGTATTCCTCAAGGGATGAGGGGAGGTCGTAGTGAATGACGACGCGCACATCAGGTTTGTCGATGCCCATGCCGAATGCGTTGGTGGCTACCATGACCCGGACGGTGCCTTGCTTCCACTGGTTCTGCCGCTCGTTTTTCTCCTCGGCAAGCAGCCCGGCGTGGTAGAATGATGCCGATATGCCTTCTTCGGCAAGAAAACGGGCAATCTCGACTGTGCGACGGCGTGAGCGGACGTAGACGATGGCTGTGCCGGGCACTCCGCCAAGTACTTTGAGGAGCTGGCGGTCTTTGTCGTCGGTGTGACGGATGATGTAGGAAAGGTTGTCGCGGTCGAAGCTTCGGGCAAAGGTGTGGTTGCCGCGCATGTGGAGCGACTGGCGGATATCGTCGACAACCTGCGGTGTGGCCGATGCTGTGAGGGCAAGGACGGGAACTTGGGGGAAGGTGTCGCGCAGACGCGCTATGCGAAGGTAGGAGGGGCGGAAGTCGTAGCCCCACTGGGAAATGCAGTGTGCTTCGTCGACAACAAGCAGGGAAACTGACATGCCGCGTAGCACGTCGATGAAGTTGATGTCGGTAAGTTTCTCAGGTGAGAGGTAAAGCAGCTTGGCTTTGCCGATGCGGCAGCGGTCGAGGGCGAGATTGCGCTCATGGAGAGATAGCCCGGAATGGATGCAAGCGGCAGTGATGCCATGCTGACGGAGGTTGTCGATCTGATCTTTCATGAGGGAGATCAGTGGGGTGACAACTATTGTGAGGCCGGGGAGGATGAGTGCGGGAACCTGAAACGTGATGCTTTTGCCTCCTCCTGTGGGGAGCAGCCCCAGTGTGTCGTTGCCGGACAGGACAGAGGCCACGATCTCTTCCTGCATAGGGCGGAAGGAGTCGTAGCCCCAATGTTTTTTCAGAACCTCGCGCGGAGTCATTGCGCCGGACGGAGGTCTTTGATGATAAGCTGAAATGCACCGGGAAGCGCCGACCGGTGTTTGTTCTGGTCGATTGTGTAGACGATGTCGAATGGTCGGCCAGATTTGACTATGTCGATCTTGTCGGCAAGATTGAAGCCTATTGCATCCATGACTTTGCCGGATGTGTCGTCGACGAGCTCGAGTTTCAGGTGCTCAGAGTTGTGCCCTACGATGCGTGATGTGCCGAAATCGGAAACGTTGCGTGTGAGGAACACGGGTTTGGGGTTTCCGGGGCCGAGGGGCTCGAATCGACGGAGGAGTGATGCGAACTGCTGCGTGATGTCGGCAAACTCAAGGACGGCATCGACCGAAAGGGTGGGGCTGAGCTGCTCGGGTGTGATGTTGGCCGCCACATACTGCTCGAACCGACGGGTAAACTCGGGGATGTTCTCTTCTTTGAGCGAAAGCCCGACGGCGTAGGTGTGGCCTCCGAAGTTCTCAAGCAGATCGCGGGCACTCTCGACGGCGCTGTAGACGTCGAAGCCCTGCACTGAGCGGGAGGAGCCGGTGGCGAGTCCGTCGTGAAGGGTGAGCACCACAACGGGCTTGTAGTAAAGCTCGGTGAGTCGTGAGGCTACTATGCCGACAATGCCTTTGTGCCAGTCGGTGTTGTAGATGACCATGGACTTGCGGTCGGCGAGCCGGGCCGAATGGCGGTCGATGATGGCGTTGGCTTCCTCGGTGATGCGGCGGTCGAGCTCCTTGCGGTCGCGATTGTACTGGTCAATGGCTTTGGCCCGCAACATGGCTTCGCCGAAGTCGCGGGAGACAAGGAGGTCGACGGCCTCAATGCCGCGCTGCATACGTCCGGACGCATTTATGCGTGGGCCGATCTTGAAGATGACGTCGGAAATGGTGATCTCACGTGACGATGGTATCTGTGCCATGCGCATGATCGCCCTCAACCCTGTGTTGGGGTTGGTGTTGAGTCGTCGCAGGCCGTGATAGGTCATGATGCGGTTTTCGTCGACAATGGGCACAATGTCGGCTGCTATAGACACGGCGACAAGGTCGAGCATCCCCTCAAGGTCGCGCTCGTCGATGCCGTTGCTTCGCGAAAACGCCTGCATGAATTTGAATCCTACACCGCACCCTGAAAGATGGGTACACGGGTAGGTGCTTCCCTCGAGCTTGGGGTTTAATATCGCCGCCGCATCGGGAAGCTCGGAGTCGGATACGTGATGGTCGCAGATGATGAAGTTTATGCCGAGTGAGCGTGCATAGGCCACTTCTTCGATCGCCTTGATGCCGCAGTCGAGGATGATGACCAGTCCGACGTTCTTGGCGTGGAACTCGTCGATTGCGCGGCGCGTGATGCCGTAACCGTGGTCCTCGCGCGTGGGGATGCTGTAGTCGATGTTGGAGTAGAATCCCCGGAGGTATTTGTAGACAAGTGCGACTGCTGTTGTACCATCAACATCGTAGTCGCCGTAGACCATGATTTTCTCTTTTTTCCCCATGGCATGATTTAGCCTTGCAACGGCTTTGTCCATGTCGGGCATAAGAAACGGGTCGTGCAGATCGGCAAGGGAGGGGCGAAAGAATTTATCGGCCTCTTCCTCGGATGTAATGCCTCTCTGAGCCAGAAGCTGCGCTATGACGGGTGCTTCAGGCCATTTCTGTGCCATCTTACTGAGAGCTTGCGTGTCTATGGAGCCGGGGGGAGTAAAGTTCCATTTGTTATCAGTCATTTATGTTTCTTTTTTATTTTCTATCGCAGGGCCCTTCAGGAAGGGAAATGTACCCGTGGCAGGGATGGAGAGAGGTGTGGTGGGAATCGCCACGCACTGTTACGCACCACTACGGGTAGCCAATACAAAGTTAAAAATCCGAGAGAATATAAGTGGTCATTTAACCAAAATTAACGGCGGGGGATGGTGTAACTTTGTGGGAAAAAAGAGGAGCTACCCCACGCTGCGGCACAGCCGCGAGCGTGAGGTTTACCACAAATGCTGCCTCCGGCAGCAAATGGGAGAGAACTATGAGGGCTCGGAGAGCGATGAGGGGGTGTTTCGCAGCTCCGCAGCTCAAGGGGAACACGCTTGATTTCACCGGGTTCCTTTCAGTCACCCGGTGCTGGCGGTTGTGACGCCCGTTTCACGGGCTTGGCGTTAGGATAAGCCGCATACGTTGCGTGCTTTGCACGCTGAAAAACAGGAGGACGCACGGGCCGTGCAATGTGGTTCAAATAAGGTTGCCAATTTTTGGTGCGTCCCCGCCGGGGACGATAAGTGGGTAAGTCGTGCTCGGCTGTCCACGGGCGTAAACGCCCGCGGCTAACGAAGGTGT